>NZ_CM178725.1:3304187-3611571 GCF_058680895.1 Caulobacter sp. GSs2 | reverse complement strand
TCAACGCGTCCGGCACCCTGCAACTGCTCGGCAAGGTTCGCCCTGACCTGGACACCGCCTCGCTGGGCGCGACGCGGCTGGTGCAGTATGCGGCCCGCGACGGCTTGATGATCCCGGCCTTCCTGACCACGCCGCCGGCCGGCCAGTTCGGTCCCGGCCCCTACCCCACCCTGATCGAGCCGCATGGCGGTCCCTGGGCGCGCGACAACCTGGAATGGGACACCGCCGGCTGGGTTCAGTATTTCGCCAGCCGCGGCTACGCCGTGCTGCAGCCGCAGTTCCGCGGCTCTGAGGGCTGGGGTCAGAAGCTGTGGCGCGCCGGCGACGGCGAGTGGGGCCAGAAGATGCAGGACGACAAGGACGACGGCGTCAAATGGCTGATCGACCAGAAAATCGCCGCGCCCGACGCGGTCGCCATGTTCGGCTATTCCTACGGGGGCTATTCGGCCCTCGCCGCCGCCATCCGGCCTAACGGCCTGTATCAGTGCGCGATCTCGGGGGCCGGCGCAGGCGACCTGGCCAGCCTCAAGCAGGCCACGTTCGACAACCGGCTCCAGCGCGAGTTCCAGAACCCGACGATCCGGGGCCTGGACGCCCTGGAACAGGCCAAGACCGCCCAGATCCCGCTGTTCATCTATCACGGCGACCGCGACACCAACGTCGATGTCAAACAGTCCCGCAAGTTCGTCGATGCGCTGAAGGCGGCGGGCAAGCCGCACCGCTATCTCGAAATCAAGGACATGGGCCACGGCTTCATCACCATGGAACCGGCCATGCTCGAAACCCAGCTGGTCGAGATCGAAAAATACCTCAACACCGAGTGCGGCCCCGGGGGCATCGGCCCGAGCCGCTGACCCCCGGTTACGACCCTAAGGTCAGCGACCGGGGCCTCAGGCCTCGGTCGCTGCGCCGGCGAAACGCTTGGCCTGGGCGACCCAGGCGTCGCGGTCGACCCGGCCCTTGAGATTGAGCAACTGGTCAATCGACTGGATGTCTTCGGCGGTCCAAGCGGCCATCTGGCTGAAGCTGGTCACGCCCAGTTCGCTCAGCGACGCCGCCAGCTTGGGACCGATCCCGACCACGCGGGTCAGGTCGTCGGCGAGCAGCTTGGCGGTTTCGGTCGGAGCCGCGACCGCAGCCTCGACAGCCACCGCCTCGACGTCTGCCGCCGGTTCGAGCATTGCGACAGGCGCGACGGGCTCAGGAACGATGGTCTCGGCGATTTCAATGAGCGCCTCGGCCGCCAGCTCGCCAGCGGCTTCGACGGCCTCGAGAGTCTCGACCGTCGCTTCTGCGGCAAGCTCGACCGGCTGGAGAAGGACCTCGGTGGCCAGGTCCAGCGCGGGTTCGACGACGGGATCGGCGATCGGCTCGACCCACTCGGCCGCGGGCGGCGCCAGCGGTTCCGGCGCCAGGGCGCTGAGCGCCTCGACATTGACGGCCTCGCGCCAGCGCGACGCCCACCACCACCAGGCGGCGCCCGCAGCGGCCGCGCCGCCGAACATCAGCCACAGCGGCGAGGCCGCGCCGATCATCACGTGTGGCGCCGTTTCGGGGTCGCCCCGCTCGGCCTTGAACTCAGGAAAGAAAGACAGGTTGGAAACCATGGCGCGCGCTCCGGCAACCGCGATTTTTGTGCAATGCAACATAACACAGTTCTGGCGTTCGCAAGTGCGAAAATGTTGCCGTTAGGTCAAGCCAGTCCGGAGACTTTCAGGGCCAGCCCCGTGGCCATCATCACCGCCACCAGGGCCAGCACCGGCAGGCGCAGGGCGAAGGTCAGACCCAGAGCCAGGGCTGTCATGCCCAGGGCGACAATATCCAGGCTGGCGGGGTCAGGAATGGCAGCCTTCAACGGGCCCCAGGCCAGCGCTCCGCCGGTGCGAAACAGCAGATGCGTGGCAAACCACACCGCCAGTTGACCAATGACCCCGACGGCGGCCGCAGAAACCATGGCCAGGGCGCGCGCCGGACGCGGATGTCCGCGCAGGCGCTCGACGAAGGGCCCGCCGGCGAAGATCCAGAGGAATGACGGCGCGAAGGTCGCCCAGGCCGCCATCAGGCCGCCGGCCAGACCGGCGATCCAGGCCCATTCCGGCGCGGCCGCCTGATAGGCGCCGACAAAGCCGACGAAGACGAAGACCAGCACCAGCGGCCCCGGGGTCGTCTCGGCCAGGCCCAGGCCGTCCAGCATCTGGACCGGGGTGAGCCAGCCGAAAGCGGCGGCCGCCTGGCCCAGATAGGCCAGGGCCGCATAGGCGCCGCCGAAACTGACCACCGCCAGACCGCTGAAGATGCCCCCCATCCGCGCCACCACGGAGTCTGGCGCGATGGCCAGGGCCGCCGCGACCGGCGTCAGCCACACGGCCAGCCAGATCGTCACGGTCCGCAGCGTTCCGCCGCGCGCGACAACCGCCTCCGACACGCCCGGCGCGATCGCGCCGCCGCCCAGTCCCCACCCGATCGCGCCCGCCGCCAGGATCAGCAGCGGGAACGGCAAAACCGTAAAGCTCAGCAGGGCAAAGGCGGAGACGGCGATCGCCAGTCCGGCGCGGTCGCGGATCGTTCGGCCGCCGATCCGCAGCAGGGCCTGGGCCACCAGCGCCACCACCGCGGCCTTCAGGCCCAGCAGCACGGGCCCGGCCCATTCCGATCGTCCGTACACGACATACAGCGCCGACAGGCCCAGCATGATGGCCAGCCCAGGCAGCACGAACAGCAACCCGGCCGCCACGCCGCCCCGCACGCCATGCAGCCGCCAGCCGAGCCAGACCGCCAGTTGCTGGGCCTCGGGTCCCGGCAGCAGCATGCAGAAGCTCAGGGCATGGGCGAACCGGGCCTCGTCGACCCAGCCCTTTTCCTCGACCACGGTCTTGTGCAGCAGGGCGATCTGACCGGCAGGACCGCCAAATCCCAAGCAGCCGATCTTCAGCCAAACCCCCAGCGCCTCGCTGAAACTCGGCGCGGGTCCGCTCACGCGCTGGTCCGCCAGACCCTGGCCGCGCCGCCGGCCTGGCCCAGATGGCGGACGATCCAGTCGGTGGCCGCGCGCACGGCGGGCTCGACCTCGGGCGGGGCGCCGACCAGCACCATGGCGCTTCCGTTCATCTTCATCGGATCCAGCAAGGGGCGAAGTCTGACCTCGGCCACTAGCGCGTCATTCGTGACAGTTTCCAGCGCGCGGATGAAGGCGTCAAAGGTTTCCAGGTCCTTCAGCGGCGTCCAGATCGCCAGCACGGCGGCGGGATCGCGCTGCAGCGCCTGGCGCGTCACCTCGACAATGCGGGCATAGTCGTCCGGGCGCTCGAACGGCGGATCGATCAGGATGAAGGCCCGCCCTCCTCGGCCTGCCCGAGCCGCGGCGGTCTCGTAGCCGTCGGCCTTGGACGCCTGGGCGAAGGCGTAGGGCGCCAGCGAGCGGCGCAGCAGGTCGAAATCGTCGTCGCGAAGTTCGCAGGCGGTGTAGCGATCCTCACGGCGCAGGGCCCCGGCGATCAGCAGCGGCGAGCCCGGATAGAGCGGCCCGTCCTGGCCGCCGTTCATGGCCCGCACGGCCGCGACCAGCGGGGCGAACACGGCGGGCGCGTCGACTTCCTGCAGCAGGCGGAAGATCCCGGCGTCGGCTTCGCCCGACCGCCGCGCCATCTCGCCGCTCAGGTCGTAGCCGCCGGCCCCCGCATGGGTGTCGATCACCGACAGGCTGGGCGACCGCGCCTTCAGCGCCTCCAGTACCGCCAGCAGGATCGCGTGCTTCTGCAGGTCGGCGAAGTTTCCGGCGTGATAGGCGTGGCGATAGTTCATGTCTGACGCGGGCTCCCGGAACCGGCGCTTCCTCTATCACGTTGCACGGCGATAGGGAGGCAAACCATGGCCCGCGACACCCACCAGATGGCCCCGATCGCCAGTTCCGCACTGGTCTATTGCGACGACCACCACAACGGCCTGGGCCGACGCGCGACGGCATCGGGCTTTCGCTATGTCGATGTCGACGGCAAGCCCCTGAAAGACGAGGCGACCCTCGAGCGCCTGCGGGGCCTGGCCATTCCGCCCGCCTGGACCGAGGTCTGGATCTGCCCCAGCCAGCGCGGCCACATCCAGGCTGTGGGTCGCGACCATAGGGGTCGCAAGCAGTATCGCTATCACCCGGACTGGCGGGCTGATCGCGACGTGCGCAAGTTCGAGCGGATGGCCGCCTTCGGCCGCGCCCTGCCCCGGCTGCGCAAGCGCGTCGCGGCCGATCTGGCCCGTCGCGGCCTGCCGCGCGAGAAGGTGCTGGCCGCCGTGGTCCGGCTGCTCGAGCTGACCCTGATCCGCGTGGGCAATGACGAATATGCCCGGACCAACAAGAGCTTTGGCCTGACGACGATGCAAAAGCGCCACCTGCGGCTGGCCAGCGGCGGCGCGGTGTTCGAGTTTCGCGGCAAGAGCGGCAAGAGCCACAAGACAGGGTTCCAGGACCGCCGCCTGACGCGCGTCGTCCGCGCGTGCCAGGATCTCCCCGGTCAGCGCCTATTCAAATATGTCGATGAGGGCGGCGAGCGACGGGCCGTCGAGTCCAGCGACGTCAATGACTATATCCGCGCCGCCTGTGGATCCGATTTCTCGGCCAAGGACTTCCGCACCTGGGCTGGATCCCTGGCGCTCATGGAGGGTCTGCGCGCGCTGCCGCCCGCGGAAACCGCGACCGAGGCCAAGCGATCGGTGACCGTGTGCGTCAAGGCGGTCGCGGGCCTGCTGGGAAACACCCCGGCCGTCTGTCGCGCGGCCTATATCCACCCGCGGGTGCTGGAGGCCTATGAAGCGGGGCAGCTGCCGTCCGGCAGGAGCGCTTCGGCGCGCGCCGGCGAACTTGCGTTGTTGCGGCTCGTGGGAAACTAGCCGTGGGCCGCCAGCGCCCGCTTCAACTCGGTCACCATCAGCTGGCGCAGGCCTGGCGGCGAGACGATCTCCACGCCGTCGCCCCAGGTGAACAGGTGCCAGGCCAGCTCCAGCATGCCCGCCGCGCGGAAGGCCACCGTGACCGAGCCGTCCGGCTCGGGCCGCACGGTCTGGGTGGAGTGGAAACGCCAGCGCATCGCATCCTCGGCCCGGTCGGGCCGGATGCGCAGCACCACATCCTCGACCGCGCCGTGATAGATGCCGAAGCTCTCGTCGGCGAAGGCCTGCAGCGAGAAGTCCTCCGGCGGCGGGGCCGGCCGGTCGAGCACCTTCAGGGCCTTCATCTTGTCCAGCCGCCAGGAACGCGGGCGCATGTCCTCGCCCTCAAGGGCCACCAGATAGTTGCTGCGGGCGAACAGGATGCCCAGCGGCGTCACCTCGCGCGTGCGGCCCGGGGTGCTGCCGCCGTCATAGCGGAACGACAGCGCGCTCAGCCCCTTGATCGCCGTGCGGATGGCCGCCAGGGCGGCCTCGTCTTCATAGGGCCGGGGTCCGGCATGGATGGCGATGGTCTCGGCCTGGACCAGGGCCTCGACATCGGGGGCGACCTTGCGACGGGCCGCGCCGCGCAAGGCCGACAGCAGCTTGCGCTCCAGGGCGAACAGCGAGGCGGCCCGGCCGTCGGCGCCCGAGGCCTTGTAGGAATCAGCCGCCGTCCGCAGCGCCGCCAGCTCCTCGGCCGTGGGCGTCTGGAACAGGCCGTCCAGACCGGCGGGAATGCGGAATCGCCGGGTCGGCGGATCGTCGACCACTTCCATCTGGGGAAAGGCGGCCCAGACCGCATCGCGCATGCGCTCAGCCGTGCGCCGACCCACATCCAGGGCGCGCGCCATCTCGTCCAGGGTCATGCCCTCGCTCGATCCCGCCAGCATGCGGGCCAGGTCCAGGAGCCGTGCAGCTTTTTCGTGCCTCATACGTTCTCTATACGACCGAATCTGGCGCACGGCACGTGCAAACAGGTCTGGTCCGAACGAGAGCGTGACAGCTGAAAGTGGATGCCGGTTTCAGCGCTCGTCACGCTCTCCACTTTGAAAGCGAGCCTGTTCGTCCGTTTCGAACGAAACGGTCAGGCTCTCAGGAGACGCCCATGTCCCGTTTTGCCTGCCCCGTCTGGGCCATCGCCCCCGTCAATGCGCCGATGATCTCGGCCGTGCTGGCCTTCGCAGACATTCATCGCGACCTGGGCGCCGGACGCACCCTGATGCGGATCAGCCATGAACGCGCGGCCCGCGCCGATGTCATCCTGCTGCTGGGCCGTGACGCCGAGCGGGTCGTCGATCTAGGCGTGGTGTGGAACGATCGCGAGGACCAGATCATCCGGGTCATCGACGACGCCGAGCGTCGCGACTCGCGTCTGGCGGCCTGGGAAGACGCCTATGATCTGTTCGAGTCCGAGGCGCACCAGCCGGTTGATCAACGCCTCGTGGCCTGACCTGGCGGGGGCAAGGCCTCCGATCCGCACAATCCACAAGCAAGGTTCTGCCTAAAAATGCGGTCTCGACGCCCCCCAAAGGGGCGCCGGGGCCGCAGCGCGTATTTGTGACGACTTCTTGTCGTCGCCCCCATTGCGGAAGCCGCCACCTTCACTCCACGCTGAATTAGCCGGCAACGTCCGAGTGAAAAATCGCGTCAGTATCAAAAGCAGAAAAGTTTGGGAGATAAACGCCGTGGAGAAGGAATCAATCTTGCGTTGATAAATTGAACGAGGGGGCTCTCCATGAATCGACACTTTAAAACGACTCTACTCGCAGGTATCTCTGCGATGTCCGTTACTTTTGGATACTCGGTCGCGGCGCACGCCGCAGACCCGGCCGCCGACCCGGCGCCTGAAACCACTTCCGAACTTGAGACCCTGATCGTCACGGCGCGCGGCAAGCCCCGCACCGTTCTGGACAGCGCGGTCCCGGTGGACTCCTTCAGCGAAGCAGACCTGAAGTCCGCCGCCTTCACCGACACCAACGACATTCTGAAGACGCTGGTCCCGTCCTACACCCTGGCCCGTGAGCCGATCTCGGACGGCGCGACCTTCATCCGTCCCGCCAGCCTGCGCGGACTTCCCACCGACAAGACCCTGTTCATGGTCAACTCCAAGCGCCGCCACCGTTCGGCGCTGGTCAGCATCGGCGGCACCGGCGCCCAGGCGCCTGACGCCGCCACCATCCCGGCCTCGGCCCTCAAGAACGTGGTCGTCACCCGTGACGGCGCCGGCGCGCAGTACGGCTCGGACGCCATCGCCGGCGTCATCGACTTCCAGCTGAAGGACAGCCCCAGCGGCGGTTCGCTCACCGCGCAGTACGGCCAATTCTATCTGGGCGACGGCGAAGACGTGCTGGTCACCGGCAACCTCGGCCTGCCACTCGGCGACAGCGGCTTCATCAACGGTACGTTCGAATACACCAGCCAGAACCAGGTCAACCGCGGCAAGCAGTATTGCAACGTCGGCATTCCCAACCAGTCGGCCGGCTTCTGCGTCACCAGCTACGCGGCCGCCAACCCGTCCTATGGCGCCTTGATCAAAGACTACGTCCAGAAGTGGGGTCAACCTGACGCCGAAGCCCTGCGCGGCGTCGTCAATGCTGGCTACGACATCAGCGACACGATGACGATCTACGGCTTCGCCAACTACTCCAAGAGCAGCGCGGTCGAGTATTTCAACTATCGTCCGCCGGTCAGCAACGCGGTCAACGCCACGCCGATCCGCCAGCAGGACGGCTCGATCTTCCTGTTCAGCTCGATCTTCCCGGCCGGCTTCACACCGATGTTCGGCGGCGACATCACCGACTACAGCGTCACAGGCGGCCTCAAGGGCAAGATGGGCGAGCTGCAGTACGACTTCAGCGGCCGCTACGGTAACGACAAGCTGGTCTACACCCTGTGGGATACGGTCAACCCGTCGATGGGCCCGGCCTCGCCGAAGTCCTTCTATGTCGGCGCACTGATCTCGACGGAAACGGCCGCAAACGCCGACTTCGCCTATGACTTCGCCATGGCCGGCTTCAACACCCCGGTCACGCTGAACTTCGGCGCCGAGTACCGCGAGGAAGGTTACGAGATCGAGCCTGGCGACGTGCCCTCCTACGCGGCCGGCACCTATGCCGTGCCCAACCCCTACGGCTTCTGCAACACCACCACCCGCACACCGACGGCCGCAGGCCTGGCCCTGCCCGTCACGGCGGGCCTGAACTGCGCCAACTACCTGTCCACCACCGCTGACGGTTTCGCCGGCATCGACCCGACCTACAACGCTCTGGCGGTCGGTTCGAACGGCGCACCGGGTTCGCCCCCAGCCTATTCGGGCAAGCTGACCCGCGACTCCTATGCCGGATACGCCGAAGCCTCGGCCAACATCACCGAGGCCTGGTTCTTCGACGTCGCCGTGCGTGGCGAGCACTTCTCGGACTTCGGCAGCACCTGGAACGGCAAGGTCGCCACCCAGTACCAGATCACCGACGGCTTCGGCGTTCGCGGCTCGATCGGCACCGGCTTCCGGGCTCCCACGCCCGGCCAGCTGTTCACCACCAACGTGTCGACCCGCGTCGAAAACGGCGCGATTATCGCCTCGGGCCTGTTCCCGGCCGCCAACCCGGTGGCCCAGTTCATGGGCGCCAAGGAGCTGAAGCCCGAAAAGTCGCTGAACATCGCGGCCGGCTTCACCGCCTCGCTGATGGACGGCCTGAGCCTGACGGTCGACGCCTACAGCATCGAGATCAAGGACCAGTTCTACGCCACCACCCCGATCACCGTGACGCCGGTCATCCGCGCCGCCCTGATCGCAGCCTCGGTTCCCGGGGCTGACACCATCGGCCAAGTGCAATTCTTCCAGAACGCCTTCGACTCCACGACCTCCGGGGTCGACGTGGTGGCCACCTACCGCGCCAACTGGTCCAACGGCCAGTCCACCAGCTTCACGGCCAGCGGCAACTACAACAAGTTCAAGATCGACAAGGTGTTCTCGGCCAACTTCTTCGACGCCGAAGGGGTGCATGACTTCGAGAACGCCGCGCCCCGCTGGCGTTCGGTGGTGTCGGCCAGCCACGAGATCGGCAAGTTCAAGGCCGTTGCCCGGGCCAACATCTACGGTCCGTACAAGAACCAGTTCAGCGTCGGCAATCCGATCGTCCAGAAGTGGGACCCGGAAGTCTTCGTCGACACCGAGTTCAGCTACGCGGCGACGGACAACTACACGATCGCCATCGGCGCCCGGAACCTGTTCGCCAACTATCCCGACGTCGACAAGACCGGCGAGTCGGCCACCAACGGCCGCCTCTATCGCTCGGACGCCATCGTCGATTGGCAGGGCGGCTTCTGGTACATGAAGATGTCCGCGACCTTCTAGGATTGCGATCCAGACAAAACCGAAGGGCCAGGCGAAAGCCTGGCCCTTTTCGTTTGGCTGGACGACCGGAGCTAGCGCCCCAGCGCCTTGCCCATGCGGATCAGCGGCACCGCATAGCCGCTCGACGTCATCGCCGTGAACGGCTCGATGTCGTGATAGCCGCAGGCGCGATAGAGCGGCACGCCGCCCATCGTCGCCGCCATCTCGGCGCGGGCAAACCCCTCGGCCGCCGCAGCCGCCTCGCAGGCGTCCAGCACCAGGCGGCCCACGCCTTTCCGAGTGTGATCGGGGTGTGTGTACATCGCCCGCACCCGAGCGGCGTCGATCCTGGGATCCAGCAGCGCCGCGTCGCGCCCGGCGGAGTGATCCCCGCCGAACAGCGTGGCGCGCCGGCTCCAACCACCGCAGCCGGCGATCTGATCGCCGTCCTCGACCACGAAATAGGTGCCGTCGGCGATCAGCTGGCTGTCCAGACCCATGATCTCGAACGAGGCCCTGACCCCTTCGGGCGGCAGGAACGACGTCAGAAGCTCGCTGATCGCCGCATTCATCAGGGCCGACAGAACCGGCATGTCCTCAGGTTGCGCCAGCCGCAAGCGAAGTGGGAATCCTGTTGTGCTCACGGCGCTCTCCTCGCGAAACCTTGGTCCGTTGATGCGTCGCGCCTGGGGCGAAGGAAGAGTGATTCCCGCCCTCTGCGCTTGATCATCGCCACCCGCCCACGGTTCGCACACGGGGCGCCCCAGGCGCCCAAGGGCGGAGCATCCGGGGCGCATCTAACATGTCAGATCGTCCGTCGTCCGAAATCAGGTTGCGCCGGTTCCCACGAAATTTCGAGATGGCCCGGACTTCGGCGGGGGCGCGTTCGACCGGAGGAACGAAAGGTGTATCGTTTTGGCGATGCACGCGTTTTCGGCGTCGGCTGTTGAGTGGCGGATTGGCATGAATACGACTGCAGGCCTGGCGACGGGCGAAGTTCTGACCCGGCGGCGCTTCTTCGAGGGACTGGCTGCGGTGGGCGGCATTTCCCTGGCGCTTTCGGGCATGGACGCCCTGGGTTTCGGCATGGCCTCGGCCACGGAATTGCCGCCCACCCTGACCGGCGACGTCAAGGGCACGAAGATCATCGTGCTGGGCGCCGGCCTGGCCGGCATGACCGCCGCCTATGAACTCTCCAAGGCCGGCTATCAGGTCCAGATCCTGGAGGCGCGGTCGTTCGCCGGCGGCCGTTGCCAGACCTCGCGCAAGGGCTTCGAACACACCGACCTGCTGGGCAACAAGCAGACCTGCGAGTTCGACGAGGGGCTGTACATCAACCACGGCGCCTGGCGGATCCCGTATCACCACCGCTCGACCCTGCACTACACCAAGCTGTTTGGCGTGCTGCTGGAGAGCTTCGTCAACGACAATGACGCCGCCTATGTCTATTTCGAGAAGGGCAAGGGCCCGCTGGCTGGCAAGCCGATCCGCAAGGGCGAGCTCGCCGCCGACGCCCGGGGTTACACGGCTGAACTGATCGCCAAGGCCGCCAGCAAGGGCGAGCTCGACGCCGCCCTGACCCCGGCCGACCGCGAGACCTTCATCGCCTACATGATCAACGAAGGCCGCCTGTCACCCAAGGACCTGGCCTATACGGGCACCGAGGGGCGTGGCTTTTCCGTGCACCCGGGCGCCGGCGTCAATCCGGGCCCCGGCAAGGAGCTAGAGCCCTTCGCCTTCAAGGACGTGCTCGACAGCAAGGCCTGGCGGGTTCTGAGCTCGGTCACCGGCTACGAACAGCAGCGCACCATGCTGCAACCCATCGGCGGCATGGACCAGATCGCCAAGGGCTTCGAAAAGCAGGTCGGATCGATGATCCGCTACTCGACCGTCGTCGAGAAGATCAAGCAGACGGGCAAGGGCGTGAAGGTCGCCTTCAAGGACGCCTCGGGCAAGACCGGCGAGATCGAGGCCGACTACTGCATCTGCACCATCCCGCTCAGCGTGCTCAAGCAGATCGATATCGACGCCTCGACGCCGTTCAAGGCGGCGATGGCGGGCGTGGCCTATGCGCCGGTCAACAAGATCGGTCTGCAGATGAAGACCCGGTTCTGGGAAGAGAACCATCACATCTATGGCGGCCACATCTACAACGACATCCCTGGCATCGGCACCATCACCCTGCCCTCCACCGGCTGGCAGAGCCAGAAGGGCGTGCTGTTGGGCTTCTACAATTTCGGCAGCCAGGCGGCGCGGATCAGCGCTATGAGCCCAGCCGACCGCGCGGCCTTCGCCGTGGCCGGCGGACAGAAGGTCTTCCCCGAATACGCCGCCAACTATGAGAACGCGTTCTCCTTCGCTTGGCATTTGGCCGAGTTCAATCTGGGCGGCTGGGCCGAATGGGGCGAGGCCGGTCGCCGCGACGCCTATCCGGTGCTGTGCGAACCCGACGGTCGCCTCTATCTCGCCGGCGAACACCTCAGCTACCTTGGCGGCTGGCAGGCCGGGGCCATCGAGTCGGCCTGGCAGCAGATCGCCAAGATCCATGCCCGCGTGCAGCAGGCCTGAGACCCGAGGACCCGAGAACAAAAATGAAGTCTGCTTCCCGTTTCGCCCTGCTCTGCCTTGTCGCCGCCGCCTTGGCGCCCGCTGTGGCCTCGGCCGCGTCGTCGCCCAAGGACCTTTACGAAGACAACTGCTCGGCCTGCCATCAGGTGACCGGCAAAGGCATCAAGGGCGCCTTCCCGACCCTGGTCGCCTCGCCGCTGGTCAGCGGTCCGCCCGCGCTTCTGGTCACCACCGTGCTGAACGGCCGGGCCGGCATGCCCGCGTTCAAGGACGACCTCAACGACGCCGATCTGGCCGGTATCATCAGCTATGTCCGCACCTCATGGGGCAACAAGGCCAAGCCGGTGACGGCCGCCGAAGTCGCCGCCATCCGCACCAAGGCCAAGGCCGCCCAGAAGGCCCGTGGCCTGCAAGCTCACTGATCGACCCTTTCCAGGAGAAGACCATGACCCGTTTCGCAACCCTCGCCGCTGGCCTCGCTCTGGCCGCCGGTCTCGCCGGCGCGGCATCCGCCCAGGACATCGTTCGCGGCGGCGACCCCAAGTCGGCCATCGCCAGCGTCGTCACCGTGCCGGCCGGCTTTGACACCATCTATGTCAGCGGCATGGTCCCGCCGATGATCGACCCCAAGGGCGACCCTGCCCTGACCGCCACCTACGGCGACACCAAAACCCAGACGCTTGGCGTGCTCAAGCGCATCGAGGACGCGCTGAAGACTCAGGGCGCGACCATGGGCGACGTCGTCATGATGCGCGTCCTGCTGGTCGGCGACCCGGCCAAGGGCGGCAAGATGGACTTCGCCGGCATGATGGAAGCCTACAAGACCCTGTTCGGCACCGCCGAACAGCCCAACAAGCCCTCGCGCATCACCAGCCAGGTCGCGGGCCTGGTGGCCGGTGGCATGCTGGTCGAGATCGAGGTCCAGGCCGCCAAGAAGAAGTAGATCCAATAGAATCCACTCTCCCCGGCTAAGGCCAGGGCCAAGATTAATCCGGAAAGGGAGACAGGTTCGCGCCTGTCTCCCTTTTTCGGTCTTGCAAGCTCGCGGGTTCGATCTGGGCCGTGGCCTTGGCCGGGAAGAGCGAAATCGTTGATGATTTCATCGAGATCCGAATTCTTTTCGCTGACAACGTTGTCAAGCAAATCGAGCTGCGCTATAAAGGTCATGCCCTTCTAGGGCGTTTCCTCCCAATGACTCGGCCGCCTTCTCCTCCTGGGAGGCGGCCGTCTTTTTGTCCGGCTTGCGCCGGCCATCATGCTTGACTCAAGCGACGGTCCGGCCGAAACGCCCCGTCCATGATCAGCCGCTACGCCCGCCCCGAAGCCGCCGCCATCTGGTCCAGCCAGACCAAGTACAAGATCTGGTTCGAGATCGAGGCCCACGCCGCCGACGCCATGGCCGAACTTGGGGTCATTCCCAAGCTGTCGGCCCAGACGATCTGGGAAAAGGGCCGCGACGCGGTCTGGGACAGCGACCGCATCGACGAGATCGAGCGCGTCACCAAGCACGACGTCATCGCCTTCCTGACCCACGTGTCGGAAATCGTCGGCCCCGAAGCGCGCTTCCTGCATCAGGGCATGACCAGCAGCGACGTGCTGGACACCTGTTTCGCCGTGCAGCTGTCGCGTTCCACCGATCTGCTGATCGAGGGCGTCGACCTGCTGCTGGCCGCCCTAAAGCGCCGGGCCCTTGAGCACAAGATGACGGTCTGCGTCGGTCGCAGCCACGGCATCCACGCCGAACCGATCACCTTTGGCCTCAAGCTCGCCGGTTATTACGCCGAGTTCCAGCGGGCAAAAGAACGACTCGCGATGGCCAAGTTCGAGATCGCCACCTGCGCGATCTCGGGCGCCGTCGGCACCTTCGCCAATGTCGATCCGCGCGTCGAGGAACATGTCGCCAAGATGATGGGCCTGACCGTCGAGCCCGTCTCGACCCAGGTCATCCCGCGCGACCGCCACGCGGCCTATTTCTGCGCCCTGGGCGTGGTCGCCTCGTCGATCGAGCGCCTGGCCACCGAGATCCGCCACCTTCAGCGCACGGAAGTGCTGGAAGCCGAAGAGCCGTTCGAGGTCGGTCAGAAGGGCTCGTCGGCCATGCCGCACAAGCGCAACCCGATCCTGACCGAGAACCTGACCGGCCTGGCCCGTCTGGTCCGCTCGGCCGTGACCCCGGCCCTGGAAAACGTCGCCCTCTGGCACGAGCGCGACATCAGCCACTCGTCGGTCGAGCGTGGCATCGGTCCGGACGCCACCGTCCACCTCGACTTCGCCCTGCGCCGCATGGCCAGCGTCATTGAGCGCTTCAACATCTATCCCGAGAACATGGCCAAGAACCTCGACAAACTGGGGGGCCTGGTGTTCTCGCAGCGGGTCATGCTGGCCCTGACGCAAGAGGGTGTCAGCCGCGAAGACGCCTATGCCGCCGTGCAGGGAAACTCGATGAAGGTGTGGCGCGGCGAGGGTCGGTTCATCGACTTCCTCAAGGCCGACCCCGTGGTCTCCAAGGCCCTGTCGGACACCGTGCTCGAGGAGCTGTTCGACTACGGCTATCACACCAAGAACGTCGACGTGATCTTCAAGCGCGTGTTCGGCGAGCAGGGCTGACAATGACGGAAGCGCCGGTCCTTCGCCTCAATCCGGCGCTGGATCCGGCGGCCTTCGCGCAGGCCTATGCGCGCGACGGCGTGGTGCGCATTCCCGATGTGTTCGAGCCCGGAGTCGTCGACCGCCTGGCCGGCATTCTGGAACAGACCATCGACTGGGACGTGATCTGCTCCAACGAGACGGGCGGCGCCGAGATCCTCAGCCGCGCCCGCCGCGCAGAGCTTGGTCCCGACGCCGTGGCCGCCCGCTTCCACGCCGCCACGCTGCGGGCCCGCAGCGGGTTTGCCTACATCTATCTGGGCTATCCGATGATCAACGCCTTCGTTGAAGGCCGCGACCCCGGGCACCCGATCCACGCCTTGACGGCCTTCCTCAACAGCCCCGAATTCATTGCCTTCGGCGCCGCCGTCACCGGCGAGACGACTATCACCAAGGTCGACGCCCAGGCGACCCTGTATCGCCCCGCCGACTTTCTGACCCTGCATGACGACACCGGAGTGGGTGAGCGACTGGCGGCCTACACCCTGGGCCTGACCCGCCAGTGGCGGCCCGACTGGGGCGGCCAGCTGCTGTTTCACGATGACGCCGGCGACGTCGAGCGCGGCTTCGCGCCGGCCTTCAATGTGCTGACCCTGTTCAAGGTGCCGCGCAAACACTCGGTGGCGCCCGTCGCTCCCTATGCCGGCGCGCCGCGCCTGACCGTCACCGGCTGGCTGCGGAACGACCCGCCCAATGGCCGCTGAGCGCAAGAGAAGCTTCCCGCCTGTCGTCGACCAGAACACCCGCCTCCTGATCCTCGGCAGCCTGCCGGGCGAGGCCTCGCTGGCGGCCGGCCAGTACTACGCCAACCCGCGCAACGCCTTCTGGCGGTTACTGGAGACGGTGCTGGATGCGCCGCTCGTGACCCTGGCCTACGCAGATCGCCTGGCGACACTCCAGTCACGCGGCGTGGGTTTGTGGGACGTCGTGGCCGAGGCCGAGCGGCGCGGCAGCCTGGACGCCGCGATCCTCAACTCCAGCGCCAACGACCTGCTGGCCCTGGTGAAGACCCTGCCCATCCTGAGCGCCGTGGCCTTCAACGGCGGAACCTCGGCCAGGTTGGGCATGCGCCTGCTGGCGTCGATGGAGGGGCGGCCTGAGCTGATCGCCCTGCCCTCTTCCAGTCCGGCCCACGCAGCGCGTAGCTTCGCGCAGAAGGCGGAGGCCTGGAGCGTGCTGAAGGACTGGCTGGCCTAGTCTGGCGGTCTGCCATGAGCGGTCAACGCCAAGGCGTAGTGGATGGTGAAGACAGTCATCGCAAGCGCCTGGCCAAGTGAATCATTTCAAGCAGGTCTTGCCGTTGTGGCGGCACGGCGCGGTGCGCGGCAGACACGGGGCGGCTTTCGTTTGTCGGCGGCGCGTTTGCAGGTCAGGCTGCGACCATGACCTATGCGCGCGCCGTGGCCGGAACGACCTATGCCTTTGACGGTCTGGCCGATCTGATGGCCAAGGCCTCGCCTCCGCGCTCGGGCGACATGCTGGCCGGTGTCGCGGCCACCAGCGCCCAGCAGAATGTTGCGGCGAAGATGGTGCTGGCCGACACGCCGCTGAAAACCTTCCTGACCGAGGCCCTGGTCCCTTATGAGACCGACGAAGTCACCCGCCTGATCCTCGACGGCCACGACGCGGCCGCCTTCGCGCCGGTCGCCAGCCTGACGGTCGGAGCCTTCCGCGACTGGCTGCTGTCGGACGCCGCCACACCCGCCGTTCTGGCCGCGCTCGCGCCGGGCCTGACGCCGGAGATGGTCGCCGCGGTCAGCAAGATCATGCGCAATCAGGACCTGATCCTGGCGGCCAGCAAGTGCCAGGTGACGACGACGTTCCGCAACACCATCGGCCTGCCCGGGACAATGGCCGTGCGGCTGCAGCCCAATCACCCGACCGACGATCCGGCCGGGATCACCGCCTCGATCCTGGACGGCCTGCTGTATGGCTGCGGCGACGCGGTGATCGGCATCAATCCGGCCAGCGACAATCTCTCGGTGCTGGGCGAGCTGTCGCGGCTAATGGACGATCTGATCCAGAGGTTCGAGATCCCGACCCAGTCCTGCGTCCTGACCCACGTGACCAGCGCCATCGCCCTGATCGAGCGCGGCGCGCCGGTGGACCTGGTGTTCCAGTCGATCGCGGGCACGGAGGCCGCCAATGCCAGCTTCGGCGTCACCCTGGCCCTGCTGCGGGAAGGCCTGGATGCCGGGCGCTCGCTGAAGCGGGGAACGGTCGGCGACAACGTCATGTATTTCGAGACCGGCCAGGGCTCGGCCCTGTCGGCCGGGGCGCATCACGGCGTCGACCAGCAGACGCTGGAGGCCAGGGCTTACGGCGTGGCCCGGGCGTTCGAGCCGCTGCTGGTCAACAGCGTGGTCGGCTTCATCGGCCCCGAATACCTCTATGACGGCAAGCAGATCATCCGGGCGGGCCTTGAGGACCATTTCTGCGGCAAGCTGCTGGGCGCGCCCCTGGGCGTGGACGTCTGCTACACCAACCACGCCGAGGCCGATCAGGACGACATGGACAGCCTGCTGACCCTGCTGGCCACAGCGGGGATCACCTTCATCATGGGCGTGCCGGGCGCCGACGACGTGATGCTGAACTACCAGTCGACCTCGTTCCACGACGCTCTCTATGTCCGCGACCTGCTGGGCCGCAAGCGCGCGCCGGAGTTCGAGGCCTGGCTGCAGCGCCTGAAGATCACCGGGGCCGACGGCCGCCTGACGCCACCCTCGGCCGGCCACCCGCTGCTGACGGCAAGCGCATGAGCCGGCTGGTTCCGCCCGATCCATGGACAGCCCTGCGCAGCCATACCCCCGCCCGCATCGCCCTGGGCCGCACGGGCGCCAGCCTGCCCACCCACGAGCTGCTGGCCTTCGCCCTGGCCCATGCCCAGGCCCGCGACGCGGTGCATACGCCGTTCGATATCCAGGCGGTTACTGACGCCGTCGCCGGCCTTGGCCTTGCGGTCCTGCCTGTCGAAAGCGCCGCGCCGGACCGCGCCACCTATCTGCGTCGGCCGGACCTGGGTCGGCAATTGTCAGACGCCAGCCGCGCCTTGCTGGAGCACGCGCCGTGCAAGCCGGCCGATCTGGCCATCGTCGTCGCCGACGGCCTGTCCAGCACCGCCGTCCACGCCCACGCCGCGCCGCTGATCGCCGCCCTTCTGCCCCTGATCCGCGCCGAGGGCTGGAGCCTTGCGCCGGTGATCGTCGCCCATCAGGCGCGCGTGGCCCTGGGCGACGAGGTCGGCGAGCGGCTGGGCGCGCGTCTGGTCCTGCTGCTGGTCGGCGAGCGGCCCGGCCTGTCGTCGCCCGACAGTCTGGGCGCCTATCTGACCTTCGCGCCCCGGGTGGGCCTGACCGACGCCGCCCGCAACTGCGTCTCCAATATCCGCGCCGAGGGACTCAGCTACGACGAGGCCGCCTTCAAGCTGGTCTGGCTGGCGCGCGAGGCCCTGCGCCAGGGACAGACGGGCGTGGCCCTGAAGGACGAGAGCGATACCGCTACCCTGCCCGTCGCCCGCAATTTGACCGACCCGCGTTTTCTCTGACCAAATAGTGCGCGGCCGGACGATGGGGGCTGGGCGATCGCCGCCGCGGGCTCGCCGCTGGCGCGACCGGCGCGCAGGCTCTGGTTACGGGGATAGTCCGGGACAGGGGAACCATGATGAGCGAACCATCAGCCGGCGGCGGCGTCAGCTACGAAAAGGTCGATGCGGCCTATTTCGACAAGCGCGGCCTCAAGCGCTATGCGGGCGTCTTCTCGCTGTGGGCGCTGGGCGTCGGCGCGGTGATCTCGGGCCAGTTCTCGGGCTGGAATCTCGGCATGGGCGTCGGCGGCTGGGGCGGCATGCTGGTGGCCACCCTGATCATCACCGTCATGTATCTGGGCCTGACCTTCTCGATCGCCGAAATGGCGGCGGCCCAGCCGCACACGGGCGGCGCCTATTCCTTCGCCCGCGCCGCGATGGGCCCCTGGGGCGGCTTCATCACCGGCCTGTGCGAGAACGTCGAATATGTGCTGACCGCCGCCGTGGTCTGCTTCTTCATCGGCAGCTATCTGGGCGGCATCTTCGAGACGCCGCCCTGGGCGCAGCCGCTCTACTGGGTGGGGGCCTATATCGTGTTTGTCGGCCTGAACGCCGGCGGCGTGGCGATGTCGTTCCGCTTCACGGTGTTCGTCACCCTGCTGGCCCTGGCCTGCCTGGTGGTGTTCTGGATCAGCGCCCTGCCCCATGCCGACTTCATGCGATACGCCCTCAATGTCGGCCCTGGCGGGACCGAGCTGCCCGAGGGCCACGGACCGTTCCTGCCGGCCGGGATCGGCGGGGCGCTGGCCCAGCTGCCCTTCGCGGTCTGGCTGTTCCTGGCCATCGAGCAGCTGCCCCTGGCGGCCGAGGAATCCCACACGCCGGCGCGGGATCTGCCCAAAGGCATCATCCTGGGCATGCTGACCCTGATCGTCTCGGCCCTGCTGGTGCTGTGGCTCAATTCGTCGATTCCCGCCGGGACCTTCGCCCTGTCCAAGTCCGGCGAGCCGATCCTTGACGGCTTCCGCGCCATCTATGGCGGCGGAGCCCTGGCCAAGGTGCTGGCGGCGGTGGCGGTAGCAGGGCTGATCGCCAGCTTCCACGCCATCATCTTCGCCTATGGCCGCCAGATCTATTCGCTGTCGCGGGCCGGCTACTTCCCGCGCGCCCTGTCGGTGACCCATGGCGAGCGCAAGACGCCCGAGATGGCCCTGATCGCCGGTTCGCTGGCCGGCCTGCTGGTCATGCTGGTGGTGTGGTTCAGCCTGGGCGCCGAAAAGGGCGCCGCGGCGATCGGCGGCACGCTGCTGAACATGGCGGTGTTCGGGGCCATGCTGTCCTACGTCGCCCAGGGCGCGTCGTTCATCCTGCTGCGCCGGAAATTCCCGGACATGGAACGGCCCTACAAGAGCCGGTTCGGCGTCACCGGCGCGGCCCTGACGGTGATCATCTCGCTGGTCACCATCGTCTATCAGCTGAAGGATCCGATCTATCGGACCGGCGTCATCGGGGTGGCGATCTGGTTCGCGATCGGCATCGCCTATTTCGCGGCCGTCGGTCGCAAGAAGCTGGTGCTGTCCCCCGAGGAGGCCTTCGCCCTCAACGGCGGCAAGAACGCCTAGGGTCTCCGCGCGGTGTGAAACGGCTGTCGGATCGGAAAAGGCGCCGGGCTTCCACGTCCGGCGTCACCCCCTGCCGGCCGCGCGGAATGCAAAGAAAAGGGCCGCCCCGACGGGCGACCCTTGTTCGTTCGGCCTAGACCGGCGCTGATTTCAGGCGCCCGTCTTGATCTGCTCGCGGGCCTGGGCCAGCAGCTCGTCCATCTTCATGCGCACTTCGCTCTCGGACACCGAGACGCCCGAGCCCTTGAGATCGCCCGAAACCTTGCGCAGCACATCCTCGTCGCCGGGCTGTTCGAAGTCCGACTTCACGACGGCGCGTGCATATTCCTCGACCGTGGCGAGGCCCATCAGGCCAGCGGCCCATTCGCCCAGCAGGCGGTTGCGGCGCGCGGTCGCCTTGAACTCGAGGTCCTGGTCCAGAACGAACTTGCGTTCGAAACCCTGTTCGCGATCGTCGAAAGTGGTCATGAAGGCCCCAAATGCGTCTAAGGCGGCTGTCTATCCCGTGACGGGCCAACTCGCAATCGGCGGATACGCCGCAGCCTTCGCTTTACGCCCAAAGACCTGAACGGAAGCTGACCCCCCAGGTTTGCGCGCCCGCCCTCATTCAGATAAGTTCCACCTGACATTTTCAGTGAGCGGCCTTGAGTCGAACGCCGCGCGCAGCTATCCGGCCGCGCGCGCTTTTCGTTTCTTCGGACACCCCCGGATCAGGGGGCGCGCTTCGCATCCATGAAGGGCCTCGACGAGAGCCATGACGACCCGCCGCAAGAAGATCTACGAAGGCAAGGCGAAGATCCTGTACGAGGGCCCCGAGCCCGGTACGCTGATCCAGTACTTCAAGGATGACGCCACGGCGTTCAACGGCGAGAAGAAGGCCCAGCTGGAAGGCAAGGGCGTGATCAACAACCGGATCAGCGAGTACGTCATGACTCGCCTGAACGGCATCGGCGTGCAGAACCACTTCATCCGCCGCCTGAACCTGCGCGAGCAGCTGATCAAGGAAGTCGAGATCATCCCGCTCGAGGTGGTGGTGCGCAACATCGCCGCCGGCTCGATCGCTACGCGCCTGGGCCTGCCCGAGGGCCAGGCCCTGCCGCGCTCGATCATTGAGTTCTACTACAAGGACGACAAGCTCAACGACCCGATGGTGTCGGAAGAGCACATCACCGCGTTCAACTGGGCGGCCACCCAGGAGATCGACGACATGATGGCCATGGCCCTGCGGGTGAACGACTATCTGTCGGGCCTGTTCAGCGGCGTCGGCATCACGCTGGTCGACTTCAAGATCGAGTTTGGCCGCATCTACGAAGGCGATTTCAGCCGCGTGATCCTGGCTGACGAAATCAGCCCCGACAGCTGCCGCCTGTGGGACAGCCAGACCAACGAGAAGCTGGACAAGGACCGCTTCCGTCGCGATCTGGGCAATGTCATCGAGAGCTATACCGAGGTGGCCCGCCGCCTGGGTATCATGAAGGAAATGCCGACCGTCATTCAGGGCGGCATGCATTAGGTTTCAGATCCTCCCCCGGAACGGGGAGGTGTCGCCAAAGGCGACGGAGGGGGAAGGCCCTGGGCTGTGGACGGTACACCCTCCACCGCCAAGCGGTTCCCCCTCTCCCTTGAGGAGAAGAAGTTGAAAGCCAAGGTCCAAGTGTTCCTCAAGCCCGGCGTCCTCGACGTTCAGGGCAAGGCGGTCGAGAACGCCCTGCATGGTCTGGGCTGGACCGACGTTCAGAACGTCCGCGTCGGTCGCACCATCGAGTTCGACGTGGCCGACGGCGACGCCGAGAAGGCCAAGGCCGAGGTCAAGGCGATGTGCGACAAGCTGCTCGCCAATACCGTGATCGAAAGCTACGCGATCTCGCTCGACTAGGCGCTTGGCGCCTCAGGCGCTGAAGCTGACCCTGAGGGTCGCCAAGCTGGTTTCCCGGATCGGTTCCAGATCGAGGCCGGGATCCACCAGCATCTGGGTGCTGAGCCCCAGCAGCAGGGCGCCGACCATCAGGGCGGCCGCGTCGGCGTTCAGCCCCTCGCGGATCACGCCTTCGGCCTGCCCCCTCAGGAACATGGCCTCCAGACGGGTCTCGACTTCCTTGTGCACGGCGGCGAACGGTCCGCGCAGATCCGAGACCTCGGCCACCGCCCCGGCCATCAGCACGAAATAGGCGCGCATCTCGCCGTCCTCCGCCAGATTGCGCAGGTAGATGTCCACGAACCCCAGGATCGCTTCCAGGCCGTTGGCGCAGTCCAGCTGGTGGTCGGCCAGCAGATCCTGCAGCCGCACCTGAAGCCTGACGATCAGCGCCTCGATCAGTCCTTGCTTGGACCCGAACTTCTGGGTCGCCAGCCCGCGGCTGTAGCCCGCCCTCGCCCCGATGTTCTCGAAGGTGGCGGCCGCCATGCCGCGTTCCAGGATCAGCTCGGCCGCCGCGCGCAGCAGCTCGCTCTCCGACTGCTGACGCCGATCGGACTGGCTGCGGCGAACAAGCGGAACCTTAAGGGCGGATGTCATCTTGCAGAGGTTACTTATTTGTTGGACAACTAGCAAATACAAAGGCGGCCACAGAGCCGCTCCCGGAGGTTCCAGGAGTTCGCGCATGACCATTCCCGTTGATATCGCAAACACCATCGTCGACCCAAAGGCCTATGCCGACGGCGACCGCATCGACCAGGCCTTCGCGCGGCTGCGCCGCGAGAGTCCCCTGGAGGTGGCCCAGCCCGACGGTTTCGACCCCTTCTGGGTGGTCACCCGCCATGCCGACATCCTGGAGGTCGAGCGCCAGAACGAGCTGTTCCACAACGGCGACCGCGCGACGATCGTCACCACCATCGAGGCCGACCAGAAGGTGCGCGCCATGATGGGCGGCTCGCCGCATCTGGTCCGTTCGCTGGTCCAGATGGATAATCCCGACCATTTCGCCTATCGCCGCGTGACCCAGGGCTCGCTGCTGCCGCAGAACCTGCGATCGCTGGAAGCGCGGATCCGCGAGATCGCCCGCAGCTTCATCGACCGCATGGCCGCCCAGGGCGATCGCTGCGACTTCGCCCGCGACGTGGCCTTCCTCTATCCGCTGCACGTGATCATGGAGGTCCTGGGCGTGCCCGAGGCCGACGAGCCGCGCATGCTGAAACTGACCCAGGAGCTGTTCGGCAGCGCCGACCCCGATCTGAACCGCGACGGCAAGGTCGCGACCGACGTCAATGAGGGCATCGACAGCCTGCAGTCGGTGATCATGGACTTCATGATGTATTTCAACGCCATGACCGAGGATCGTCGGGCCAATCCGCGCGAGGACCTGGCCAGCATCATCGCCAATGGCAAGGTCAATGGCGAGCCGATGGGCCACCTGGAGGCGATGAGCTACTACATCATCGCCGCCACGGCGGGCCACGACACCACCTCCTCGACCACCGCCGGCGCCATGTGGGCCCTGGCCGAGAACCCCGACCAGTTCGCTCGCGTCAAGAATGATCCCAGCCTGATCCCGGGCCTGGTCGAGGAGTCGATCCGCTGGGTCACGCCGGTCAAGCACTTCATGCGCACCGCCACCGCCGACGCCGAACTGGCCGGCCGCAAGATCGCCAAGGGCGACTGGCTGATGCTGTCCTACCCGTCGGGCAATCGCGACGAGGCGGTGTTCGAGGATCCGTTCAGCTTCCGCATCGACCGCACGCCCAACAAGCACGTGGCCTTCGGCTACGGCGCCCATGTGTGCCTGGGCCAGCACCTGGCGCGGATGGAGATGCGGGTGCTGTGGGAAGAGCTGCTGGCCCGCGTCGACAGCGTCGAGCTGGACGGTCAGCCCACCCGGATGACCGCCAATTTCGTCTGCGGCCCCAAGGCGGTGCCGATCCGCTTCAAGATGCGCTGAGGCGATCATGAGCGAGCCCTTCAAGGTCTGGCAGTGCCGAACCTGCGGCTACATCTATGACGAGGCCGAGGGCGATCCGGGCGAAGGCCTGGCGCCGGGGACCCGGTGGGCGGATCTGCCCGCCCACTGGATCTGCCCGCTGTGCGGCACGCCCAAGTCGGACTTCGACATGATCGAGCTCTGACGCGCAGGCGGCGATTTCTTCACCCTGCCCCCCTTCCCCCGCCAGCTTGGCCGCACAATGTTCGGTTTGAGTTGGCGGGAGACGGTGATGGGCTCGAAGTACGAACTGGCGCAGGTCAATATCGGTCGCCTGCGCGCACCGATCGATCACCCGATGATCAAGGACTTCGCCGACAATCTCGACGCCGTGAACGCCATCGCCGAGGCCTCGCCCGGCTTTGTCTGGCGGCTGACCGGAGAGGGCAACAACGCCACCGATCTTGCCCCCTACGAAGACCCGCTGATCGCCATCAACATGTCGGTCTGGACCGACATCCCGTCGCTGGGCGCCTTCGTCTATCGCGGCGACCACGTGAAGATCATGCGCCGTCGCCGCGAGTGGTTCGAGCACATGGACGTCTTCATGGTGCTGTGGTGGGTCCCGGCCGGTCACCGCCCGACGATCGAGGAGGCCAAGGAAAGGCTGGCCCTTCTGGAAAGGCTCGGACCGACGGCGCAGGCCTTCACCTTCAAGACGCCCTTCCCGGCGCCGGACGCCGTCCCGGTCGCGCCGGTTCTGGAGGACTGCGGAGCCTAGAGCGCCGTCTAGGACCCACGGCGTCAGGGACTCGACTTACACACGCTGAACGAGCACATTACGTCGAACACTGTTCGCTGGGGGCTCGCATGACCATTCTGGACATTCAAAAGGCTCTGGCCGCCAAGGGATTTGACCCCGGCGCCCTGGACGGAGCCTGGGGTCGCCGCACGGCGGCGGCGGTGCGCGCCTTTCAGACCAGCAAGGGCCTGCTGGCCGACGGCGTCGTCGGGCCCAAGACCGCCAAGGCCCTGCTGCCCGACGCCAAGTCCGAAAAGGACAGCCTGGAGGACGTCACCCTCGTCTGGTTCCAGGAAGCCCGCCGCCTGATGGGCCTGCGCGAGACTGCGGGCCCGGGCTCGAACGCCACGCTCCTCGACTGGGCCGACAAGCTGGGCATCGACTATGACTCCGACGACATTCCCTGGTGCGGGCTGTTCGTCGCCCATTGCATCGGCGCCACCCTGACCACCGAACCCCTGCCCAACAATCCGCTGGGCGCGCGCAACTGGATGAAGTTCGGCGGCCCCTGCACCCCGCGCCCCGGCGCGGTGATGGTGTTCTGGCGCGGAAGCCGGGAGGGGTGGCAGGGCCATGTGGCCCTGTATGTCGGCGAGGACTCCAAGGCCTATCATGTGCTGGGCGGCAATCAGGCCGACAGCGTCTGCATCACGCGCATCGCCAAGGATCGCCTTCTGGGCGCCCGCTGGCCCGCGACCGTGCCGCTGAGCAAGGCAGGCCCGCGCAAGGTGTCGGCGACCGGCGTCCTGTCGAAAAACGAAGCCTGACCCGCGTCCGATCTTGCGGCGTTTCTGGCGAAGGATGCGCTGACAGGCGGCGCGAACGGTGCTACAGGCCCGCGCCATGAAAGCCGCCGTCATCGTCTTCCCAGGGTCCAACTGCGACCGCGATTGCAAGGTCGCCATCGAGCGCTCCGCCGGAGCCCGCGTCGAGATGGTCTGGCACCAGGAAACGTCGCTGCCCGACGACCTCGACCTGGTCGTTCTGCCCGGCGGTTTCTCCTATGGCGACTATCTGCGCTGCGGCGCGATGGCGGCTCAAAGCCCGGTCATGAAGGCGGTCGTCAAGGCCGCTGATGACGGCATGGCCGTGGTCGGCATCTGCAATGGCTTCCAGGTGCTGTGCGAGGCTGGCCTGCTGCCCGGCGCCCTGCTGCGCAACGAGAAGCTGAAATATATCTGCAAGCCGGTCGAGCTGGAGATCGTCAACAGCCAGACCCGCTTCACCGCCGAGTTCGGCGAGCAGCGCGAGGCGGTGATGACCGTCGGCAATGGCGAGGGCAACTTCTTCGCCGATGAAGAGACGCTGGACCGGCTCGAGGGCGAGGGCCAGGTGGTCTTCCGCTACAAGGACAATCCCAACGGCTCGGCCCGCGATATCGCCGGCATCGTCAACGCCAAGGGCAACGTCCTGGGCCTGATGCCCCACCCCGACCGGTCATTCGACGCCGACCTGGGCTCGGAAGACGGCGCGATCCTGTTCCGCAGCGTGTTCGCCAGCGCCTAGGACTCACGTCCTCTCCCCTCGTCGAGGTCATCCCGGCCGAAGAGCCGGGACCGACGCCTGAGCGCCGCGCTTCCTGCGGTCCCGGATCGGCGCGCTACGCGCTTGTCCGGGATGACAAGTCAGTCGATGGTCCCCCAGCGAAGAATCCTGAGGGGGAAGACCGTGAAGACCATACTGACCTTGCTGGCGACCAGCATATTGGCCGCCGCCACGCCCAGCTTCGCCCAGCAACCCCCTGGTCTGGCCAGCGAAACCCCCGCCGTCTTCAAGCCCAATCTCGACCGCCTGAACTATGAGCGGCGCGAGGTGATGATCCCCATGCGGGACGGCGTGAAGCTGCACACCGTCATCCTGGTTCCCAAGGGGGCCAGCCATGCCGCGATCCTGCTGACCCGAACGCCCTATGACGCCTCGGCGATGACCGCGATCACCCCCGGCGTCAGCATGGCCAACGCCATCGACGGCTATGACCACCCGGTCGATGTCGTGATCGAGGGCGGCTATATCCGCGTCGTCCAGGACGTGCGCGGCAAGTACGGCTCCGAGGGCGACTATGTGATGAACCGGCCCCTGAAGGGCCCGCTCAACCCCACCGAGGTCGACCACGCCACCGACACCTGGGACACCATCGACTGGCTGATCAAGAACACCCCCGAGACCAACGGCAAGGTCGGGATTCTGGGTATTTCCTATGACGGCTTCACCACCCTGCAGGCCCTGTTCAACCCGCACCCCGCCCTGAAGGTGGCCGTGCCGATGAACCCGATGGTCGACGGCTGGAAGGGCGACGACTGGTTCCACAACGGCGCCTTCCGCCAGCAGAACATGCCCTACATGTACGAGCAGGTCGGCACGCGGAAGAACGAGGAGCGCTGGATCTCCGGCGTCCATGACGACTACGACCTCTATATGCGGGCCGGATCGGTCGGCGAGTTGGGCCGCCAGATGGGCCTGCAGCAGATCGGCTTCTGGGAGAAGCTCCTGGCCCATCCGGCCTATGACGCCTTCTGGAGCGGCCAGGCCGTCGACAAGCTTCTGGCCAGGGAGCCGCTGAAGGTGCCGGTGATGCTGGTCCACGGCCTTTGGGACCAGGAAGACATCTACGGCGCGCCGGCGGTCTACAAGGTCCTCGAGCCCAAGGACCTGGGCAACGACAAGGTGTTCCTGGTGATGGGCCCCTGGAACCATGGCCAGCAGATCCACGAAGCCTCAAGCCTGGGCGCCATCAAGTTCAACGCCGACACTGGCCTGCAATTTCGCCAGGACGTGCTGGCCCCCTTCCTGGCCCACTATCTGAAGGACGACGCCCCGCCCATGGACGTGGCGCCCGTCACCGCCTTCGAGACCGGAACCAACCGCTGGCGCAAGCTGGACGCCTGGCCCTCGGGCTGCGCCAAGGGCTGCGCGACGACCGCCACGCCGCTCTATCTTCAGGCCGGCGGCAAGGCGGGCTTCGCCGCGCCCAAGACCGGCGAGGCCGCCAGCGACAGCTATGTCTCCGATCCCGCCAAGCCGGTGCCCTATCGGGCCCGTCCCAGCCAGCCGACCGGCTATGAGCCGCCCCTGACCTGGACCCAGTGGCTGGTCGACGACCAGCGCGAGGCCTCAGGCCGCACCGACGTGCTGACCTATACGACCGAGGTCCTGACGGCGCCGGTGAAGATCAGCGGCGAGCCGATGGTCAATCTGGTGGCCGCCACGACGGGCACAGACGGCGACTTCGTGGTCAAGCTGATCGACGTCTATCCTGATGAGGTCGCGGCCACCCCCGAGATGGGCGGCTATCAGTTGCCGGTGTCGATGGACATCCTGCGCGGCCGCTATCGCGAGGGCTTCGAGACGGCAAAGCCGATCAAGGCCAACGCGCCCCTGACCTATCGCTTCGCCCTGCCCACCACCAACCACGTGTTCCTTCCGGGCCACCGGATCATGGTGCAGGTCCAGTCCAGCTGGTTCCCGCTGTATGACCGCAACCCCCAGACCTTCACGCCCAACATCTTCCTGGCCAAGCCGTCCGACTATGTGAAGGCGACGCAGACGGTGTTCCACGCGGCGGACAAGGCCAGCTTCGTTGAACTGCCGGTGGTGAAGGCCAAATAGGCGGGCAGCCGCGGGGTCAAGCCAGATCTCGGGCGTAGCGCCCGGCGCCGAGCGCTCCTAGGGTGTCACCACCCTAGGGAGTTCCGATCATGAGTCTTGCCTTGTCCCTGCGCGCCGGCCTGCTGGCCGCCGCCGCCCTGACGGTCTTCGCCGCCGCCGCCGCCCACGCCCAGACTGCGGCCCAAGCTGCAGCGATGACGCCGGACATCGACGGCAAGTACGTCGCCGCCAAGGTCGGCTTCGACTACGACAAGCGCGTGGTGATGATCCCCATGCGGGACGGGACCAAGCTCTACACCGTCATCGTGATCCCCAAGGGCGGCAAAGGCCTGCCGATCATGATGACCCGCACGCCCTACAACGCCGCCAAGCGGGCCACGCGCAACGAAAGCCCGCGCATGATCTCGACCCTGCCCCAGGGCGACGAGCCGTTCGTGGCCGACGGCGGCTATATCCGCGTCTTCCAGGATGTGCGCGGCAAGTACGGCTCGGAGGGCGACTATGTGATGACGCGGCCGCTGAAGGGGCCGCTGAATTCCTCCGAGGTCGATCACTCGACCGACGCCTATGACACCATCGACTGGCTGGTGAAGAACGTGCCGGAGACCAACGGCAAGGTCGGCATGCTGGGCAGTTCCTATGAGGGCTTCACGGTGGTGATGGCCCTGGTCAATCCGCACCCGGCCCTCAAGGTCGCCGCCCCGATGAGCCCGATGATCGACGGCTGGATGGGCGACGACTGGTTCCACCACGGCGCGTTCCGTCAGCCCAATTTCGACTTCTTCGCCAGCCAGACCACCGCGCGCGGCGCGGCCGACGACGTGGTGCGGCCCGGCTATGACGACTACGAGACCTTCCGCCGCGCCGGTTCGGCCGGCGACTACGCCAGGCTGAACGGCCTGGAGGGCCTGCCCTGGTGGAAGAAGATGGTCGAGAACACGGCCTATACGCCCTTCTGGAGCGAGCAGGCTCTCGACAAGACCATGGCCAAGACCCCGCTGAACGTGCCGGTCATGTGGATCCAGGGTCTGTGGGACCAGGAAGACATGTGGGGCGGCGTCCACGCCTATGCCGCCACCGAGCCCAAGGATACGGCCAACGACAAGAGTTACCTGGTCCTGGGCCCCTGGCGGCACAGCCAGGTCAATTACGAGGGCTACAACCTGGGCCCGTTCAAGTGGGACGGCGACACCGCCCTGCAGTTCCGCCGCGACGTGCTCAAGCCGTTCTTCGACCAGTACCTGAAGGACGGCGCGCCCAAGGCCGACACGCCACCGGTGCTGATCTACAACACCGGCGCCAATCACTGGGACAGGTTCAAGAGCTGGCCGCTGGCCTGTGAGAGCAACTGCCAGTCCAGGTCCAAACCGCTGTACCTGGCGCCGAACGGCGGCCTGTCCTTCACCGCCCCGGCGGCGGCCAAGGGCGCGGCGGCTTTTGACGAATATGTCTCCGATCCGGCCAAGCCGGTGCCCTACCTGCCCCGCCCCGTGCGCTTCGCGGACGGCGATCGGTGGAAATCATGGCTGGTTACCGATCAGCGCGCCTTCGCCGATCGCACGGATGTGCTGACCTACACGACCGAGCCGCTGGACAAGCCCGTGACCATCGCCGGCGTGCCCAAGGTCAATCTGACGGCCTCGACCAGCGGGACCGACAGCGACTGGGTGGTCAAGCTGATCGACGTCTATCCCGACGAGGTCCCCAGCCAGCCCGAACTGGGCGGCTACCAACTGGCCGTGGGCATGGACATCTTCCGGGGCCGCTATCGCGAGAGCTTCAGCGATCCCAAGGCGATCAAGGCGAACACGCCTTTGAAGTACCAGTTCATCCTGCCGACCGCGAACCACACCTTCAAGCCGGGCCACAGGATCATGGTGCAGGTGCAGTCCAGCTGGTTCCCGCTCTATGACCGCAACCCGCAGACCTTCGTGCCCAACATCCTGCTGGCCAAGCCGGCTGACTATGTGAAGGCGACCCAGCGAGTGTTCCACGCCGGGGATACGGCCAGCTTCATCGAGCTGCCGGTGGTGGAGAAGTAGCGACGGCTCAGTAAAGGGGCCGGCGAACGATCGCCGGCCCTGCACTTGGCGGTAGCGGGGTATCGCGTCAGCGGTCGCGCCGCCCGTCGTCTTGGCTGAGCGCATTATTCCAAGGATTGCATTCCAACTTTACACTCTCCGCAGTATGTGTCCCACTTCGATCAGCTCCATCACAGGCGTGAGAGTTGATCCATGCTGATGCTTGTTCCGATATTGGCCGCAGCCGCGACAATGGCTTCCGCCTCCCCGGCCCCTGTTGATCTGAAACTGGTCTGCCAAGGCGCGCGCGATGACCGGTTCTTCGCGGAGGACGCCACGCGACGCGAAGTTCGATCAGCGCTGCAAGATCGCTGGGCCGCCTATCGTCGGCCGGCGACGATAGAGATCGACATCAACAGCACGCGCGGACGCATCCACCTGGGCGAGCGCATGATCCCGGGCGTGAATACCGGCGGTCGGGACGGCTGGTGGCGCCTGAAGGACGTCAGCCAGCAGGGCGACATCATCACGGGCGCCTATCAGCTGAACGCCAGCAACACCCAGCGCGTGACGGTAAACCGGGCCACGGGCCGGGTCGATATCGCGGGCGCGGGTCGATATCGCGGTGTGTGCCAGCAAGGCCGCGCGATGGACATTCGCCGTCCGCATCCGTTCTAGCCGCCGCCGACTCCGTCGCGGCGCAGCTGCTGGATCTTCACGGGCTTCTCAATCATCTGCCCCTTCAGATAGGGATCGCCCGCGCTGCTGACGGCCGGCGCCTTGTGGATGGCCCGGACCACATCCATGCCCTCGACCACCCGCCCGAACGCCGCGAAGCCTTGGCCATCGGGGTTGCGGGCGCCGCCGAAATCCAGGGCTGGATTGTCGCCGATGCAGATGAAGAACTCCGCCCCCGCCGTGCCCGGCGCGTCGCGCGCCATCGAGATCACCCCGTCGGTATGGCGCAGGCCTGTCTGGCGGGTGGTTTCATGAGCAATGGCCGGCAATGGGCTGTCATCGCGATTCAGCCCGCCCTGAATCACGCTGATGGTCGCCGGGTTGTGGTCGTTCCAGGGTCCGACCGTGCGATAGAAACTGCCGCCGTCGAGGAGGTGCTGGTCGGCATAGGCGAGGAAGTTGGCGACAGTGATCGGGGCCCTGTCGGGATAGAGCTCAAGCACGATGGCGCCGCGTCCGGTCGCCAGCCTCACCTGAACCGGACCCGCTGCCGCTGCCCCGAGCGGCGTGGCCAGCAGAGCGACCAGGAGGCTGCGGCGGTCAATTTCTGCTGTCGGTCCGAGCATGGCGGGTGAACCTCTGTCGGCAGGGCGGGCTTTCCCAGCATAACCATGTTCGCCCGCTTCGCCCCGGGGTTTCAAGCCAGACAGTCGCCTATCTGGATTTACGCAGCCGACCCAGCTCGCTCTGAGAGGGAGAGCGCTGGAAACTGGCGCGCCTCGCGTCACTTATTGGCCTCGAACAAGAAGCGACGATTTCAGGGCCGCGCCCTCGCGCGAACACCGAAATCCGTCGACGGCCTCGATGGGAAGAACCGATGAGCACTCCTGAACCCGTGAGCGGCGTCCCCGTCTGGGCCCGCAAGCGTCGCAAGCCCGGCAATCCGCTGGTTGGCCTGGTGGTGGTTCCGCTGTTTCTGCTGGGCGCGCTGACGGCCGGCCTGGCGATCCACGCCAAGTCGTTCACCGGGGCTGGAGCCCGGATGGACAGCTGGATCGCCATTGTCAGCGTTCAGGTCAAGGACGCCATGGGCGAGCCCACCGGCAAGCCGGCAAAGGCCACGGCGGACAAAGCCGCTCACTGATCGCCCGGGAAAGCCTTTCCAACGCTCTGTCCAGTGGCGGAATCTGCGAGGTCGCGCTAGAAGGCGCCCTCATGAGCACCCCCTCCTCCGCCCCCACCAAGTCGATGGCCGAAACGGCCCGTGAGTTCGGCCTCAACGCCGAGGAATACGCCGTCGTTCTCGACCGCCTGGGCCGCGAGCCCAATCTGGTCGAGCTGGGCGTGTTCTCGGTGATGTGGAGCGAGCACTGCTCGTACAAATCCTCGAAGAACCAGCTGAAGAAGTTCCCGATCACCGGCCCGCGCGTGATCTGCGGACCGGGCGAAAACGCCGGCGTGATCGATATCGGCGACGGCGACGCGATCATCTTCAAGATGGAGAGCCACAACCACCCCTCGTACATCGAGCCCTATCAGGGCGCGGCGACGGGTGTGGGCGGCATCATGCGCGACGTCTTCACGATGGGCGCTCGGCCGATCGCCCTGCTCAACGCCCTGCGCTTTGGCGATCCTTCGCACCCCAAGACCAAGCGTCTGGTCGACGGCGTGGTCGCCGGCATCGCGGGCTATGGCAACTGCGTGGGCGTGCCCACCGTGGCCGGCGAGACCAATTTCCACAGCGGCTACAACGGCAATATCCTGGTCAACGCCATGTGCGTGGGCCTGGCCGACGCCGACAAGATCTTCTACTCGGCCGCGCCGGGCGCAGGCCTGGCCGTGGTCTATTTCGGCTCCAAGACCGGCCGCGACGGCATTCATGGCGCGACCATGTCGTCGGCCGAGTTCTCCGAGGACAGCGAAGAGAAGCGCCCCACCGTCCAGGTCGGCGACCCCTTCGCCGAAAAGCTGCTGATCGAGGCGACGCTTGAGCTGATGGCCACGGGCGCGGTGGCGGCGATCCAGGACATGGGCGCGGCGGGTCTCACGTCGTCGTCGGTCGAGATGGCCGGCAAGGGCGGGGTCGGCATCGAGCTGAACATGGACATGGTCCCCCAGCGCGAAACCGGCATGAGCGCCTACGAGATGATGCTGTCGGAAAGCCAGGAGCGCATGCTGGCGGTCCTCAAGCCGGGCCGCGAGCACGAAGGCCACGCCATCTTCGAAAAGTGGGGCCTGGACGCCGCCGTCATCGGCTACACCACCGACACCGGCCGTCTGGTGCTGAAGCACCACGGCGAACTGGTCTGCGACGTGCCGCTGGCCCCGCTGTTCGACGATGCGCCGCTGTATGACCGCCCCTGGGTCCAGCCCACCCTGCATCCGCGCCTCGACCCGGCCGCCATCCCCGCCCCGACCGACTGGAACCAGGCTGTGCTCAAGGTCGTCGGCTGCCCCGACATGGCCTCCAAGCGCTGGCTGTGGGAACAGTACGACCGCCACGTGATGGCCGACACCCTGGAAGACAGCGCCACCGGCTGCGACGCCGGCATCGTGCGCATCCACGGCAAGGGCAAGGCCATCGCCGTGACCAGCGACGTCACCCCGCGCTATGTCCAGAACGACCCCTATGAGGGCGGCAAGCAGGCCGTGGCCGAGGCCTGGCGCAATCTGACGGCCGCCGGCTCGCTGCCGATCGCCATCACCGACAACCTCAATTTCGGCAGCCCCGAAAAGCCCGAGACCATGGGCCAGATCGTCCGCGCCACCGACGGCATGGCCGAGGCCTGCCGGGCGCTCGACTTCCCGGTCGTGAGCGGCAATGTCAGCCTTTACAACGAGACCAACGGCGTCGCCATTCCGCCGACCCCCACCGTCGGCGCCGTGGGCCTGCTGGAAGATTATGACCTGCGCATGGGCTTCGGAAACGTGGCCGAGGGCGACACCCTGGTGCTGATCGGCAAGACCCAGGGCGAACTGGGCGCGTCCATCTATCTGCGCGAGATCCTGGGCCGCGAAGACGGCGCCCCGCCGCCGGTCGACCTGGCCGCCGAGCGCAAGCACGGCGACTTCGTGCGCGGCCTGATCCCCACCGGCCTGGTCGCCGGCCTGCACGACCTGTCGGACGGCGGACTGCTGATCGCGGCGGCTGATGTGGCCCTGGCCAGCAAGGTCGGGATCACCCTGAACGCCTCCAGCAGCCTGCAAGCGCACCCCTATCTGTTCGGTGAAGACCAGGCTCGCTACCTGATCGCCACGCCGGACCCGGACGCGGTGCTGGCAGCGGCCAAGGAAGCCGGCGTCAGCGCCAGCCTGGCCGGCGTGGCCGGCGGCGACGCCTTCGCCTCCACGGGCCTGTTCTCCATCCCTCTCGAAACCCTGCGCGCGGCTCACGAGGCCTGGATGCCGGGCTTCATGGGCGCGGCGGCCTGAGGACATCAGAATGAAAATCGCGATCCTGGCGACGGCCGCCCTGGCCATGTCGCTGCTGACCGCCTGCGCCCCGACCGCGCCGGCGCCGTCGCCGACGGCCGAGGTCTCCGAAGCGGCCTGCCTCGCGCGCGGCGGGGTGATCCAGAGGGGCGGCAAGCTGCAGCTGCCCACCTGCGTCACGCCCTATGCCGACGCCGGCAAGACCTGCACCGACAAGACCCAGTGCGAAGGCGCCTGCATCCTTGAGGGCAATCTGGAGCCGCAGGCGTCGGTCACCGGCCAGTGCCAGAAGACCAGCGTCCAGTTTGGCTGCTACGCCAGGGTCGTGGACGGCAAGACCACCGGCGCCATCTGCGTCGACTGATCCCGCAGGGATGGGGCCGACCCGGAAGCTCCGGGCCGGTCCTGCGCGATGACAGGGCGGTCGAACCGCCTCGCTAAGGCCACGTTTGAGCGGGACACAACATCATGCACCCCAGATTGACCCGCGCCCTGGCCATTACAGGCCTCACCCTGACACTGGGGGCCTGCGCGACAGCCGCTCCCGACCGCTCGGGCTTCCTGAGCGGCTATGAGGGCCTTCAGGCTCGGGAAAAGGGCGGCCGGGCAAAAATCCGCCAGTTCCGCGATCCGGCCGCGCTGGACGCTGTGCGCCGCGTGGCCCTGACGCCGGCCGTCCTGTCCGAGGGCGCCGACAGCCGCTCGCCCCTGACGCCGGAGGAGCGCCACGTCGTTCTGCGCGAAGTCGATGCGCAACTGTGTTTCGAGCTGTCCGAGCGGTTCGAGATCGTCGCTGCGGAACAGGCGGACGCCGATGTGCGCGCGGCCGTCACCTGGTTCGAGCCCACCGGGCGGATCGCCTCGGCCGCCTCGGCGGCGTCGGGCTTCTTCATTCCGGGCCCCATCGGCCTGCGGGCGCCGGGCACGCTGGGCGGACTGGGCGTTGAGGCGGAAATGCGTGCGACCAGCGACCAGCGTCAGATCGCCGCCATCGCCTGGGCGCGGCGCGCCATGGCGGTCGGCACCGACGACCCATCCTTGTCACGCATGGGCGACGCCCTGCAGTTCGCCGAACCCTTTGCCGATGTGGCGGCGGAGGTCATGACCCCCAAGGGGCTGAAGTCGCGCAAGATCGACCGCCAGACAGACCCCTGCAAGGCCTATGGCGATCGCTTTCAGCCGGGCGGCATGATCGCCGGGAGCATCACCAACCTGTATATTCCAGACTCCCGGGGCGAGGCCCCCGCCAAGGCCCCGCCGCCCAAGGAGTAGCGGCCCCGGACCGCATTTAGGCGCGGCCCGGGAACCGGCGGGTCAGGGCATCAGCACGGTGTCGATGACGTGGATCACGCCATTGGACTGCAGAGCATCGGCGATGGTGATGTTCGAGACGCCGCCCTTGGCGTCGGTGATCGTCCAGCCGTGATGACCCTTGGCCACGGTGATCGGCTGACCCTGTACGGTGGTCAGGACGGCCTTGCCGCCGCCGGCCTTGGCCTTGGCTTCAATGTCAGCCGCCGTCAGACGGCCCGCCACGACGTGATAGGTCAGGATGGTGGTCAGGGTGCCTTTGTTCTCGGGCTTGACCAGGGTTTCGACCGTACCGGCCGGCAGCTTGGCGAAAGCGGCGTTGGTCGGGGCGAACACCGTGAACGGACCCGGGCTGGACAGGGTCTCGACCAGACCGGCGGCCTTGACGGCGGCGACCAGGGTCGTGTGGTCCTTTGAATTGACCGCGTTCTCGATAATATTCTTGGTCGGATACATGGCGGCGCCGCCGACCATTACAGTCTTTCCATGCCCTGCGGCATGATGTTCCATTTTCGCGAAGGCGGAACCGCCGCACGAGATCGCAAGCACGCCAGCGATGGCGAGCATCATGGTCTTCTTCATGGGGTCTTCTCCGGGGAGTTACTGGTCCGTTGCTGGGACAAACACAGCTACGAACGCGTCCCGCAGTCGGATGCGCGCCGGATTAAAATTTCCGCCTGACCTGTCGCGAAGGCCTTTTACCAAGCGCCGCTGAGCTCGACTCCTCGCGCTCTATATCCTCGTCACCCCGGGACTTGTTCCCGGGGCCCATTGTGCAACCGCAGGCGCGGCGCAGAATAGAACTCTCACGAGGAAGCTGACCCATCGGCCCCGGGAACAAGTCCCGGGGTGACGGCGTATTTTCAGATTTGGACCCTCTGAGGTCAGGATCAACGGCCGTTAGTATTAGCCTGCCGCTACCTCAGCGTGCTCGCGCCCAGACCAGCGAGCGATGGCTTCAAGCAGCCTGGACGGATTGATCGGCTTGCCCAGATGATCGTCCATCCCGGCGGCGATGCAATTGGCCACCTGCTCGGGCAGGACATTGGCGGTCATGGCGATGATCGGGGTGCGCGAGCCGGGAGCGTCGGTCATGGCCCGGATGCGCCGGGTGGCGGTCAGGCCGTCCATACCCGGCATCTGGATATCCATCAGCACCAGGTCGTAGCTTCCCTGGCGCAGCGCCTCGACGCCCGCGACGCCGTCATTGGCCGTGTCCACCTTGATGCCGAAAGGCTCAAGCATGATGCGGATCAGCTCGCGATTGACGGCGTTGTCCTCGACCAGCAGAAGGCGGGCCGCCTGTAGCGGATCAGGGGTCACAGGATCTTCCATCGGGGCTTCCGGCGCCAGATCGCACAGGGGCGCACGGATCTCGAACCAGAAGCACGAGCCTTCGCCCTCGCGGCTGTCGACACCGATCTCGCCGTCCATCTGCTCGATGATCCGGCGCGAAATGGCCAGCCCAAGGCCCGTGCCGCCAAACCGTCGCGACACCGCCGCATCGGCCTGGGAAAACCGGTCAAAGACGTTATCCAGCTGCTGGCTGGCGATCCCGATTCCGGTGTCGCGCACCTCGACCCGCAGCACGCCCTCGCCGTCGGCCAGAACCTGGTTCACGACCACCGTGACCTGGCCGGTATTGGTGAATTTCACCGCGTTGGACAGGAGATTGAGCAGCACCTGGGTCAGACGTGGTGCATCGGCCTGCATGGCCGACAGATGATCAGGGGCCGAAACCGCGAGGACCAGCCCCTTGGCCTCGGCCTGGCCCTTGATCAGGGCGGCGCACGAGGCGACCATGACCAGCGGATCGAAGGGCTGCGGATCCAGCTCGACGCCGCCGGCCTCCAGCCTCGAGAAGTCGAGCACGTCATTGACGACGTTCAGAAGGGTGTTGCTGGCGTCCTGGATCAGCCCCACATGCCGCGCATCTCGCTCCGACAGGGTGCTGGACCCGCGCAAGACCCCGGCAAAGCCGATAATGGCATTGAGCGGCGTACGCAGCTCATGGGTCATGTTGGCCAGGAAGTCGGACTTGGCCGCAGCCGCCGTCTGGGCCAACTCCAGGGCGTGGGTGAGTTCCAGTTCCAGCGTCTTGCGCTCGGTGACATCGCGCGTCGTCACCAGCAGTTCGCGCTCGGCGCCGGCCACCCGCTTGTAGGTGCTCTCAAACCAGATCGGCGTGCCGTCCTTGCGGGCGCTCTCGTACTCGTAAACCTTGGATTCGCCGCCGGGAACCAGGGTTCGCACCAGGGCCTGAACCGCCTCATAGTCCTCAGGACTGGTCATCGCCTCCGGCGGCAGGGTCCGCCATTCCTCGACGGTAAAGCCGGTCAGTCGCTCAATGGACGGCGACATGTAGAGACGCTCGCCGGACCGGGACCACAGATTGATGTTGTCCGTCAGATTCTCGGACAGGAGCCGGTAAAGCCGGTCGCTTTCCCGCAACCGCTCCAGGGCGTCCTCGGCCTCGGCCCGCCGATGCTCGGCCTCATCGATCGCCAGTTGCTTGGCCGCCAGGCTGCTGGACAGGTCCATCTCCAGCCGCCGCAGACCCTCGCGCTGTCGACCGATGGAAAGGGCCAGCGGCGCGGCGATCATCGTGGAGATCAGGAACGTGGCAAGCGGCGAGTAGGCGGCCGGGTTATGCAGGACCAGGATATTGACCACATAGTCCAGCGCCATGGCGACGCCCACGACGAGGGCGACCGTCCAGAGAGTTCTGACTATCGTACCGCGCAGCAAGGACCGGTCGATCTCGGCGAATCCTTTTAGAATTCCAGCAGGCTTGGCAGAACTTAAGTTGAGATGGCCCGAGTTGCCAACAGGGGTGGCAATCCGCCGCGCCATTTGGACCGATCAGTGCGCGGGCTGCAGGGTGTCCAGATCCCGGTCCAGCGCCAGGCTCGCGGCGACCACGGTGGCGACCGAGCGCTTGAAGAAGTCCTGCGGGATCGTGGCGAAGTCGTCGGTGCTCTTGTGATATTCGGGATGATCCTCGACCCCGAAATAGAGCCACCGCACGCCTTTGACGGCGAAGGCGTAGTGGTCAGACTGGCTGGTCCAGTTGTTCTGCGCGCCGTCGGCGTCGGTGTCGTGGCCCAGCTTCAGGCTGACCGGCGCGGTCGCCGCCACCTTCTCCAGGATCGGCTTCAGCGCCGGAAACGGCGAGGCGCCGCTGACATAGAGCTCGTTCTTCGCGTTCTTGCTCAGCATGTCGAAATTGATGTTCAGGGCGATCGTCGACAGCGGCACGGGCGGATTGGCGACGAAGGCGTGGGCCCCGCGCAGACCGCCCTCTTCGGCGTCGACCACCGCCAGGATCACATCGTGCCTGGGCGGACTGGCCTTGAAGGCTTCGGCGACAGCCAGCAGGCCGGCCACGCCCGAGGCGTTGTCGTCGGCGCCGTTGAAGATCTCGCCGCCCCGCACGCCCAGATGGTCGTAGTGGGCGGTGACCACGATGGCCTTGCCGTCACCCGCAGTTCCGGGAATGCGGGCCACCAGATTGATGGCGTCCACCTTAGTCCCGTCGCGCCGCGTGAAGCTGAAAGGCTGCTCGAAGCTGGCCCCGATGGGCGACAGGCCGATCTCGCCAAAGCGCTTGAGGATATGCGCCCGCGCGAGCGCCGAGCCTGGCGTGCCCGGCGCGCGGCCCTGCATGGCGTCGTCCGACAGGATGCGGACATCGTCCAGCGCCATGGCGCCCGGCGTTGCGGCGCTGGACGGGGCGGCGACGCCCAGGGCGAAAATCAGGGCCAGAAGGCGGAGGCGCGGAGCGAGAACCTGAATCATGCCGTCCCTATGCCTGCAGACGGCTTCCAGAGGGAGTTAAATCACCTTAACCCTGCCTGTGGCCAAAAGCCGCCCTATCGTCTGCCGTACGCCCGTTCTTAAGACTTCCGGGGCATACAACCCTTCAAGGATTGGAGCTTTCCTCCCGTGCCCATGTCTCCCGCCGACCTCGAAGGCCGCCTGCACGCCGCCTTCCCCGACGCCGAGATCGTGCTGACCGATCTGGCCGGCGACGGCGACCACTACAAGGCGCGCATCGTGTCGCCCGCATTCCGGGGTCTGAGCCGGGTCAAACAGCACCAGATGGTCAATCGCGCCCTGGCCGATGTGCTGGGTGGGACCTTGCACGCCCTGGCGCTCGAAACGGCGGCGCCGCCCGCAGACCTGGCCGACTAGCCGTGCTTTACCGGCCGTTCGGCAATTCGGGCATGACGGTTTCGGCGATCACCCTTCGCCTGTCCGACCAGTCGCGCCTGCGCGCCAGCGAGTGGCGGGCCCTGATCTACACGGCCATCGAGAACGGGATTAACAGCTTCCAGATCGACGGCGCTTCGGCGCCCTTGCTGCAGGGCGCGGCCGAAGCCTTCGCCTCGGTCGAGCGGCGACTGCTGTTCCTGACCTGGCGGGTGCGCGAAGAAGCCGGCCAGTTCACCGCCGCAGTCGTCGAAACCATGATGACTTCGGCCTTCGATGACCTTGGCCTGGACTATCTGGACCTGGTGCTGCTCAACGACCCGCTGGGTCCTGACCTGCCGGCCGCCGCCGGCGATGTGCTTCGCACCCTGCACCAGGGGCGAGCCATCCGGGGCCTTGGCGTGGCCAGCCGGGGCGACGTGGATCCGGCGCTGACCCGCTCTGGCCTGGTCACCGCCCTGTCGTCGCCGTTCAACCTGTCGTCGGGCTGGGCCGAGCGCAATCGCGTCCGCGCCGCCGTCAGCCAGAACCTGGCGGTGATCGGTGAAGACTTCTGGCCCCAGGCCCTGCGCGAGTTGGGCAGCAAGCCGCTGTTCCAGAAGCCCTCGCTGTGGCGGCGTCGCAGCGATCCGCTGGCCGATGTCGGCGGCTATGACTTCCTGACGGGCACCCAGGGCTGGAGCGCCGAGGAGATCTGCCTGGGCTACGCCCTGACCGAGCCCTCGCTGGCCACGGTGCAGATCACCGCCGACACCCAGGCCGAGGTCGAACGCCTGGCCGCCGTGGTCGAGCGCGACCTCCCCAACGGCGTCTGCGCCCAGATCGAAATGGCGCGCTTTTCGGCCCAGGAACGCGAACGCGCCGCCAGCCAGCGATAGCGCCGGCTCTTGACCCGGGGACATGCGGCGCCTAGCTGAAGGGACTTGCAAGGATCTACCCGCCATGACTGACGCCGCCTCCTCCCCCGCCCTCGACTTCATCGCCAAGACCGTGACCGACCACGCCGTGGTGCTGTTCATGAAGGGCGTTCCCGACCAGCCGCGCTGCGGCTTCTCGGCCGTTTCGGTGCAGATCCTCGACCATCTGGGCGTCGAGTTCATCGGTGTCGACGTTCTGCAGGACGACGACCTGCGCCAGGGCGTCAAGACCTTCACCGACTGGCCGACCATTCCCCAGCTCTATGTGAAGGGTGAGTTCATCGGCGGCAGCGACATCGTCCGCGAGATGTTCCAGTCGGGCGAACTGAAGACGCTGATGACCGAGCAGGGCCTGATCGAGGCTTGAGCCCCCCAGGCGAAGTGCAGAGCGGCTCGCCGCCCGTGGGGGGCTCAACCTCCTTTGAGAACGCGCGCGCCAACCCCGAAACCGCTGACACTTTCGGGGGCCGCGCGTGAGCCGGGTTTTCCAGCCCGCCGCCAACGCCTTCTCGATGACCTTCACGCCCACGGCGTCGGACATCGACGCCAATGAGCACGTCAACAACGTGGTCTATCTGGCCTGGGCCCAGGATCTGGCCATCGCCCATTGGGCGGCCCGGACCTCGCCCGAAGAGCGCGCGCCGTGGAGCTGGGTGGCCCGCCGGCACGAGATCGACTATCGCCGGGAACTGCGCCAGGACGAGATCGCCACCGGCTACACCTGGGTCGGCGAGCTGAAGGGTCCGCGCTTCGAGCGCTATGTCCGCATCGACGGCCCCGACGGCGAGATGTGCGCCCAGAGCCGCACCGACTGGGTGCTGATCGACATCGCCGCCCGCCGCCCGGCCCGGGTGATGGACTGGATGGTCGAGCGGTTCAGCGCGAAGGGTTAGCCACCGCGAACCGCTCCCCGCGCCTCAGGCCCAGCGCCTCATAGCTGAACACGAGGTCGACCACCCCCGCCTCGCCAAACCGGCAGGTCTCCAGCCGTCGCCGCGCGAAGGCCAGCACCGCGCCGCCGGCGCCGCGATCCAGTCGGAACACGAAGTCAGCCTTGGCGACGCAGCCTTTCGAGGCCACGCGCACCGTCAGGCCGTGACGGTCGGCCGTCACGCTCACAGGCTCCAGCTCGGGCCATGTGACGTCGGACGCCAGAAGCCTGGGTGTCGTGGCGCAGCCCGCGACGACAAGGGCCACGCCGCAAACCAGCAGGGATCGACGGGATGGCGGCATGGACGGCGGTGCGATCCTGGAGGGCGTCTATGACCCTGATCCTTCAGGACGGAGACCGCCAGCGCAACGCCATTCTTGGACGCTAACTAGCTCCAGGGCCCCGTCCGGCGCGGCGTGCTGACCGGCACGGCCGTGCCCACGCGCCGGGCGCGCGTCCCCTGCCCCACGCCCAGGGCCAGCAGCGCCTCGACGCGGTTGTGGGTGGCCGGGTGGGTCGAGAACAGGTTGTCGGCCCCGCTGCCGTTCAGCGGGTTGATGATGAACATGTGGGCCGTGGCCGGATTGCGCTCAGCCTCGTGGTTCACCCGTCCGCCCCGGGCATAGGCCTCGATCTTCTGCAGGGCGCGCGCCAGGGCGGCGGGGTCGCCGCCGATCTGGGCGCCCACGCGATCAGCCTCGTATTCGCGCGAGCGGCTGATGGCCATCTGCACCAGCATGGCGGCGATGGGCGCCAGAATGGCGATGGCGATCGCGCCGATCATGCCGCCCGGCCGGTCCTCGTCGCGCGAGCCGCCGAAGAAGAAGGCGAAATTGGCCAGGCCCGAGATGGCGCCGGCGATGGTGGCCGTCACCGTCATGGTCAGGGTGTCGCGGTTCTTCACATGGGCCAGTTCATGGGCCATGACGCCGGCGATCTCGTCGCGGTCCAGCATCGCCAGCAGGCCTGTCGTGGCGGCCACGGCCGCATGCTGCGGATCACGGCCGGTGGCGAAGGCGTTGGGCTGGTCGTTCTCCATCACGCAGACCCGCGGGCGCGGCAGGCCGGCCTTGTCGGCCATGGCGTGAACGTCGATGGCATAGTCGCGGATGCGGCGGTCGGGGTGAGTCTCGTCGACCTCGACCGCGCCATAGGTCTTCAGCACGATCTTGTCGGCGTTCCAGTAAGAGAACGCGTTCAGGCCGATGGCGAAGACCAGGGCGACCAGCATGCCTGTGGCGCCGCCGATCATGAAGCCGGCCGCCATGAACAAAGCGGTCAGGCCGGCCAGCAACATGTAGGTCTTGAGGTGGTTCATAGCTCTTTCGTCAGTCGAAGATGTCGAAGAGATCAAAACCCTTCTTCTTCTTGTAGTGGCCCTGTTGGCCATAGCGATGACGATCATCGTCATCCTTGTAGCGTCGGGGCTCTTCGTAGCGCGGCGGCGGAGCATAGTGCTGCTGCTGCTGCGGCGGAGCCTGATACGGCGCCTGCTGACGCGGCGGCGGCGGCGCGGCCTGGCCGGCGGCGTCTTCGCGCTCCAGGGCCATCAGCTTTTCAAGCTCGCCGCGATCCAGCCACACGCCCCGGCACTTGGGGCACATGTCGAACTCGACGCCGGCGCGGTTCACGGCCTGCATCGATCCATCGCAGTTAGGGCACATCAGTAGCGGCATTTGGCAATTTCCCTATCCAGACCGGATGGGTGTTCCCGACGCTGAATCCGGACCGAGGGGGGGGTGGGGGACACCGGACCCATACATCGAGAACACCCGATGCGGTCCGACATCACGAATGCTTGCATTCATTCGTCAGAGGGGCCCGGCCCGCTCCACAGAGTTATGCAACCGCAAGGCCCATTCAAGAGGGGCAATCGAAAAAAATCCCGGCCGCAGGCCGTCCCGGCCAACCCTCGCTGATCGGAATACGGGATCCCCTACCCCGCCACGCTGACCGAATCGACCGCGACGATGTTGCGCACGCCGGCCAGGGCTTCCAGCAGCAAGGCTGGATGCAGCGGCTTGGCCAGGTGCAGGTCCGCGCCTGCCGCCTTGGCAGAGGCGATGTGCTCCTCCATGGCGTTGGCGGTCAACATGATGATCAGCACCGGCGGCAGGCCCTGCGCCACTTCGTGCGCCCGGATCGCGCGGGTGGCGGTCAAGCCGTCCATGACCGGCATCTGCATGTCCATCAGGATGGCGTCGAAGCTCTGGTTCATCACCTCCGCCAGGGCGGCTGCGCCGTCCTCGACCATGGTCAGATCGACGCCGAATGGTTCGAGCACCACCTCGACGACCTTGCGGTTGGTGGGATGGTCCTCAGCGACCAGCACGGTCAGGCCCTGCAGCGAAATCTCCTCCTGGCCCTCCCGACGCGCGTCCAGCGCCTCGCCTTGGCAAGGCGGAAGCGGCAACTCGACCGAGAAGGTGGCGCCCGATCCGACCACCGCCCGCGCGTCGATTCTACCGCCCATCATCTCGGCCAGGGCGGCCGAGATCGACAGCCCCAGCCCCGTGCCGCCAAACTGACGGGTAATCGACTGGTCGGCCTGGACGAAGCGCTTGAACAGCCGCTCGCGCACCGTGTCATCAAAGCCCACCCCGGTGTCGGCCACGGTGAAGACCAGTCGCTCATCCGGGCGCTCGACCGTCAGCACAATCGAGCCCTGCGCCGTGAACTTGACCGCATTGGCCAGCAGGTTGGAGAGGATCTGACTGATCCGCCCGGAGTCGCCCAGATAGCAGCCAGACGCCTCCGGCGCGATCGACCAGGAAAAGTCCAGACCCTTGGCCTGGGCGACGGCGGCGTGCAATTCGGCCATGCCGCGAACCAGGCGGTCCAGGTTGAAGGGCGCGGGGTTGAGATGGAACTGGCCGGCCTCGATCTTCGAGACATCCAGGATGTCGCCCAGCACCTGCTCCAGCAGTCGGCCCGATGAGGTGACCAGTTCGGCCAGCTCGCGACGGACCTGGGGATTTTCCTCCCCGACCAGGCGGTCGCCGATGGCGATGACGCCATTGAGCGGCGTGCGCAGCTCGTGACTCATATTGGCCAGGAAGACGGACTTGGCCCGGTTGGCGCGCTCCAGCTCGGCCGTCCGCTCGGCCACCCGGTCCTCGAGACTGCGGAGCAGCTCTTCATTGCCCTCGCGCTGCTGCCGCAGGGTGCGCGCCAGCTCGCCGATTTCATCCTGACGGGCCTCGACGCCAAGGGCCTGCTCGTGATCGCCCCCGCGCTCGGCCTTGGCCAGGACGTTGAGCGGCCAGGCCAGTTCGCGGCTGATCACCCGATACAGCAGCATCACCTGGACCATCACGCCCAGCACGCCAAACAGCAGCACCCAGGATGCGGTCTGGATCGAAGACAGCACCACGTCATTGGACGGGAAGGTCATCAGGAACCACCAGTTGGGCTCCTTTAACCGCCCATAGGCGACCACTCTGTCACTGCGCGCGTCGCGGATCGCGCCGATATCGCGGCCGGTCCCCCGAATCTGGCGCATCACCTCGCTGATGTGTTCCCGCGCCTCGAACTCGCGAAGGCGCGCAATCTCGACCACCCCGTTGCGCGCCAGGCCGGGTGCGGCGATCAGTTCACCGTCATTGGAGACGATCATATTGGTCCCGCCTGGCAGGGCGTCGCCGACGGCGCGCAGCAGATAGGAATCCAGGGACAGGGTGGTGCCCCAGGCCCCCATGAACCGGTCCTTGAAATAGACCGGGGTCACACAGGCTGCATTCAGGCCCCGGCTCTTGGGATCGGAGATCAGCCGGCGAAGCTTGGTGCACTTCATGGTCCGGCCAGGATTGTTGGCCGGCAGGGCAATCTGGGTCATCTCTTCCCCGGCAATATCCAGGGTCGGCGGCGCATTCTGGCGATAATAGATCAGCTTGTCGGGCCGCTTGGGGCCGAACATCACCATCCGCGTTTGCGGCGTCAGGAAATAGAAGTTGTCGTACTGGCCCATTTGGCTCTCGCCCGTATTGGCCACCACCTCCAGGGCCGAGACAAACAAGGCCTTTTCGTCGGGATCCATCTGGTCGGCCGCCTTCAGAAAGCCGCCGATACCATAGACGAAATGGGGTCCCGTCCGGCCGCCGTCATAAAGACCCGGCGCCGTGCGTCGAGTGCCGTCGCCATACGGCGGAAACAGGGTGTCAAACTCGGTCCTGGTCGCAGAGGAGTCGCGGTTTTCCAGGCGCTGGGTGAGGGCGAGGCTGGCGGCCTCGTGAACCTTGACGAGATTGGAAAACAGCCGGTCCTCGGTCTTCACCCGCTCGCCGACATATTCGGCCAAGTGCCGCATCTGGGTATCGGCGGCGCTCTTCTGCACAAACACAAAGGCCACGGCGGTCGCCACGCCCGTAACGGCGATCGACAGCACCGCGACGATCGCCAGCAGGCGCCGCGCCAGGGGCGAGGTCATTTCCGTTTTAGGCAGAAGGCTGCGCACGCCCGGTCAGTTCCTACCGATCTCCGCCAGAAGATCCTTGTTATCCATAAAGGCCCCGGTCTCCTAACAGCCCCTGAAGATACGCCATTCCACCGATCGGCTTTTCCCTTGCCGCGCAACAGTCTATAGCCAGCCCGTCCGCGCCCGCGACCTGGCCCTGTGCGCCAGATCGCCACAGTCGCGCCACCGCCGGAGGAAAGACCCCGCAATGGCCAAGATCAAAGTCGCCAACCCCGTCGTCGACATGGACGGTGACGAAATGACCCGGATTATCTGGAAGCTTATCAAGGACAAGCTGATCTTCCCGTATCTGGACCTGGAACTCGACTATTACGACCTGTCGGTCGAAAACCGCGACGCCACCGACGACCAGGTGACCATCGACGCCGCCGAGGCCACCAAGAAGCACGGCGTCGCCGTCAAGTGCGCCACCATCACCCCCGACGAGCAACGCGTCGAGGAATTCAAGCTCAAGAAGATGTGGAAGTCGCCAAATGGCACGATCCGCAACATCCTGGGCGGCGTGATCTTCCGCGAACCGATCATCTGCCAGAATGTGCCGCGCCTGGTGCCCGGCTGGACCCAGCCGATCATCGTCGGCCGTCACGCGTTCGGCGACCAGTACAAGGCCACCGACTTCCTGTTCCCCGGCAAGGGCACCCTGACGATGAAGTTCGTCGGCGAGGACGGCACGGTCATCGAGCACGAAGTGTACCAGGCCCCCGGCGCCGGCGTGGCCATGGGCATGTACAATCTCGACGCGTCGATCCGCGACTTCGCGCACGCCTCGTTCGCCTACGGCCTGGGCCGCGGCTATCCGGTCTATCTGTCGACCAAGAACACCATCCTCAAATACTATGATGGTCGCTTCAAGGACATCTTCCAGGAGATCTTCGACGCCGAATATGCCGAACAGTTCAAGGCCGCCGGCATCCACTACGAGCACCGCCTGATCGACGACATGGTGGCCTCGGCCCTCAAGTGGTCGGGCGGCTATGTCTGGGCGTGCAAGAACTACGACGGCGACGTGCAGTCCGACATCGTGGCCCAGGGCTTCGGCTCGCTGGGTCTGATGACCTCGGTGCTGATGACCCCGGACGGCAAGACGGTGGAAGCCGAGGCCGCCCACGGCACCGTGACCCGTCACTATCGCCAGCACCAGAAGGGCCAGAGCACCTCGACCAACTCGATCGCCTCGATCTTCGCCTGGACGCGTGGCCTGGCCCACCGCGCCAAGCTGGACGACAACGCCGAACTGGCCGCCTTCGCCCTGACCCTCGAAAAGGTCTGCGTCGACACCGTCGAAAGCGGCTTCATGACCAAGGACCTGGCCCTGCTGGTCGGCGACAAGCAGTCGTGGCTGACCACCGAGGGCTTCCTCGACAAGATCGACGAGAACCTGAAGAAGGCCATGGCGTAGGACTCATCCGCCCCCTCCGGGGGCGGACGGTCGCGAAGCGACCCGGTGGGGGCAAGTGGTCGAAAGACTCGCCCCCTCCGCGCTTCGCGCTCCTCCCCCTAGGGGGAAGAAGACAAGTCAGCGCCCTCCGGGAAACCGGGGGGCGTTTTCTTTGGTCGGCGCTTCGCTACTCTCCACCGCGATCGAGGGAGAATCACCAAATGAAGCGCGTCCTGTTGGCCACTGCGGCCGTCCTGGTTCTCTCCGCTCCGGCCCTGGCCCAGACATCCGCCCCCGCGCCCGAAGCGGCCGCCAAGGCTGAAAAGCCCAAATGGGACGTGCGCAATCCGCCGGCGGGCTACACCAAGGACCTCAAGCTGGACGTCACCGAAGGCTCCTGGATGTCGCTGGACGTCAGCCCCGACGGCCAGGAAATCGTCTTCGACCTGATGGGCGACCTCTATGTCCTGCCGATCAACGGCGGCGAGGCCCGGAACATCGCCAGCGGCATCTCCTGGGACATGCAGCCCAAATACTCGCCGGACGGCAAGTCGATCGCCTTCACCTCGGATCGCGGCGGCGGTGACAATCTGTGGGTCATGGACCGCGATGGCGGAAATCCCAAGGCGGTGTCCAGCGAGAGCTTCCGCCTGCTGTCCCAGCCCGACTGGAGCCCCGACGGCCAGTACATCGTCGGCCGCAAGCACTTCACCTCCAGCCGCTCGCTGGGGGCCGGCGAGATGTGGCTCTATCACCGCGCCGGCGGCAATGGCGTGCAGCTGACCGAGCGCCGCACCCAGCAGAAGGACTCAGGCGAGCCGGCCTTCTCGCCCGACGGCCGCTACCTCTATTTCAGCGACGACGTCACCGAAGGCGGGGTGTTCGAATACAGCAAGGACCCCAACACCGAGATCTACGCCATCCAGCGCCTCGACCGCGAGACCGGCGAGGTGAAGAAGTTCCTGGGCGGGCCCGGCGGCGCGATCCGCCCCACCCCCTCGCCCGACGGCAAGTCGCTGGCCTTCATCCGCCGCGTGCGTTTCCAGTCGACCCTGTATGTGATGGACATCGCCTCGGGCCGCGAGACCAAGGTCTATGACCAGCTCGACCGCGACATGCAGGAGACCTGGGCCATCCACGGGGTCTATCCGGCGATCAGCTGGACGCCGGACGGCGCGTCGCTGGTGGTCTGGGCCGGCGGCAAGATCCGCAGGATCGACGCCAAGAGCCACGCCGTCAGCGACATCCCCTTCCACGTCGCCGACACCCGCAAGGCCCGCGAGGCCGTGCGCTTCCCCGTCGAGGTCGCCCCCGAGCAGTTCGACGTCAAGATGATCCGCTGGGCCCGCACCTCGCCCAACGGCAAGACGGTGGTGTTCGAGGCCCTGGGCCATCTGTGGATCCGCGACCTGCCCGGCGGAACGCCGCGCCGCCTGACCAAGCAGAGCGACCATTTCGAGCTCTATCCGGCCTGGTCGCGCGACGGAAAGTCGATCGTCTACACCACCTGGAATGACGAGGACCTGGGCTCGATCCGGGTGATCCCGGCGACCGGCGGCGAGGGCCGCAAGGTCAACAAAAACCCCGGCCGCTTCGTCGAGCCGGTGTTCTCGCCGGACGGCAAGACCATCGTCTATCGCGCCTCGACCGACGGCGTGCTGCTCAGCACCCTGTGGACCCGCAATCCCGGCCTCTATCGGGTTGCAACGGCCGGCGGCGAGGCGACCCTGATCGCCGACAAGGGCGCCATGCCGCAGTTCGGCGCCGCCAATGACCGGGTCTATTTCAGCGGCCGCCAGGACAAGCTGGCCGCCCTGAAATCCGTCGACCTCAACGGTCACGAGCCCCGCACCCACCTGACCTCGGAATTTGCCTCGGAGTTCGCCGTCTCGCCCGACGAGGCCTGGGTGGCCTGGACCGAGCGCTTCAACGCCTATGTCGCGCCCTTCCCCAAGACCGGCCGCGCCGTCAGCGTCGCCACCGACGGCAAGGCCCTGCCCCAGACCCGGGTGACCCGCGACGCCGGCGACTGGATCCACTGGTCGGGCGACAGCGCCACCCTCAACTGGGCCCTGGGTCCGCAGCTCTACAGCCGCGGCCTGAAGGACAGTTTCAGCTTCGTCGAGGGCGCCCCCGCCGAACTGCCCAAGCCCGCCGAGACCGGCATCAACCTGGGCTTCAAACAGGCAGCCTTCAAGCCGGCCGGCAAGCTGGCCCTGACCGGCGCCCGCCTGGTCACCCTGAAGGGCGATGAAGTCATCGAGGACGGCGTCGTGGTGCTGGACGGCGCCCGCATCGCCGCCATCGGTCCCCGGGGGTCGGTCACGATCCCGGCGGACGCCAAGGTCATGGACCTGGCCGGCAAGACCATCACCCCGGGCCTGATCGACGCCCACTGGCACGGCTCGATGGGCTCGGACGAGATCATCCCGCAGCGCAGCTGGGTCAATTATGCGGCCCTGGCCTTCGGCGTCACCACGCTCCACGACCCGTCCAACGACACCAGCGAGATCTTCGCCCATTCCGAGCTGCAGAAGGCCGGCCAGGTCGTCGGCCCGCGGATCTTCTCGACCGGCGCGATCCTCTATGGGGCCACCACGCCCTTCACCGCCAAGGTCGACAGCCTGGACGACGCCCTCTCCAACCTGCGCCGCATGAAGGCGGTCGGGGCCTGGAGCGTAAAGAGCTACAACCAGCCCCGCCGCGACCAGCGCCAGCAGATCATCGAGGCCGCCAACCAGCTGGGCCTGATGGTCGTGCCCGAAGGCGGCTCGCTGTATCAGGCCAACATGTCGATGATCATCGACGGCCACACGACCATCGAACACTCGATCCCCCTGGAGCGTCTGTATGCTGACGTTCTTCAGCTCTGGCCCCAGACCAGGGTCGCCTACACCCCGACCTTGGTGGTGGCCTTCGGCGGCAATGCCGGCGACAACTACTGGTACCAGGCCACCAAGGTCTGGGACGATCCGCGCCTGCAGCAGTACGTCCCCCGCCGCCTGCTCGACAACCGGGCCCGCCGCCCGGTCCTGACCCCCGACAATGAACTCAACCACATCGCCGTCGCCCGCGAGGCGACCCGCCTCAACCGCCTGGGCGTCTCGGTGCAGATCGGGGCCCACGGCCAGCGCGAGGGCCTGGGGGCCCACTGGGAAATGTGGAGCTTCGTCCAGGGCGGCATGACCCCGCTGGAAGCCCTGCGCGCCGGCAGCCTGAACGGGGCCCGGGCCCTGGGTCTGGACAAGGACCTCGGCTCGCTGGAGCCGGGCAAGCTGGCCGACCTGGTGGTGTTCGACGCCAACCCCCTGACCGATATCCGCAACACCGCGACCATCGCCTACACCATCGCCAATGGCCGGGTGTTCGACAGCAAGATGAACGAAGCGGGAAAGCCGGCACGCCCGCCGTTCTGGTTCCAGAGCGGCGATGGCGAGGCGCTGAGCGTGGAGGCGACAAGCACGGAGTCGCACAGTCACGATCGCGACTAGGGGGCTTTCGACGGCAGCCAAGGCCGCTCTGCACGAGGCGGGCATCCGCCGCCCGGGGCGGCCTGGCCATTTGGGACCTTGCCATGCGGGGACCGGACGCGCAGGAGCAGGACACGTCCTGCTTCCGCGAGTGCTCTGATCATGCGCGCCATCCCAAGACCCTGGCTCTTCTTCGTTGCGGCGGCCCTGGTGGTTGCGCTGACGGCGTGGGTCCTGGTCTCGCGACGGCCGCAACAGGTTGCGGTCCTTGTGATCGAGCCCCGCACGATCGAACAGGCCCTGTCGGTGGTCGGTCGCGCCCGCCCGTCCGAGCTCATCCAGGTCTCCTCGCCCAATCCGGGCCAGGTCATCAGCCTGCTGCATGACGAGGGCGACCAGGTTCTGCCCGGTGACCCGATGGCGGTGATCCTGGCGTCCGTCGAACAGGCCCAGACGCAAGCCGACGCCGCCCGCGCCCGCGCCGCACGGGCCCAGGCCAAGGAAGCCCAGCTGGTCTATCAGCGAACCCGAACCCTGCATGAGCGCGGCTTTGCCGCCAAGGCGGCGCTGGACGCCGCAAAGGCCAGCCTTGAGACGGCGCAGGCCAATGTCGCCGCAGCGGATGCCGGCCTGCGGGCCTCGACCGAGCGCTCGCGGGAATTCACCATTCGCGCGCCCATGGCCGGCGTAGTGCTGGTTCGTCCGATCGATAATGGACAGGTCGTGGCTGCGGGCGCCCCGCTGTTTCAATTGGGCTCGGCCAGGGGCGTCGAGATCCGCGCCGAGGTCGAGGAAGCCTATGCCGATCGCCTGTCGGCGGGCCAGACGGCCCGCGCGGCCCTGTCAGGATCGCCCGGCATCTTTGCCGCCCGCGTGACCGAGGTCTCGCCCCGGGTTGATTCCAGCACCGGCGGCCGGACGGTTCGTCTGGCGGCTGAAGACAGCCAGACCCTGACCCCAGGTCGCTCGATCGACGTCACCATCGTCATTGACCAGCGCCAGGCCGCGATTGTCGTGCCGCGCAGCGCCGTCGTGGACGCCACGGCCGCGCCCAAGGTCTATGTCGTCAACGCCGCCAATCTGGTCGAGATCAGAAAGATCACCGTGGCGCGGTGGCCCTCCGTACAGGCCATCGTCGAAAGCGGATTGAAGGCCGGGGACCGCGTCGTCCTGGAACCGACCTCGACCAAGCCCGGCGCGCACATCGAGCCTGTGGCGGCCAAGGCGGGCGACTGAAGCCATGTTCGCCCTGAAAGTCGCCAGACGCTATCTGCTGTCAAACCCCTCGCAGACCCTGCTGCTGGTAGCGGGCGTCGCGATCGGGGTGACCGTCTTCGTCTTCATCACCGCCCTGATCGCCGGACTGGCGATCCTGCTGACCGAGCAGGTGACCGGCAAAAGCGCCCATGTCAGCCTGGAGCCGCCGACCCGCATTGCCCGGGTCCTGGCAGGACCAGACCTGCCGGTGGAATCCGTGGCTCTGGTCTCCACTTTTCAGCGCCAGCAGATCCGCAACTGGCCCATGGTGCTCGAACTCCTGCGGGCAGACCCCAGGGTGTCGGCGATCAGTCCCCAGATCACGGGAAGCGCCGTCCTGGTGAAAAGCGAGGCGGTCCGGTCCGTCTCGATCGTCGGCGTTGACCCGCAGGGGATCGACGCGATCTCGCCGATTTCGCCCAGCATCATCGACGGCGATGGCGATCTGGGCGCCGATGGCCTGCTGATCGGCGCGCGCCTGGCCGAAGACCTGGGCCTCAGTGCGGGCCAATCCATTCTGCTGCGGACCGAGCGCGGCGTCGAACGCCAGCTCACCATCAAGGGCGTCTTCCGGACGGGCCTGCAAAGCCTGGACGAGCGTGTGGCCTTCCTGTCGCTGCAAACGGCACGGCCCCTGTTCGTCCTGCCAGACGGGGTGACCAATATCGAAGTCAAACTGAAGGACCCCAATCAGGCGCGCGCCATGGCGCGGTTCCTGGCCGACGCCACGAGCCTGCGCGCAACACCCTGGCAGGAGAAGAACATCAGCCTCGAGAGCGCCCTGGTCGCCCAGGGCCGAACCGGCTCCATGATCCAGGCCTTTTCGCTGATCTCGATCATTATCGGCATAGCCAGCGCCCTTGTGCTGTCCGCCTATCGGCGTCGCAGCGAGGTCGGGATCATGCGCGCGTTCGGCGTGCCGGGAACCTTCATCCTGTGGGTCTTCCTGCTCCAGGGGCTGCTGATCGGCCTGGTGGGCGCCTTGCTGGGCTGCGCCACCGGCTATGGTCTCTGCATCTGGCTGCAAGGCATTACCAACGCCGCCGGCGACTCGGTCCTGCCGATCGCGCCCGAGCGGGGCGGCTATGCGGCGGCCCTGGTGCTGACCACGCTGGGGGCGGTGATCGCCTCGATCCTCCCGGCGCGCGCGGCCTCGAAGGTCGACCCGCTGGAGGCCATCCAGCAATGACCCGCGTGCTGGAAGCCCTGGGCATCGAAAAGGTGTTCAAGAACGGGGACGAAGAAACCCGGGTCTTGAACGGGATCGACCTGACCCTCGACAAGGGTGAGCTCGTGGCGCTGCTCGGGGCCTCGGGGTCGGGCAAGTCGACCCTGCTGTCGATCATCGGCCTGCTTTTGCGACCCACCGCCGGAAGCCTGACGATCAGCGGCGAACGGATCGACGATTTCTCCGAGCGGAAACGGGCCCTGTTTCGAAACCGTCGACTGGGATTTGTCTTCCAGTTCCACCATCTGCTGCCCGACTTTACGGCCATGGAGAACGTCGCCTTTCCCGCCGCGGCCCCGGCCGGCGGCATCTCGCGCGAGATGCGGGCGCGTGCGCGGGACCTGCTGACCCGGGTCGGGCTGGAGGACCGCATCGACTATCCCGCCACCCGGCTTTCCGGCGGTCAAAAGCAGCGCGTCGCCATCGCACGGGCCCTGATGAACCGTCCCGATCTGATCATCGCCGATGAGCCGACCGGCAATCTGGATCGCGAGTCGGCCGAACGGGTGCTGGCCCTGATGCGGGAAGTGAACCGGGAAGACGGGGCCACCTTCCTGATCTGCACCCATGACGAAGGCGTCGCAGCCAGATGTAGTCGCCAGCTCACCCTGCGGGACGGAAAGCTGGTCTCGAATGTCAGCCGCGAAATCGACGCCTGAACCGCAGCCCCGCCAGCAAGCATCGAACGGCCTGGACCGGGGCCTTCGAAATCGGTTCATCCACCCCCCTTCCCGCGCCTAACCCCCTGAAATCCCTGGCCCGGACCGCGCCAAGTCCCCCGAGATGCGCACCGCCGTATACTGTCTTCACCTCAGGGCGATGGGGAGGGCGCGCGGCCAGCGACCTTCGCGGCCTTGGGGTGTGGTCGAGCGGGACTGGGGTCGAGGGGGATACTCGACCGGTCCGGGGATCTGGTTGCTGGCCAGACCCGCCCGCCGTCGGCGTGGATGAGGACAGACGGGTGTGTTCATTAGTCATTTGCTTGGCTCGCCCGCCTCGACCGCTAGTCTGCTCGGGAAACCTGGCGGAATGGCTCCCGGTAAGGTCTGAACAGGGCCACCTGACGGGACGCTGACGGATAACGATCGCGCGGGGCGTCCGAGCTTCGTCGAAACGGTATTTCTACTTTCTCATCCGGGCGTGGCCCGGCGCCCCGCACCCTCCCCGATCTTCGCAGCGAAAGCGCGGGGCGGCGCAGCCGTGCCTCGCGCCTTGAAATGGAACACCCTCATGCCCAATCCCCGCCCCGCACGCCCGATCCGCCGCGAAGGGATGTGCCGCTCAAACCTGCGTCGCCAACGCAACAAGGCCTGGCTCCAGAGGCGACTGGTTGAAGAACTCCTCGGCGTCGCAGACCTGATCGAACTCAAGCGCGCCGAGGGCGCCGCCGAAATGGTGTGCGTCTATCAGGGCGGCGGGCCGCCCGCGGGTCCCCCCTGACGCGAAGACGCTTGCGACGATGGGGCGAATACCCCTTCTATGCCGCGTTAACCATTCTGGGGCGCTCCATGAGTTTGCAGAAGCGGATCTGGGACCTGATCGTCCTGGGCATCTTCGTGTTTGCGGCGACCTTCGCCTCGGCGCCCTGGTTCGCCTTCCGGGCTCTGAAGGCGGCGGCCCAGTATGAGGACGTGCAGGCGATCAGCGAGCTGGTCGACTTTCCGGCCGTGCGGCGCAGCCTGACCGGCCAGCTGGTCGAGGCCGCCCCTGTGGCCCCGGCCGAGCCGCCCTCGATCTGGCGTGACCCGCTGGGCGCCATGCGCCGGGCCATCGAGCCCATCGCCCCGCCCGAGCCCAAGGTCGATCGCTATCTGACCATAGCCGGCATCTCGGCCCTGACGCGGGGCTACGCGCCCGGCGCCGCGCCCGCCGGCCCGGCCCGGCCCGAAACCCTGACCGGCAAGCTGAAGGCCGTGGTCTCTGGCCCCTATCCGACCATTGCCTACTGGGATCCCAACCGCGTTCGCGTGGCGATGAAGCGGCCCGGCGACGCCAGGCGCGTGACGGTGTTCACCTTCCAGCGGCGCGAGCTGTTCACCTGGAAGCTGGTGCATATTCGCCTGCCGCGCGAGGAGCGCTAGGCTCAGGGCCGGCGCTGTCACCGAAGCGTCAAGCAAGGCTGGTAACCGCGCTGGGACCCCTTTGCTGGAACCCATCGCCATGATCCGTCTTGCTCGTCTGCCGCTGCTCGCCGCCGCCTCGCTGCTGGTCCTGACCTCGGCGGCCATGGCCCAGCCGACCGCCTATACCCGGCCCAACGTGGCGACCGCCGAGGGCGCGGTCACGATTGAACTGGGCGGCGTCAAGCGGATCAATCAGGGTCTGGTCGGGGCCGGGCGCCTGTCGGCCGCGCTGCGCGACTTCAACGGCGACACCCTGGGCTCGTTCTCGGCCATGGCGATCAGCGACTGGCGTCGTCTGGCCGACGGAACCTATGCCGGCAGCCTGACCACCCTGCCCGATCGCGGCCCCAACGGGGTGGGCACGGTCGTCGGCACCTCCGACTACGCCAACCGTCTGCACCGGTTCAGCTTCACCTTCGCACCCCATGTCGGAAGCGAGACCGTCGCGCCGGAGCAGATGAAGCTGACCCCGACCGGCGGCCTGCTCCTGAAGGACGCCAAGGGCCAGACCTTCACGGGCCTGGACCCCTCCGAACCCGCCGCCGCCGGCCGTATCAGCCTGGACAGCGAAGGCCTGGCCCTGACGGCTGACGGCGGCTTCTACGTCTCCGACGAATATGCGGCGGCCATCTATCGCTTCGACAAGGCCGGCGCGCTGCAGGGCGTGATCGCCCCCGTGGCGGCCGTGGCTCCGATGAACGGCGGCGCCCCCATGCTGACCGGCGCCAAGGCCCCGGAAACCGGCCGTCGCAACAATCAGGGCATCGAGGGCGTCAGCATCACGCCAAACGGCAAGCATCTCGCCGCCCTGCTGCAGAGCGCAACGGTGCAGGATTCGGCTTCCGGCAAGGACGCTGACCAGAGCCGCGCCAATACCCGACTGTTCCTGTACGACATCCGCAAGTCCGCCACCCCGGCCGCGCCGGTCGCCGAATATGTTCTCCAGCTGCCGGTGTTCCGCAACAAGGGCGACGGCGCTGCGCCCGACAAGACCGCCGCCCAGTCCGAGATCCTGGCGCTCAGCGACCACCAGTTCCTGGTCCTGGCCCGCGACGGCAACGGCCGCGGCGGCGGCGCGACCCGTCCGGCCGTCTATCGCAGCGTGCTGCTGATCGACACCACCGGCGCGACCAATATCGCGGGCACCGCCTATGAAACCTCGACCCAGCCGGTCGCGCCCAATGGCGTGCTCGAGGCTGGCATCGTGCCGGTGAAACAGGTGGAGCTGATCAATCTGATCCACCCGGCCCAAATGGCCCGCTTCGGCTTCAACCTCGACAACGCCGCGACCAACGCCTTCACCCTGCCCGAGAAGTTCGAGGCCCTGGCCCTGGTTCCGGCCCTGGATCCCAAGGCGCCGAACGACGCGTTCCTGTTCATCGGCTCGGACAACGACTTCCAGACCGCCACCGGCGTGGTCGGCGGCATCGCCTTCGACGCGGGGATCAAGGCCGCCGACGGCAGCGCGGCGGGCGACAATGACAATCTGGTCCTCGTCTATCGCCTGACCCTGCCGGGCTGGTCGGCCCCCGCCGGCAAGTGATAGAGCGAGGCGTCCTGCAACCGCCAGAGAGCGCCTCGTGATCGATCTCGTGCTCGGCGTCCTGTCGCGGGTGCTGCCGTTCTTCCTGCTGGTCGGCGCCGGCGTGGCCCTGGTACGGCTGCGCCTGCTGGACGAGGGGATGTCGCGGGGCCTGTCGGCCTATGTGTTCTGGATCGGCTTTCCAGCATTGCTGATCCATTCGCTGTCGCGGATCGGAACGCCGGGACCGGCCCTGGCCTGGGGGCTGGCGGCCTTCGCCGGGGCGGCGCTGCTGGTCATGGCCGGGCTGCTGGTGCTGGGCCTGGCGCTGGGCTGGACGCGCGAGGAACGGGCCGGCGCCGCCCTGGCCGGGTCGCTGGGCAACAGCGCCTTCCTGGGCCTGCCCATCGCCGCCGCCGTGCTAGGCCCCGAGGCCGCACGCCTCGCGGCCGGCGTTGTCGCGGTCGACTTCGTGATCGTCGCCGCGACCGGCATCGCCCTGCTGGGCTGGGCCGCCGGGCGCTCGATCCCGGGATCGGTGTGGCGCGCCCTGTCCAACCCGGTCGTCGTCGCCTCGCTGATCGGCGTCGGCATGGCGATCACGGGCCTGACCCTCCCGTCGCTGCTGGATCGCGCCGTGGCCGCCGCCGCCGTCTCGGGCAGCCCGGTGGCGCTGGTCGCCCTGGGCGCGGCCCTGGCCCTGCGCTCAACGGATGTGGAGGCGGTCCCACGCTCCGGCCCGGTAATGGCCGCCGCCGTCGCCAAGCTGCTGACCCTGCCCGTACTGACCTGGCTGGCCGTAGGCCTGACCGACGCGCCGACCGCCTTCCGGCTGGGGGCCACCCTGCTGGCCGCGACGCCGACGGCGGTCAATGTCTTCATCCAGACCCGGTCCCTGGGCGTCTTCGCGCGGGGCGCGGCGAGGACCGTGGCCCTGACTACGGCCCTGGCGGTCATCACCTTGTCGGCTGTAGCGATACTGCTGACACAGGGTGTCAGCTAGTTCCCCCTTCGTTCTCGACGAACAAGGTCCGCCTCGCTAGATTTCGACCAAGGAGGACTTGTTCATGATCAGCTATATCACCATCGGCGCCAGCGACATCGACCGGGCCGGGATCTTCTATGACGCCGTGCTGGGCGCGCTGGGCAGTCAGCGGCTGTGGAGACAGGGCGACTGGATCGGCTACGGGCCGGACCAGGACCACGCCACGGTGATGATCTGCAGCCCCGAGAATGGCCAACCCGCCAAGGCCGGCAACGGCATCATGGTGGGCCTGAAGGCCGAGACGCCGGAACAGGTCGACGCCTTCCATGCCGCCGCCATGGCCAACGGCGGAAGCTGCGAGGGCCCGCCCGGACCCCGCCCGGCCTATGGCGAGGGCTACTACCTGGCCTATGTCCGCGACCCGGACGGCAACAAGCTCTCGGCGTTCCTCAAGAGCTAACCGCCGTCCAGTCTGCGGGGATCAGCCCGCCAGGGCCGCCTTGATCGCGTCCAGGCCCGCCTGGGCTTTGGTCGCGTCAGGCGCGCCGCCCTGGGCGAAGTCGGCCTTGCCGCCCGCGCCCTGGCCGCCCATGGCCAGCACGGCGGCCTTGGCCAGCTCGGCGGCGCTGAACTTGCCAACGAGGTCAGCCGTGACTGCCACCGTCACGGCGGCCTTGCCGTCGCTGGTCCCGACCAGGGCCACGACGCCGCCATTCGTCAGCTGCTTCTTGAACTCCTCGGCCACGCCGCGCAGTTCCTTGCCGCCGACGCCGTCCAGCACCTTGGCGATCAGGGCCGTGCCGCCCACGTCTTCCGGACCGGAGGCCGCGCCGCCACCACCGCCCAGGGCCAGTTGCTTCTTGGCCTCGGCCAGTTGCTTCTCAAGCGACTTGCGCTCGGCGATCAGGGCCTCGACGCGGGCGCCGACCTCCAGGACCGGGGTCTTGAACTGGTCGGCCAGGGCCTTGGCGACGCCGGCCTGGTCCAGCAGGAAGCGACGGGCCGCCTCGCCGGTCAGGGCTTCGATGCGGCGAATGCCGGCCGCGACGCCCTGCTCCGAGACGATCTTGAACAGGGCGATGTCGCCAGTGCGGGCCACATGGGTGCCGCCGCACAGCTCGACCGAATAGGCCTTGCCGGTCTCAGTCAGCGACTTGCCCAGGGTCAGGACCCGGACGCTGTCGCCATATTTTTCGCCAAACAGCGCCACGGCCCCGGCCTCGATGGCCTCCTGCGGGGCCATCTCCTTGGTCTCGGCCGGGACGTTCTGACGGATGACCTCGTTGACCTCGGTCTCGATACGCTCGATCTCGTCCGGCGAGAGCGGGCCACCGTGGCTGAAGTCGAAGCGCATGCGCTCGCCATCCACCATCTGGCCCTTCTGGGCGACATGCGGACCCAGCACATGGTGCAGGGCGGCATGGACCAGGTGAGCGGCCGAGTGGTTGGAGCGGGTGGTGGTGCGGCGCGCGGCGTTCACCGAAGCGACGACGCTGTCGCCGACCTTCAGGTCGCCGGACAGCTCGACGCGATGCACATAGAGCTCGCCAGCCTGTTTCTGGGTGTCGAGCACGCGGCTTTCGCGGCCATTGGCCTCGATCACGCCGGTGTCGCCGGCCTGGCCGCCGCTTTCGGCGTAGAAGCTGGTGCGGTCCAGCAGCACCTCGACGCTCGTACCGGCCGAAGCGGCCTGCGCCTCGGCGCCGTCGACCAGGATCGCCTGCACCACGCCCGTGGTCTCGGTGTTGTCGTAGCCGACGAAGTCGGTCGGACCCGAGCGTTCCTTAATGCCGAACCAGGCGGCGGCCGCGCCGGTCTGGCCCGAGCCGGACCAGTTGGCGCGCGCCATGGTGCGCTGGCGATCCATGGCCACGTCAAAGCCGTCGGTGTCGACCTTGATGCCCCTGGCCCGCACGGCGTCCTGGGTCAGGTCCAGCGGGAAGCCGTAGGTATCGTAGAGCTTGAAGGCGACCTCGCCGTCCAGCACGCCACCCGACGACAGGTTGGCGGTGGCTTCGTCCAGCAGGCCCATGCCGCGACCCAGGGTGACACGGAAGCGCTCTTCCTCCTGGCGCAAGGTCTCGACGATCGAGGCCTCGGCGCGGCGCAGCTCGGGATAGGCCTGGCCCATCTCGGCCACCAGGGTCGGGGCCAGGCGGTGCATCAGGGGCTCGTTGGCGCCTAGCAGATAGGCGTGGCGCATGGCCCGGCGCATAATCCGGCGCAGGACATAGCCGCGACCTTCGTTCGACGGCGTGACGCCATCGGCCAGCAGGAACGAGGACGAGCGCAGATGGTCGGCGATCACCCGGTGCGACGGCGCCTGGACGCCTTCGGCCTTCACGCCGGTCAGCTCGACACTGGCGGCGATCAGGGCCTTGAAGACGTCGATGTCATAGTTGTCGTGCACGCCCTGCAGGACGGCGGCGACGCGCTCCAGACCCATGCCGGTATCGATCGAGGGCTTGGGCAGCGACAGGCGCTCGCCGCCGGCCAGCTGCTCGAACTGCATGAAGACCAGGTTCCAGATTTCGATGAAGCGATCGCCGTCCTCATCGGGACTGCCCGGAGGGCCACCAGGGATGTGGGCGCCGTGGTCGAAGAAGATCTCCGAGCAGGGACCGCACGGGCCGGTGTCGCCCATCGACCAGAAATTGTCGTTGGTGGCGATGCGGATGATGCGGCTGTCGTCCAACCCCGCGATCTTCTTCCAGAGATCGGCCGCCTCGGTGTCGGTGTGATAGACCGTGACCAGCAGCTTGTCCTTGGGCAGGGCGAAGTCGCGGGTCAGCAAGGTCCAGGCGTGGGTGATCGCCTGTTCCTTGAAGTAGTCGCCGAACGAGAAATTGCCCAGCATCTCGAAGAAGGTGTGGTGGCGGGCGGTGTAGCCGACATTGTCCAGGTCGTTGTGCTTGCCGCCGGCGCGGACGCACTTTTGCGAACTGACCGCGCGCGGATAGGCGGGCGTCTCGGCGCCGGTGAAGGCGTTCTTGAACGGCACCATTCCGGCATTGACGAACAGCAGGGTCGGATCGTTCTGCGGCACCAGCGGCGCCGACGGCGTGATCGCGTGATCGGCCTTGCCGAAATAGTCGAGGAAGGTTCCGCGGATCTCGTTCAGGCTGGGCATGGGCGTCTCAAGGATCTCGATAGAGTCCGGCTGTCCGGAGGTTGGCGCTGCATAGCGCGGTTTTCGGCGGAGTGGAAACCGCGTTGGATGTAGGGAGGCGGTGAGGCCGTCCAAAGGGCCATCGTGGCTTGCACTTTCCAGCTCAGGGCTGCCGCGCAGCCACCTTTCCCCTCCGGGGGATCGCCGCAGGCGTGGAGGACGCCAGTCTGGCGGGCATGGTTTCGCAACCTCACGCGAAATCTCGCTGAAGGGATGAAAGGGTCGCGGAGCGTCCGGACTGCGTCCGGATGAGAAAATGAATAACCGTTTCGACGAAGCCGAGCGCTCCGCGCGACCGTTTTCCGTCAGCGTCCCGGCGGGTGGCCCAGTTGGGGCCTTACCAGAACCCGGAAACCTCGGTTTCCCGAAGTCCCGAAGGTCGGGGGGCGTGGGGCCAATTCTGACCAACACTCGCCTTGATCCCCATCCACGCCGACGGCGGGCGGGTCCTGCAACGCCAGGATCCCCGGACGCGCTTCAGTATCCCGCTGAAGCCCAGTCCCGCTCGATCACCCCCCGCCGCCGCAATGGTCGCTGGCCTTGCGCCCTTTCCTCGCGACGAGGTGGGACAAGAATACGGGAGATTTCAGCGCGTCTGACTGGCGCGATCAACTATTTTACAAGCCGTTGATTGGGCGGGATTTTGTTCTGAAACGAACGGGGATTGAACACGGTCTATCCCCTCAAGTCCTCCCCCTGGCGGGGGAGGTGTCGGCCCCTTCGGGCCGACGGAGGGGGAAGTGCTGCTGACGCCTTGCGGTCTTCCCCCACCGGCCTCCGGCCGCCTCCCCCTTCAGGGGGAGGACTTGGGAGCGCGTCCCGCCCGCCCGCGCGCCTCGCTCCAAAACGAAGTCGGACGCCTGGCATGGGGTCCAGGCGTCCGGGGGATCGCGGCCTTCGCGGCGGGAGGCCACGGGCGTCAAGAGTGGCGGGATACGCCGTAGCCAAGCGAAGGTCGCGAAACCTGTCTGTCGTCTTTGAAGAAGCCGAAGGCCTATTCGTCGCCGTCCTCGGGACCGCCGACCAGCAGCTCTTCCTCGATCTTCTGGGAAGACTTGCGGACAGCCGCCTCGATCTCGTTGGCCAGATCCTTGTTGGCCTTCAGGAACTCGCGGACATTGTCGCGGCCCTGGCCGATGCGCTGGCTGTTATAGGAGAACCACGAGCCGGCCTTGTCGATCACCCCGGCCTTGACGCCCAGGTCGATGATCTCGCCCAGCTTGGAAATGCCCTCGCCGTACATGATGTCGAACTCGACCTCGCGGAACGGCGGGGCGACCTTGTTCTTGACGACCTTGACGCGGACATTGTTGCCGATGATCTCGTCGCGGTTCTTCACCGAGCCGGTGCGGCGGATATCCAGGCGCACCGAGGCGTAGAACTTCAGAGCGTTGCCGCCCGTGGTGGTCTCGGGGCTGCCGTACATCACGCCGATCTTGTGACGGATCTGGTTGATGAAGATGACGATGGTGTTGGTCTTGTTGATCGAGCCGGTCAGCTTGCGCAGCGCCTGGCTCATCAGGCGGGCCTGAAGACCGGGCAGGCTGTCGCCCATCTCGCCCTCGATTTCCGCCTTGGGGGTCAGGGCCGCGACCGAGTCGATGACCACCACGTCGACGGCGCCCGAACGCACCAGGGTGTCGGTGATTTCCAGGGCCTGTTCGCCGTTGTCGGGCTGCGAGACCAGCAGGTTGTCGAGATTGACGCCCAGCTTGAAGGCATAGCCCGGATCGAGCGCGTGTTCGGCGTCGACGAAGGCGGCGGTGCCGCCGGCCTTCTGGACCTCGGCCACCACGTGCAGGGCCAGGGTGGTCTTGCCCGAGCTTTCCGGACCGTAGATCTCGATCACCCGCCCCTTGGGCAGGCCGCCGATACCGAGCGCGATGTCGAGGCCGAGCGAGCCGGTGGAGACGGACTCCATCTCGACCTTGCCCTTTTCGCCCAGCTTCATCACCGAGCCCTTGCCGAACGCCCGGTCGATCTGCGCCAGCGCCGCTTCTAGAGCGCGCTGCTTGTCGCCGTCTTCCTTACCCACGAGTTTCAAAGCCGCCTGGTTCATTGGAGATGCGCCCTTATTCCATGATTCCACCCGGCCAAGCCGGGCTTCGCGTTTCACGCGCCCATTGATCGGTGGAACACTCAAAGTCGTACCGGCTTTGTTCCGTGTTCGCAAGATGTTCTTTTCGACATGTGCTCGTGTTCCAGTCCCCGGATCGGGGATGCGCGGCCCTTTGCCGCACGCCTTATCTCGATCGAGAAACACGTCCTTAAGGCCCGCGTGCGACGCTTTCGGTCGTATGGGGGAGCTGCGCCTTGTCGATTGATCCACGTCGCCTGCTTGGTCTGGCCTTCGCCAGCGCTGATCTGCTGGTCGAGATTCGCGAGGGGAAGATCTGCATGGCCCTGGGCGCGGCGCAGCGCATCGTGGGCCAGAGCGAAGCGGCGCTGACCGGCAAGACCTGGCGCGACCTGTTCGCCCCCTGCGACCAGCCCCTGATGGATGCGATCTTTGCCTGCGCCGATGACGGCGCGCGCAGAGGCCCCGTCGTGGTGAGCCTGGCCGGCCCGACGGAACGCCACGTCAGCGTGGTCATGCGGGCCCTGCCCGAGAACGGTGGCCGCCTGTCCTGCGCCTTGACCTCGAGCCAGGCGCCCAGCCCGCCGCTCACTCACGAAGGTCTGCATCCGCGCGAATCGTTCGAGGACATCGCCAAGGGACTGTTTGAGGCGGCCAGGGTGACCGGGATCGAACTGGAACTGGCCATGGTCGAGTTCGCCGGTCTGGGCGACCGGCGCGCCGCCCTGCCCAGCGCCGAAGTCGAGGTTCTGGACGCCCAGGTGGCCGGCGCGGTGCGCGCCGAGTCCCACGGCGGCTCGGCGGCGACGCGGCTGTCGGACGACCGTTTCGCCATTCTGCGCGCCAAGGACGAAAGCACCGATGGCCTGACCCGCCGTCTGAGCCAGGTGCTGGAGCTGGACGCCACAGCCCATGTGGTATCGCTTGAGGTCGGCACGGCGTCGGCCCGCGCCATGCGCGCCTTGCGCTACGCCCTCGACGACTTCCTGAGCGAAGGCCTGAAGGATGCTCCGCCGATGAGCCTGGCCGAGGCGATGAACCGCTCGGTCAAGCGCACCCTGGCGCGGGCCGGCGCCCTGGGCGTCGCCGTCAGCCAGCGCCGGTTCAATCTGGCCTACCAGCCTGTCGTCAATCTCACGACGGGGCTGGCCCATCACCACGAGGTGCTGGTGCGGTTCGAGGATAGCGCCAGCCCGTTCGCCCTGATCCGGATGGCCGAGGAATTCGACCTGATCGAGGAACTGGACAACGCCATCGTCGAACAGACCGTGCGTCGTCTGGCGCAGGACCGGTCGGGCGAGATGAAGCTGGCGGTCAATGTTTCGGGACGCACGATCGTCAACGAGAGCTTCGTCGACAATGTCTCTCGCACCCTGGCCAAGTTCGACCAGGCCAAGGGGCGGCTGATCTTCGAGATCACCGAGAGCGCGGCCATTGACGACCTGCCGCGGGCCAACCGCCACATCCAGGCGCTGCGCGGCATGGGATCGCTGGTCTGTCTGGACGACTTCGGCGCGGGAGCGGCCTCGTTCGCCTATCTGCAGGAACTCAGCCTCGACATCGTCAAGATCGACGGTCGCTATGTTCGGGAACTGGCCGGCAACGGCCGCGACGGCGTGATGGTGCGCCGACTGGTCGAGATGTGTCGCGACCTGAAGATCCGCACGGTCGCCGAGATGGTCGAGACGGTCGAGGTCGAGGACGTCGTGCGCAACGCCGGCGTCGACTTCGCCCAGGGCTGGCTGTTTGGCAGACCGGCGGACCAGCCGCTGCCGGCGCTGAAGCCGGCAGCGATAAAGCCCATAGCGCGGCGCGCCGGGGCGTCGGAGAGCTGGGGCTAGTCCCCTGCTCTCCTGCCCGTCCTACTTGCCGGCCTTCTTGGCGGCGATGTAGTCGTCGACCACAGATTCCAGCACGGTCAGCGGGGTCATGCCTGACAGCAGGCCCGCATCGTGGAACTGGCGGATGTCGAACTTGGCGCCCAGGGCCTTTTTCGCCTTCTCGCGCGCCCGCAGCCAGACGATCTTGCCGATCATGTAGCTGCAGGCTTGGCCCGGCCACACGCAGTAGCGTTCGATCTCGGTGACCGCGCCGCTTTCCTCGTCGCCCATGGTCTCGGCCATGTACTTGATGGCCTGCTCGCGGCTCCACTTCTTGTGGTGCATGCCGCTGTCGACCACCAGGCGCACGGCGCGGAACAGGGCGTCGTGCAGCATGCCGATGTGGCCGCGCGGGTCGGTCTTGTAGATGCCCATCTCGACGGCCAGCTGTTCGGAGTAAAGCGCCCAGCCCTCGGCATAGCCCGAGAAGCCGATCACCTTGCGGATCAGCGGCAGGCCTTGCGCCTCGTTCGACAGGGTCAGCTGAAGATGGTGGCCCGGGACGCCTTCGTGCACCGTCAGGGTGGTCAGGGTGTACTTGGCCTGTTCCTTGGTGTCGCGCAGGTTGATCCAGTAGATGCCCGGGCGCTTGCCGTCGAGCGAGGGCGAATTGTAGTAGCCGCCCGGCGCGCCGGCCTCGATGGCCTTGGGCACGCGGCGGATCTCCAGCGGGGCCTTGGGCAGTTGGCCGAAATAGGCGGGCAGCTGCTTTTCGATCCACTTGGCCTTGACGTTAAGGTCAGCAATCAGCTGCTCCTTGGCCGCGTCGGTGTTCTCGTAGATGTCCTTGCCCAGCTCGGCCATGCGCTCGCCGACCGTGCCCTTGGACATGCCCATGGACTTGAAGATCTTGTCGGCCTGGATCTCGATCGACTTGACCATGTCCAGACCCAGCTGGTGGATCTCGTCAGGGGTCAGGGTCGCGGTCGTATAGTTCTTCAGCGAGGTGGCGTAGTAGTCGCCGCCGTCCTTCAGGCGCCAGACGCCGGCGTCGTGAGTGGCCTTGGGCCGCACGCTTTCCAGCAGGGCGATCTGGCGCTTCAGGGCGGGCAGGACCGAGTTCAGATAGACCTTGGTCGCCTCGCCGGCCCAGTCGCCCTCGATCTTCTTTTCAGCGGTGCGGCGCACGATCGACTTGATAAGCGGAGCCTCGGCCAGCGGCGTGTCGGCGAAGGACTTCATCTGGATGAGCGCCTTGTCGATCACGAAGTCCGGCGGGATCACGCCGTCGGCATAGTCGCGCTTGGCGATGATGGTTTCCTGATCCATCAGGCGGGCGAAGCCCTCCATCCGCGACAGATAGGCGTCGGCGTCAGCCTTGGTCTCGATGGCGTGCTGGGTGTCGAGGAAGTCGGGCATCTGCTGATAGCTGCCCGTCAGCTGGCTCAGCACATAGGGGGCGCCCGAGCCACCGCCGGCATAGGTGAACTTGCTGCCCTCGTCCTGCACCGCCAGGGTGAACTCGACGGTGTCGTAGTTGATCGCGTCCATGCCCGACATCGACTTGCGGTCGATGGCGCGCAGGGACTTGAGCATCTGGCGGTTCTGCTCGGCGCTGGCGGCGATGGCTTCGAACGAACGGTCGCTGAGCAGGCCCTTGGTCCAGGCCAGGTCGCCCTTGTCCAGACCCAGGCCCGTGGCCAGCTCCGGCGACTGACGCAGCAGCTTGGCCATGGCGTCGTCGAACAGGGCGTTCATCTTGGCCGCTTCGCCATTGGCGGGCGCGGCGCCTTGAGCGAAGACGAGCGACGGCGCCGAGGCGGCGAAGCCGGCCGCGACGGTGGAGAACAGCATCTGACGACGGTTTTGCAAGGCGAGACCCCTAAAGAACGTTTTGTTGGGCGAATGCGTAGGCCCAGAGCCCGATGTCCGTAAATTAATTTCTCTTAATGCACGGCCGGACAAAGGCCCTGATGTCGAAAAGATCAGTCGCCGCGATCCAGGGTCACATAGAGCTCGCTCTCGATCACCCACTGGCCCGTGACCTTCTTCCAGACCGCCAGATAGGTTCCCGACTGATCCGGCGCGCCCTTCCAGGACCCGACCCAGCGCCCGCGCTCGGCGGCGCGCAGGCCGGCGCTGTCCAGCTCGACGCCCTGGCCGGTGCGGACATAGGCGATGAAGTCCGGATCGCGGAACTGGGCGTCGAAGGCGGCGATCACCTCGGCGGCGCCCATCAGGAGTGAGCCGTCGCCGGCGATCAGCCTGACCTGCGGATCAAAGAACGGCGCCAGTCGCGCGGCGGTCTTTCCCGCGATCAGCTTGTTGGTCAGCTTGCGCCGGGCGGCGATGGCGTCTTGAGGCGTGGTCATGGACTGGTCTCGTAAAACGGTCCTGGCGGTGTAGCGTGTCGCCTCACCGCGCCGCAAACAGAGTCGCCATGTCGTCGTCCCCGCCCGTGATCGTCACCCAACGCCTGACCCTGAAGGCTTCCGAACTCAGCGACTTCGACGACAGCGTCGCCATGTGGTCGGACCCCATCGTCACCCAGTTCGTCGGCGGCCGTCCCTCGACCCCCGAGGAGAGCTGGGCGCGGCTGCTGCGCTCGCGCGGTCTGTGGCCGCTGCTGGGCTTTGGCTACTGGGCGGTGCGCGAGACAGCGACGGGCCGCTATGTCGGCGAGGTCGGTTTCGCCGACTTCCACCGCGATGTTCAGCCCAGCTTCTTCGGACAGCCGGAGATGGGCTGGGTGCTGGCGGCCTGGTCGCACGGGCAGGGTTTTGGCACGGAAGCGGTCACGGCGGGCCTGGCCTGGATCGACCAGGCGCTGGCCCCGCCGCGCGTGCCCTGCATCATCGACCCGGGCAATGCCGCGTCCCTGGCCCTGGCCCGCAAGACCGGCTTCAAGGTCGTGACCCACACGTCCTACAAGGACGCGCCGATCATGCTGCTGGAGCGGACCCGATAGACGTCTAGACCGGGTGGACCCAGCCATAGGGGTCGGCTGTGCGGCCGCGCTGGATACCGATCAGGGCGTTGCGTAATTGCTCGGTCGTCTCGCCCTCGGCGCCGTTGCCGATCGTGAAGTCGCCCGAAGAAGTCCGCACCGTGCCGATGCCGGTCAGCACCGCGGCGGTGCCGCAGGCGAAGACCTCGCGCAGACGGCCGCTGGCCGCGTCGGCGCGCCACTGGTCCAGCGAATAGGGCTCCTCGCGCACCGTAATCCCCTGGTCGCGGGCCAGGGTGATGATCGAGTTGCGGGTGATGCCGGGCAGGATGGTGCCGCCCAGCGGAGGCGTCTGCAGGCTGCCGTCGTCCATCCGGAAGAAGACGTTCATGCCGCCCAGTTCCTCGACCCAGCGGCGCTCGACCGCGTCGAGGAACACGACTTGATCGCAGCCATGGGCGATGGCTTCAGACTGGGCCAGCAGGCTGGCCGCATAGTTGCCGCCGCACTTGGCAGCGCCCGTGCCGCCCAGGGCCGCGCGGGTATAGGTCTCCGAGATCCAGACCGAGATCGCCGAGGCCTTGTTCTTGAAATAGGCGCCGACCGGCGAGGCCAGGACCACGAACAGGTATTCTGACGCCGGCTTGACGCCCAGGAACACCTCGGTGGCGAACATGAAGGGCCGCAGATACAGGCTGCCCTCGCCTTCCGGGATCCAGTCGCGGTCAATGGCGATCAGTTGCTCGACGGCCTCGACAAACAGGTCTTCCGGCAGCTCGGCCATGGCCATGCGGCGCGCCGAGTCCTGAAAGCGGCGGGCGTTCTCCTCGGGCCGGAACAGGGCCGCGCCGCCGTCGGCGGTGCGATAGGCCTTCATGCCCTCGAAGATTTCCTGGGCGTAGTGCAGCACCGAGGAGGCCGGATCCATCGGGATCGGAGCGCGCGGCTCGACCCGGGCGTCATGCCAGCCTTCGGCCTGATTGTAGCGGATGGTCACCATGTGGTCGGTGAACACCCGGCCGAAACCCGGATCGGCCAGCAGGGCGGCGCGGCGCTCGGCCGAGGTCGGTGCGGGATGCGTGATATGCGCGAACGAAGAGGTGGCGGCTGAGGTCATGTGGCGCGGGGCTCTCGCTCGGGAAGATCGATCGCGGCGCGAGAACGCCGCAGCGATGGAATGGATATGGCACACGCCCCGCGTCAAGAGCCATGGACGCAAAGACCGCTTCCGACCTGCCGATCGACCTCCCGCCATGGGGCCTGCGCGGCATGAATGCCGCACTCGGTCTTGCCTTGGCCAGACAGACCGCCTCGGCGATAGCCTTCAACGGCAAACACACCCAAAATCCGTCAGAACCTTAGCCCTTAGCTCCTGCCAGAGTCGCCACGCATGTCTGCCGGTCCAGATCCGTCCGCCCGTTTCCCGATCCCCGCCGCCCCAACGATGGTCTTTCTCAAGCCCGTCGTCAGCCATCCGCAGATCGAAGTCGGCGACTTCACCTACTATCATGACGACGAGGACCCGCTGGGGTTCGAGAAAAACGTCCTCTACGCCTTCCCGTTCATCGGAGACCGGCTGGTGATCGGCAAGTTCTGCGCGATCGCCTCGGGCGCGACCTTCATGTTGAACGGGGGCAATCACCACACCGAGACTCTTTCGAGCTTTCCATTCGGCATCTTCGGTCAGGGCTGGGAGGCCGCCTTGCCGGATCACTGGCCAAACAAGGGCGACCTTGTTGTCGGCCACGATGTCTGGATCGGCCAAGGCGCGGTGCTGACGCCGGGGGTCAAGATTGGGTCCGGCGCGGTCATCGCCGCGCGTTCGGTCGTGACCGCCGACGTGCCGCCCTACGCGATCGTCGGCGGCAATCCCGCCAGGGTGATCCGCATGCGGCGCTCAGCCGAGGAGATCGAACGGCTGCTGGCCCTGGCGTGGTGGGATTGGCCGGTCGAGAAGATCACCCGCCTGGCGCCGCTGATCGCTGCTGGCGACCTTGCGGCTTTGGAGGCCGCAGCCGCCGAGGCTTAAATGTCCCCGCCGACGTTCGGCGCAGCGCCGGGCGCCCGGGCGACGTGAATGCCGCATTCGGTCTTGTCCTGACCGGCCCAGCGGCCGGCGCGGACGTCCTGGCCGTCTTCGGCCGGCTTGGTGCAGGGCCAGCAACCCACTGACGGGAAGCCCTGGGCCACCAACGGGTGAGCCGGCAGTTGGTATTCTGCAATATAGGCGTCGAGTTCGGCCTTGGACCAGTTGGCCAGCGGGTTGAACTTGATCTTGCCGTCGGACTCCTCGACCACCGCCAGCCGCAGACGGTCGGCGCCGTGGAAGCGCTTGCGGCCGGTGATCCAGCCCTCGAAGCCGGAGAGGGCGCGGTCCAGCGGCAGCACCTTGCGGATATGGCAGCAGCCGTCGATATCGGTGCGCCACAGGTCGGACTTGGGATCGTTGACCGCGAGGTCAGCGAAGGCCGGGCGCAGGTCGCGCACGTCGGTCAGGGCCAACTGGGCAGCCAACTGCTTGCGGTAGTCGAGCGTCTGGCCAAACAGCATGCCGGTATCGAGGAACAGCACCGGGATACTGGGCGCGACCTGCGAGGCCAGGTGCAGCAGCACCGCCGATTCCGCCCCGAAGGACGACACCAGGGCCAGCTTGTCGCCGAAGGTCTCAAAGGCCTTGCGCAGGATGGTCAGCGGATGGGCGTCGCGCAGTTCGGCGTCCAGCCGGGCCGCCAAGCTGCCCGGACCAGACAGGGACGTGGCGTCCGTCTGGTCATACGCCATCACGCCCCTCGCTCTTCGAAGGCGACCGCACGATCATCGGCGGCGCGCTGATAGACGTGGCGGAAGCGGCTGGCGGCCTTGGTCCAGGCCTCAGGGCTCGCGCCGTCGGCCGGCTCGAAGGCGTCCATGCCGCAGCGGACCATGAAGCCGGCCTGTTCCTGCAGAACGTCGCCGACCGCCCTCACCTCGCCCGCATAGTTCAGGCGCTCGCGCAGCAGGCGGGCCGAGGTATAGGCGCGGCCGTCGCGGAACTTCGGGAAGGCCACGGCCACCACCGCCAGACGCGGCAGGTCATAGGCCAGGGCCTCGACCTCCTCGTTGGACTCGATGCGCACCCCGACCTTGCGGCTGTTGGAGCTTAGCAGCGCGTCGCCCTCGGCCTGGAAGCGGGTCAGGGACAGGATCACGTCGCCGGTTTCCGGGATCGCGTCCTCGTCGGTGACATTGACGAAGCTGTCGTCGGCGAAGGCGGCGACGCCGCCCGTGAGCTTAATCAGCCTGGGCATAGACAGCCTCCTTGAAGGGCTCGAGGCCGACGCGGCGATAGGTGTCGAGGAAGCGCTCCTCGCCCGTGCGGATGCCCAGATAAGCTTCGACCAGGGTGTCGATGGCGCCCGCTACGCGATCGGCGGGCAGCGCCGGGCCGAGGATCTTGCCGATCGAGGCGTCTTCCGCCCCCGACCCGCCCAGCGACAGCTGGTAAAATTCCTCGCCCTTCTTGTCGACGCCCAGGATGCCGATGTGGGCCACATGGTGGTGGCCGCAGGCATTGATGCAGCCGCTGATCTTGATCTTCAGCTCGCCGACCTTTTCGGCGTGGTCCTCGTTGGCGAACTTGGCGGCGATGTCCTGGGCCACCCCGATGGCGCGGGCATTGGCCAGGGCGCAGTAGTCCAGGCCCGGGCAGGCGATGATGTCGCTGGCCAGGTCGATATTGGCCGTCGCCAGCCCGGCCGAGGCCAGGGCCGCGTGGACGGCCGGAACGTCGTCCAGCTTCACGTGGGGCAGCACCATGTTCTGGGCGTGGGTCACCCGCACATCGTTGAGGCTGTACTGCTCGGCAAGATCGGCGATCAGGTCCAACTGGTCGGCCGTGGCGTCGCCCGGCGTCTGGCCTTGCGCCTTCAGCGAGATCTCGACGATGGCGTAGCCGGGCTTCTTGTGCGGCTTGATGTTGTTGCGCGCAAAACGTTGCAGGGCCGGGCTAGCGGCGCGGGCGGCCTCAAAGGCGTCCGACACGGCCGGCAGGGTCTCGAACGGCGTCTGGGCGAAGGCGCCGCGGATTCGGGCCAGCTCGAGGTCGGGCAGATCGGCGCGCGTGGCGTCGATCTTGGCCCATTCCTCTTCGACCTGACGGCCGAACTCCTCGGCGCCCAGGGCGGCGACCAGGATCTTGATGCGGGCCTTGTAGATATTGTCGCGGCGGCCGTGGCGGTTATAGACCCGCAAAACGGCTTCCAAATAGCTGAGCAGTCGGCCGACCGGCAGATGCTCCTTGATGGTCGGGCCGACATAGGGCGTGCGCCCCTGGCCGCCGCCGACGATCACCTCGAAACCCAGCGAACCGTCGCGCGCCCGGCGCAGCATCAGGCCGATATCGTGCACCTTGGCGGCCGTGCGGTCCTTGAGCGCGCCGGTGATGGCGATCTTGAACTTGCGCGGCAGGTAGCTGAACTCGGGGTGCAGGGTCGACCACTGGCGGATCACCTCGGCCCACACGCGCGGATCGTCGATCTCTTCGGCCGTAGCGCCGGCATAGGGGTCGGACGTGGTGTTGCGGATGCAGTTGCCGCTGGTCTGGATGGCGTGCAGGTCGACCTGGGCCAGGGCGTCGAGGATGTCCGGCGCGTCCTTCAGCTTCACCCAGTTGAACTGGATGTTCTGACGCGTGGTCATGTGGCCGTAGCCCTTGTCGTAGGTCCGGGCGATCCAGGCCAGGCGACGGGTCTGCGCAGCGTTCAGCGAGCCATACGGAATGGCCACCCGCAGCATGTAGGCGTGCAGTTGCAGATAGAGGCCGTTCATCAGCCGCAGCGGCTTGAACTGGTCCTCGGTCATTTCGCCGGCAAGGCGGCGCTGCACCTGACCGCGGAACTCGTTGGAACGGTCGACCAGGAATTCGCGGTCGATGATGTCGTACTGGTACATCGCTTACTTCCTGCGGATCAGGTCGACACGGCCGGTCGAGCGCGCCGCGCCCGCCGCGTGGCGCAGGGCGTCGATGGACTCGCCGCCGTCCGCCTGCTTGCCGTGTGTCAGTTCGTTGGTGGGGCCGAGCGCCCGGATGCGTTCGCGATAGCTGACCGGGGCCCAGTGGCCCTCGGAGGGCGTCAGGTCGATCGGATAGACATCGACCACCACGGTGGGCTGGCCCTTGCCCGTGGCGACGGCGGCCTCGACGGCATCGTCATCATTGTCGAACAGCTGGGCGTCGCCGAAGGCGTCGACCCACTGGCCGGACTTCCAGAACACGACCTCGCCATCGAGCAAGCGGTTGGCGGTGATGGCTTTCATGAGCGCGAGCTCCGCTCGAACAGGGAAACGGGAAGGGCGAGATCGACGGTCGCAGGGGCGACCTCGGCCATCGCCATGGCCTCGCCCACCATCAGCAGCGCGGGGCCTTTCAGGCCCTCTGCGGCGGTGGCCAGACCGGCCAGGGTGGTCAGGATGCGGCGCTCGTCGGCGCGGCTGGCGTTCTCGACGATCAGGGCCGGGGTCGAGGCGGCGCGGCCGGCGTCGATCAGCCGACCGGCGATCAGGCCGGCGGTCGAGACGCCCATATAGACAACGACGGTCTGGTTGGGACGAGCCAGCGAGGCCCAGTCCAGGTCAGGTTCACCGTGAGCGGCGTGGCCGGTGACGAAGGTGACAGCCTGGGCCGAGCCGCGATGGGTCAGGGGCGCGCCGGCGCCTGCGCTGGCGGCCAGGGCGGCGGTGATCCCCGGGACCACATGACAGACGACGCCGGCCTCGCGGCAGGCGGTCAGCTCTTCGCCACCACGCCCGAACAGGAACGGATCGCCGCCCTTCAGGCGCACCACCGTCAAGCCGTCCAGCGCCAGGGCGACCAGCAGCTGGTTGATGTCATCCTGCGGCAGGGTATGGCGTGACTTGCGCTTGGCGACGTTGATCCGCTGGGTGCTGGCCGGGGCCAGATCGAGGATTTCGTCGGACACCAGCCCATCATGCACAATGACGTCGGCCACCTGCAGCGCCTTCAGCGCCTTGATCGTCAGCAGGTCCGGATCACCGGGCCCCGCCCCGACCAGATGCACCACGCCGGGCGCGCGCGAGGCCTCGCCTCCGCCGAGAACGACGAGGCCGGACTTGCGATTGCGGACCGGAAGCCGGGACATGGGTATCAGAACCTCTATCAACGCAGTCGGGATAAACCGATAGAATGCAAGACGGGGCCGTCCCTAGGGACGGCCCCTCTCTTTGCTTCAAGGAAAGACGGGGCGGACCTTGCGGACCGCCCCGGCGCGCCAGCCGGTGAAAAGGGCCATTCCACCAGCGAGCCCTTGCAAACTGGTCGCGGGCGGTCCAATTCGCAAACAAGGACTTCTGCCGAGGCGTTCAGTAAAACTCATGGAAAGACAGAACGAGCGCCGTCGCTTGCCGCCGCTGAACGCCCTCCGCGCGTTCGAGGCCGCCGCGCGCCATCTGAACTTCAGCCGCGCCGCTGACGAGCTGTCAGTGACCCCCGGGGCCGTCAGCCAGCAGATCCAGAACCTGGAAGACTATGTCGGCGCGGCCCTATTCAAGCGCACGCCCAAGGGCCTGCTGCTGACCGACGCGGCCCAGACCGCCCTGCCCGCCCTGCGCGAAGCCTTCGACCGCCTGGCCGAGGCCGCCTCGCTTCTGACCGCGGCCGTCGACGGCCGCCGCCTGACCTTGACCGCCGCCCCGTCCTTCGCCGCCAAGTGGCTGGTGCCGCGCCTGGGCAAGTTCGAGCAGGCCCAGCCCCAGGTCGATGTCTGGCTGTCGGCCGGCATGGAAGTGGTCGATTTCGCGGCCGGCGAGGTCGACCTGGCGATTCGCTACGGCTCGGGCCGCTATCCCGGCCTGGAAGTCATCCGCCTGCTCAGCGAGACCGTGGTGCCGGTCGTCAGCCCCGCCCTGCTGGCCGAAAATCCGCTGTCCGCGCCCGAGGATCTCTCACACCACATCCTGCTGCACGACGGCTCGCCCGACGCCGACGACAGCTGCCCCGACTGGGCCATGTGGCTGGCGGCGCGCGGCCTGCGCAGCATCGACGGCTCGCGCGGCCCCCGCTTCAACCAGTCCAGCATGGTCATCGAAGCCGCCGCCAACGGCCGCGGCGTCGCCCTGGCCAAGCGCACCCTGGCCCAGGCCGATCTGGACGCCGGACGCCTGGTGATCCCCTTCGAGATGGCCACGGCCGTCGACTTTGCCTATTACGTCGTCCATCCCAAGGCCAAGGGACGACTGCCTCAGGTGAAGGCCTTCGTCACCTGGCTCAAGGACGAGGCCGCCGCGCACGAGGCGGCCCTTCTCACGATGGACAACGGCGCGGGTATCTAGGGCTACATGGTCAAGACGAACATCGAGGTCGGCGAACGACAGGTTCCCGACGACTGCCAGACCATGCTTGACGTGCGTCAGGGCGTCGACGCCCTGGATCGCGCCCTGGTGGCGCTGCTGACCGAGCGTCAGGGCTACATGGCCGCCGCCGCCCGCATCAAGGCCGACCGCTCCAAGGTCTTCGACCGCGCGCGGATCGAGGACGTGGTGACCAAGGTCAAGGCTGCGGCGCGCGAGACCGGCCTGTCGGAATCGATCGCCGAGCCGGTGTGGCGCACCCTGATCGACCGCTGCATCGCCTATGAGTACGACAGCTGGGACAAGACCAAGGGCTGAGGCGCGAACCTCAGCCCCGCTGATCCTATCGATTGCCGCCGATCAGGCCGCCCAGGCCGCCCAGCAGCGAGCCTTCGCCCTGGTTGCCGCCCTGCCCGCTCGCCGCCTGCATCATCCGGCCGGCCAGGCGCGAGAACGGCAGGGACTGGATCCAGACCTTTCCAGGGCCGCGCAGGCGGGCGAAGAACAGACCCTCGCCGCCGAACAGTACGCTCTTGACCCCGCCGGCCATCACCAGGTCGAAGTCGACGCCGGGCGTGTAGGCGGCCAGACAGCCGGTATCGACGTGCAGCTCTTCGCCCGGCGCCAGCTCGCGCTCGACCAGGGTTCCGCCCATCTGGACGAACACCCAGCCGTCGCCTTCCAGCTTCTGCATGATGAAGCCTTCGCCGCCGAACAGGCCGGTCATCATCCGTTTCTGGAAGTGGATGCCGATGGAAACCCCGCGCGCGGCGGCCAGGAAGCTGTCCTTCTGGCAGATCAGGGTTCCACCCAGCTGGCCCAGGTTCAGCGGCAGGATTGAACCGGGCGTCGGCGACGCGAAAGCCACCCGCGCCTTGCCCTGGCCCGTGTGGGTGAAGACGGTGGTGAACAGGCTCTCGCCGGTGATCAGCCGCTTGCCGGCGCCCAGCAGCTTGCCCATGAAACCGCCGCCTTGGTCGCCCGCACCATCGCCGAACACGGTGGTCATCTCGATGCTGGCGTCTTTCCAGACAAAGGCGCCGGCTTCGGCGACGGCGCTCTCGCCCGGATCCAGCTCGATCTCGAGGAACTGGAGCTCCTGCCCCTTGATGTCGAAGTCGATATCGTCGGCGACATTGGCGTTGCGCTGATGATGCCAGGGGCTGGGGGGCATGGGAAAAGACTCCAGTTGTTGAGGCCCCAATCTAGGTCGTCGATGCGCCCGCCCCAAGGCCCCCGGAGGCGTCCCTGTTGACGCCTTGCGCGGATCGCGCACCATCGCGCCATGATCCGCACCATCATCCCCTGGGCGCTGCTGCTGACCGCCGGCGCCTTCGCGCTGCAGTGGCTGGAATACCAGTACGTGGTGCGCGCCTTCTCACGCGAGATCTATGTCGCCGTCATCGGCGCGGCCTTCGCCGTGGGCGGCGTCTGGGTGGGCTGGAAGCTGGCCTCGCGTCACGCGCCGGAAGCCTTCTCGCGCAACACCGCCGCCCTGAAGTCCCTTGGCCTGACCGGTCAGGAAGTCCGGGTGCTGGAACGGCTGGCCGAGGGTCAGTCCACCAAGGAAATCGCCAAAACCCTGGGCCTGTCGCCCAACACCGTGAAGACCCATCTGGCCAACCTGTTCGGCAAGCTAGATGTCCAGCGTCGCACCCAGGCGATCCACAAGGCCCGCGACCTGCAGCTAATTCCATGAGGCCCAAACGGCTGAGAAGGTCGATTTCACCCTTTCGGGTGATGGCGCCGCCTTTCTCCAGTCCGCACGCTCGGTGTCTGTTCATCACAACACGAAAGACCAGCTCGCCATGCTCCGCATCATCCTAACCCACGGCCTCGTGGCCGGCCTTGTGACCATCGCCGGCATCATCGGCACGATCCTGTGGAATGGCGACGCGCCGCACTCGAACGTGTGGCTGGGCTATCTGATCATGCTGGTGGCGCTCTCGGCGATCCTGGTGGGAATCAAGCAGTATCGCGACCAGACCCTGGGCGGGGTGATCGGCTTCTGGCGGGGCGTTCAGGTAGGCCTGGGCATCGCGGTGATCGCCGGCCTGGCCTATGTGCTGATCTGGGAAGTCTATCTGGCGCTGACCCACTACACCTTCATGGAGCGCTATGTGGCCACCACCCTGGAGGCCAGGCGCGCCGCCGGCGTCACCGGCGCGGCCTATGACGAGCTGGCCAGGGAGATGCAGGGCATGGTCGAGATGTACCGTAACCCGCTGCTGCGCATGCCGATGACCTTCGCAGAGATCTTCCCGGTCGGCCTGCTGGTGACGCTGGTCAGCGCGGCGCTGCTGCGCAACCCGCGGTTCCTGCCGGCCAAGTCGCGACCATTGAAGAGCTAGCCCTTCAGCGACTTCAGCATCTGCTCATGGGCATAGGCGGCGACGTCCATGAGCGCGGCGTCCAGGGCCGTCTTGACGCCCTCCAGGCTATCCTGCCCCGCCTCGCAGCGTTCACAGACATCGCCCAGCGAAAACGCCCCCACGCCCCGCGCTGCGCCCTTGACGGTGTGGACCGCATCGCGCCAGCCGGCATGGGTCGGATCGAGCATGGGGGTCCACATGGCGGCCTGTTCGCGGAACAGGGCCAGCACCTCGTCGACCACTCCGGAATCGCCTGCGGCGAACCCTTCCAGATAGGCGAAATCGACCGCGCCGCTGATGTCTCGTCTGGCCAAAAAATAGTCCCTTGCGTTCCAGGAATCTTTGCGTATGTTCCGCGCCTCGCCGCCGGGGCAGTCAAGTGCTTCGGACCGGGCGGGCGCATAGCTCAGTTGGTAGAGCAGCTGACTCTTAATCAGCGGGTCGTAGGTTCGAATCCTACTGCGCCCACCATTTTCCGCTTAAATTTCGATGACTTGGAATTTCCCCTCGGGGGAAACGCTGACGTCCGCGCGGTTTCGAACCACGCCTCGAACGGCAAACTTTTCAAACCTACCTCCGCTGGCGGCCCGCTGGCGCCCTGCAAGGGCCCCGGGTACGCCGCTCCGGCGGAAAAGACCAGACGCGCGCCGTGTCCGTCCTCAGGACTCCGACGCCCCGCCCGCGCCCAGCCAGCCCACAGCGTCGCGCAGCCTCTGGCGATCAGCGATCCGCACAGCTGCGCCCTGCACCGTGACGCCGTGAGCCGCGAGCGCGACCAGGGTTCGCGACAGGTTTTCCGGTGTCATCCCCAGCAGCGACGCCAGCAGATGCTTGGAATGAGGCAGCCGCACCTCGGTCTCGTCATCCCCTAAGGACGGCAGCGACAGGAGATAGTCCGCAAGGCGTTGCTGGGCGCACCTCAGGCGCTGGGCGGCGGCGGTCGCGACCATGTCCTGATAGGCCCCGGCCAGCGCCAAAGCTGCGTTGGCCGCCAGGCGCGCGTCTCGCGCGACCATCTTGAGGAACAGCGCCCGGGGCAGGAACATCACCATACAACGCTCGGCCGCCCGCCACGACACCAGGGGGCTGGACTGCGCCATCACGCAGGCCAGATTCAACGTCTGGGGCGCGGAGACCACCGCCAGCACCGCGCGACGACCATCTTCATCGATACTGAGGGCCGCCGCCCCCCTGCACAGCACGATCAGCGCGTCGCCCGCGCCCCCGTCGATGATCGCCTCGCCCTTGTCGAACGCGCGCATGGCGGCGGCCGCGAGCAGGGCCGCGCGGTCAGCCGGAGCCAGATCGGCGAAGAGGAGCAGCCCGGCGAAGGCGTCGGCCCGCGCCGGGGCCGGGACTGCGGGGCCTGCCCTCCGCCGCCCGACGACGAGACTTTCGGCTTGAACCGTCATGCGCGTTTCCCCGGCATGACCCCCTCGACGGCCGGGCGCTGCAAGCCCCCGGCCAGGCGCTGAACATTGATGCTGTTCACGGCCAGCGCCTCGCGCAGGGCCTCGCAGCCCAGGCTCGAGAAACGGACCATCACGCCGCCGTTGGCCGTGCGGTCAACCAGACCCTCATGCTCGAGGCGCAGGACCTGGCGCCGCGTAGTCTCAACCGACATGCTCAGGGACCGCGCGATGGACGACAGGCTGACAGGCCGGCGCTGGTCGTCGTCGGTCAGCTGGGTCTGGCACGGGTCCTGGCCGTTGCGCAGATGCTGGGACGAGGCCTGAAGCGCGGTCAGATAGATCAGCCCCCGTGAAACGTCGCCACCGAACAACCGGCCCAGGATCGCGACCGAGCGCAGCAGATAGTCCGCGCCCAGATCGAGATGGCGCCGCTCGAGCGGCGAAGTAGATGGGGTTGGCATCGACAGTCTCCCTGCCGCAAGCTTGCCCTGTCCGGGCCCGCGCAAATTGATCGGCGTCAAGCGCCGCCGCGACAGATGGCTCGGCCACCCAGTCCAAGGCGGCCAGCCGGCTGCGTGGGGACAGACCCGGGCCGGTCGCCTAGATGACCTTGGAGAATCCCGCGCCCTTGGCCGACCGGCGATCGAACATCTGGGCCACGAGGCGCACATAGGCGCGGCCGTGCGGGGTCACCTCGACGACACGGTCGCGGACCACGGCCAGGCCTTCCTGGACGAGACCCTCCAAGGCGACCAGATCATCAGCAAACACTGACGCCTCCACCCCGTGCCGCTGGGCGACCTGGCCAAGATCGACGCTGAAGTCGCACATCAGGCGCTCGATGACGTCGCCGCGCAGCCGGTCATCTTCGGTCAGCACCAGGCCGCGGGCCACCGGCAGACGGCCCTCCGTAATCGCGGTGCGCCACGCGACCTCGGGCGGCAGGTTCTGGACAAAGCCCTGCGGGAGACGGCCGATCGACGAGGCCCCAAAGCCCAGCAGGGTGGGACAGGAATCGGTCGTATAGCCCTGGAAATTGCGGCGCAGCACGCCGTCAGCCTTGCTGATGGCCAGGGCATCGTCCGGAAGGGCGAAGTGGTCGATGCCAATGGCGACATAGCCTTCGCCGACCAGCCGCTCGGCCGCCGACTGGCTTTGCTCAAGCCGGGCCTCGGAACCGGGAAGCTCATGCTCGGGCAGCAGGCGCTGATGGGGCTTGGCCCACGGAACGTGCGCATAGCCGAACAGGGCGATGCGCTCGGGCCGCAGGGTCAGAACCGCGTCCAGGGTCGAGCGCACATCCGCCGTGGTCTGGCGCGGCAGGCCGTACATCAGGTCCAGGTTGATCGAGCCGACGCCGGCGGCGCGCAGCCAGCCGACCGCCCGCGCCACGGTCTCGAAGGGCTCGATGCGGTTGACGGCGTCCTGGACGTGGGGGGCCAGATCCTGAACGCCCAGGCTGGCGCGCGTCAGGCCATGAAAGGCCGCCGCCCGCACCCAGCCTTCCGTCAGGGTGGCCGGGTCGAGTTCGGCCGAGATCTCGATCCCCGGCGCGAAGCGGAACACGTGCCTGAGGGCGCCAAACAGCCGGACCAGATCGTCGCGCGACAGCATGTTGGGCGTGCCGCCGCCCAGATGCAGCGCGCCTGCGGTCAGCCGCCCCGGCAGTCGCGCTTCCACCAGCGCCATCTCCGCGATCAGGTTCTCGACATAGTCGCTGATCAGGCTGGCCTTCTTGACCACGCGGGTATGGCATCCGCAGTACCAGCACAGTCGCGCGCAGAACGGCACGTGGACGTACAGCGACACCCGCTCGGCGGGGTTCAGGGCGCCCAGCCACTGGCCATAGACGTCGCTATCGACGGCGTCGGAGAACTGCAGGGCGGTCGGATAGCTGGTGTAGCGCGGGGCCCGGCTGTCGCGAACGTCGAACGCCGACGGGCGGCGCGCGACGAAGGGGTCGGCGGCGGCGTCTTTGGTCAGCGTGGCGGTCATGATCAGGGCTCCTTGCGTCGCCCGTGACTCTTCCACGCTGGTGGCCGACCGGCCGTGATCTGGATCAATCCCCGCGCGGTGGCGGCAGGTCTTCCAGATGGTCGTACAGGATCCGTTCGGCGTCGCCCTTGGGGTCGTCGTACTGCCCCGATCGCATCGTCCACAGAAAGGCCGCCAGGCCCAGGGCGCCCAGGGCGACCGATGCGGGGGCCAGGAACATCAGGATGGTCATTTGGGCATCCTGACCGTACTGGGCCGCAGGGCGTTGAGCAGGACGATGATCGACGAGCCCGACATGGCCAGCGCGGCGATGAACGGATTGAGCAGGCCGACGATGGCCGCCGGGGCCGCGACCAGATTGTACAGCGCCGAGAAGCCGAAGTTCTCCAGCGCCCGCCGACGCGCCGTGCGCGCCGTCGCGATGGAGTCGATCACCACCGACAGGGCCTGCCCCGTGAACACCAGATCGGCCGCGCTCTGGGCCGCGTCGACCGCCGCCGACGGCGCCATCGAGGCGTGAGCCCGCGCCAGGGCCGCAGCGTCATTGAGGCCATCGCCGACCATCAGGACACGCCGGCCAGAGGCCTTTAGCGCGTCAATGGCCGCCGATTTCTCGAAGGGCGTCAGGCCCGCGCGCCATTCCGTGGCGTCCAGGCCCACGGCCCGGGCCACCCGCTCCACCGGCCCGGCCAGATCACCGGACAGGATTTCAACCGTCAGCCCCATGGCCTTCAGACCGGCGATCGTCGCCGCCGCATCGGCGCGAGGCTGATCCTCAAACGCGAAACGGATCTTCACGTCACCCTCAAAGCCGAACCACAGTTCGGTCTCAAGCGCGCCCTGGCTTTGCAGTCCGACAAAGGCGGCGCGGCCCAGACGCGCACGGCGACCGTCAATCATCCCTTCGACGCCCTGACCGGGGGTCTCGACGCAGTCGTCGGCGACACTGCCGGGACCGGCGGCCGCAGCCATGGCCCGCGCCAGCGGATGACGGGAGCCGCGCGCCAGAGGAGCGGCCATGGCGACCAGATGGGCCGGCGCATTGAGCAGCCGGGGCTGGCCCTCGGTCAGCACGCCGGTCTTGTCGAACACCACGTGGTCGACCTCGGCCAGCCGCTCCAGCGCGGCTCCCGACTTGACCAGCACGCCCCGACGGAAGAGCCGGCTGCTGGCGGCGATCTGGACGGCGGGCACCGCCAGGCCCAGGGCGCAGGGACAGGTCACGATCAGCACGGCGGCCGCCCGCAGCAGCGCCTCGCGCGGACCCAGACCCAGCGCCCAGCCGCCGACGAAGGTCAGGGCGGCCAGGGTGTGGACCACGGGCACATAGAGGGCGGCGGCCTTGTCGGCCAGACGCACATAGCGGGAGCGGCTTTGGGCGCCGGCCTCCATCAGGCGGCCGATCGCCGCCAGGGTGGAGTCCTCGCTGCGGGCTGTCGCCACCATGATCAGGCGGCCGCTGAGGTTCAGCGCGCCGGCGTGAACCCGGGCCCCGGCAGCGACGGAGACCAGGGCGGTCTCGCCGGTGATCAGCGCATTGTCGAGCTCGGAACCGCCGCTTTCGACGCGGCCATCGACGGGAATACGCTGGCCGGGCGCGACCACCAGACGGTCGCCGACCCGCACATCGGCGATCGGCACACCCTGCTCCAGCGGACCGGCCAGACGCACGGCGAACGGCGTCTGCAGCGCCAGAAGATCACGCGCCGCCGACCGCGCGGTGTTGCGCAGCCGGTGATCCAGATAACGCCCGATCAGCAGCAGGAACAGCAGGGTCACCGCCGCGTCGAAATAGGCGTGCGGCCCGCCCAGGATCGTCTCGGAGAAGCTGACGATCAGCGTCAGGATGACGCCGATCGAGATCGGCACGTCCATATTGGCCTTGCCGCGCCGCAGAGACGCCCAGGCCGAGCGGAAGAACGGCCGTCCGGCGAACAGCGCGCACGGCGTGGCGACGATGGCGGCCATCCAGTACATCACCGTCAGGGTCGAGGCGTTCAGCTCCTGCCCGAACAGCCCCGCCCAGGCCGGGACGGTGAACATCATCACATTGCCCGCGCCGAAGCCGGCGACGCCCAGGGCCACGGCCAGCTCGCGGCCTTCGCGGTCCTGGGCGGCGGCGGCCTCGGTCGGATCGTATAGACAGGCGCGATAGCCCAGTCCCTCGACCACCTCGACCACGCGGTCAGGATTGGCCGACACGGCCCTGAGATCCACAGCCAGCTTGCCGGTCGTCAGGTTCAGGCGCGCGCCTTCCACGCCGGGCAAGGCGCCGACGGCCTTTTCGATCTTGCCGATGCAGGCGGCGCAGCGGGCGCCATCGACCAGCAGTTCCAGCCGCCCCTTCCCCGCAGCGTCGCGGCGGACGAAGGCCTCCAGATCGCGCGGAAGGGCCAGGGCCGGGGTCATGGGCTCACCAGCCGGCTTTCGATCTCGAACTGGTCCTGGGCGGTGCGGGCGGTGGCGCGCAAATCCCAGGCGCCGTCAAGCCGCGCAACAGCACGATACCAGCCATCGCCCGTCGGTTTGAAGTTCAGGGTCTGGCGTCCCACTTCCGTGGCGGGGCGATCCAGGGTCCCGGTCAGCGACAGGGTCGAGAGCGGCTGACCGGCCTTGTCGGTCATCCGCAAGGCCACGACGCCCGGCTCGGGGCGCTCGATCACGGCGGTCCAGCCCAGGGCCTCTTCGCGCTGGCGCTGGGCCAGGGTGCGGTTGAAGGCCAGCCCGGCCTCATAGGGGTTGGACGCCACCACGCCCGAGAAGCTGCGATAGGCCTTGATGATGAACAGGGTGTCCACGGCGATGATGACGGCAAAGAACAGCACCATCCCCGCCAGCACGTGCCAGCCGGTGATCGCGCCCTTGGCGGGGGGGACGGCAGAGGGTGCGGCCTGGGTCATTGCGGGTTCGCGGCTCCGGAAAGGAAGACGGTCTTGGCCTCGGTCTGGATATCGCCCGAGCGGACGACAAAGCGGCCCGGAAGGCTGGACGGACGCTCGGCGTCGGGCGGCCCGGTGACGAACACCCGCACGGCCACGACCTCGTCGGCAGGCACATCGACACCCACGCTGGAGCCCAGCGGGCGTCCGGGCTGGCTGAGGCGCGCGCCCTCCAGACCGGCGAAGGCGATCTCGAAACGGCGGTCCTCGAAGGTGCGATTGGCGATCTTCAGGGTATAGCCGTCGCGCACCGCGCCATCGTGCATGCGCACATAGATCGGGTTGCGGTCGCGGATGACATGGACGTCGGCCTTGGGCCGATCAATCAACGCCCACAGCGTCAGGCCCGAAACCAGAGTCAGGGCCAGGGCGTAGTAGATCGTCCGGGGACGGATCAGCTTGTAAGTCGCCTTCTGGCCGCAGGCGCGGGCGGCGACGGCCGAGTCGGTGTCATAGGCGATCAGGCCGGTGGGACGACCCAGCCGTCCGAGAATGTCGTCGCAGGCATCGACGCAGAGACCGCAGTTGATGCACTCCAGCTGGCTGCCGTCGCGGATGTCGATACCCATGGGGCAGACGACGACGCACTGGTGACAGTCGATGCAGTCGCCACGACCTTCCCAGGACTGGCCCTTCTTGTGCGCTCCGCGCGGTTCGCCGCGGTCGCTCAGATAGGCCACCTGCAGCGAGTGCTCGTCCAGCATGGCGCCCTGGATCCGGGGCCAGGGGCACATGTAGGTGCAGACCTGCTCGCGCATCCAGCCGGCGAAGACATAGGTGGTCGCCGTCAGCAGGGCGCAGGAGACATAGGCCGTCATCGCCCCCTGCCCGATCCAGAAGGTGCGGATCAGGGTCGGCGCGTCATGGAAATAGAAGATCCAGGCCCCGCCGGTGCCAAAAGCGATGCCCAGCCAGGTCAGATGCTTGCCGGTCTTGCGCCAGACCTTGTCGAACGACAGGGGCTGGGCGTCCAGGCGCATGCGGGCGTTGCGGTCGCCCTCGAACAGGCGCTCGACCACGATGTAGAGGTCGGTCCAGACGGTCTGCGGACAGGCATAGCCGCACCACAGCCGGCCAAACAGGGCCGTGACCAGGAACAGCGCCAGGGCCGAGATCACCAGCAGGCCGGTGAAGATATAGACTTCCTGCGGCCACAGCTGGATGTCGAAGAAGTAGAAGCGGCGGCCGGCGAAATCCACCAGCACCGCCTGTTGCGGCAGGTCCTCCGGACGCGCCCAGCGGATCCAGGGCGTGATGTAGTAGACCGCCAGGGTGACGATCAGCAGCGCCCACTTGATCGTGCGCCAGCGGCCATGGACCAGCTTGGGATAGATCGGCTCGCGCGGCTTGTAGAGGCCGCCCTTGGCGTCTCCCTTGCCCTTGGCCCGAGCGGCGGCCGAGACCGTCGCCCGGGTTTCAGACTTGGGACGGGTGTTGTCGATGAGGGTGGGCATGGGCCCTACTGACCACCCGCGTTGGCGTGAACATAGACTGTCAGGGCCTTGATGGTTTCCGGGCTCAGACGACCGCCCCAGGCGGGCATGACGCCCCCCTTGCCGGCGTAGATCTGCCCGCTGATGGCCGCGCGATCGGACCCATAGAGCCAATCGGCGTCCGTCAGGTTGGGGGCGCCGAGCGCCTGAATCCCGCGACCGTCCGCGCCGTGGCAAGCAACGCACTGAGTGACGTAGACGGGCGCGGCGCGGGCGACCGCAGCGGTGTCGGCGGGACGGCCAGACAGCTTGACCACATATTCGGTCATGTCGCTGATCACCGCGGGTGTCAGCAGTTCATCGCGACCAAATGCCGGCATCTGTGACATGCGCGTCTGGGCGTGATCGGCGCGAACGCCAACCTGCAGGGTGTGCTGGATATCCTGCAGCGTACCGCCCCAAAGCCAGACGTCGTCGCGCAGGTTGGGATAACCCGTCCCGCCCGTGCCGCCGATTCCGTGGCAGGTGGCGCAGTTGTCGCCGAAGACGGACTGGCCGACCTGCTGGGCGTAGGCCTGCAGCTGGGGGTCCTTTTCGATCTGCTCAAGGCTGGCCTTGCGCATCATCGTCGCGCCGGCGCCGCGATGAACATCGAGGGCCGCGAGATCGCTGGTCACATTGACCCGATCGGACTGACCCAGCAGGCCCTTGGTGTAACCATGCAGGCCCGGCCAGGCGGGCATCAGGATCATGTAGACCACCGCGATCAGGATGCAGCCGTACCAGGTCCACAGCCACCAGCGCGGCAGGGGATTATCGAGCTCGCGGATGCCATCCCACTCGTGCCCAGTGGTTTCGACGCCGGTGACGTCGTCGGTTTCGCGTTCGGACGCCATCAGAGCAGTTCCTCGTCATCCAGCGGCATGCGCGCGGCATGCTGGAATTCCGCCTTCTTGGAAGGCCACAGGGCGTAGGCGACGCCAGCCAGGAAGATCAGGCCGAAATAGATCAGCCCCGCCTGCTGGGAAAAGCGCGCCACGGTTTCGTAGGAGAGCCCGCTCATCGTTGGTTCTCCGGAGCCTGAGCCTTGTAGGATTTGAAATCGACCAGCGTGCCGAGCATCTGCAGATAGGCGATGGCGGCGTCCATTTCGGTGATCTTGTCGGGATTGCCGTCGAAGTCGCGATTGACGACCTTGGCGCCGTAACGCCCGCGCAGGCCCACCGCGTCGGTCGAGAAGGGGTCGGCCTGGGCCTCGAGATCCTTCTTGGCGTTGGCGATCGCGTCCTTGGTGTAGGGGACGCCGACCGTGTGCAGGGCCTTCATCTTGTCGGCGATGTCGCTGTAATCCAGCTCCTTCTCGGCCAGGAACTTATAGGGAGGCATGACCGATTCCGGCACGACCGACCGCGGATCGGTCATGTGGTCGCGGTGCCAGGAGTCGGAATACTTGCCGCCCACCCGGGCCAGATCGGGACCCGTACGCTTGGACCCCCACTGGAACGGGTGGTCGTACATGCTCTCGGCGGCGAGGCTGTAGTGACCGTAGCGCTCGACCTCGTCGCGCAGCGGGCGGATCATCTGCGAGTGGCAGAGATAGCAGCCCTCACGCACATAGATGTCGCGGCCGGCCAACTCGAGCGGGGTGTACGGACGCATGCCGTTCACCTTTTCGATCGTGCTTTGCAGCCAGAACAGCGGGGCGATTTCCACGAGGCCGCCGATCGAGACGACCACGAGGATGCCGACGACGAGCAGCAGAGAGTTCCGCTCGAACTTGGCGTGGTGTTTCCAGAGTGACATCGGGGACCTCAGGCGATCGCGGGAGCGAGGGCGGGCTGCATCTGTTCAGACGCGGCTTGGGACGGCATCCGGATCGTGCGCCAGATGTTGACGATCATGATCACGGCGCCGGCGAGGTACATCAGGCCGCCAACGGTGCGGATGACGTTCTCGACGTGCTTGGCGGAAACCGTCTCGATGAAGCTGTAGGCCAGGAACCCCTGGGGCGTGTATTCGCGCCACATCAGGCCTTCCATGATGCCCGACACCCACATCGCGGCGATGTAGAGCAGGATCCCGGTGGTCGCGATCCAGAAGTGCCACTCGATCAGCTTGTTCGAATACATGTCGGCCTTCTTCCAGAGCCACGGCACCAGGCAGTAGATGGCGCCGAAGCTGATGAAGCCGACCCAGCCCAGGGCGCCGGAGTGCACGTGGCCGATGGTCCAGTCGGTGTAGTGGGAGAGCGCGTTGACCGCGCGGATCGACATCACCGGGCCTTCGAAGGTGCTCATGCCGTAGAAGGCGATCGAGACGACCATCATCCGGACCACGGGGTCGGTGCGCAGCTTGTCCCACGCGCCCGACAGGGTCATCAGACCGTTGATCATGCCGCCCCAGGACGGCATCCACAGCATGATCGAGAAGGTCATGCCCAGGGTCTGGGCCCACTGCGGCAGCGCCGTGTAGTGCAGGTGGTGCGGGCCGGCCCAGATGTAGATGAAGATCAGGGCCCAGAAGTGCACGATCGACAGGCGATAGCTGTAGACCGGCCGCTGAACACGCTTGGGCACGAAGTAGTACATCATGGCCAGGAAGCCGGCGGTCAGGAAGAAGCCGACGGCGTTGTGCCCGTACCACCACTGGGTCAGGGCGTCCTGGACGCCCGAGAAGACGCCGTAGGACTTGTGGTTCAGCAGGCCGACGGGAACGCCGGCGTTATTGACCAAGTGCAGCAGGGCGATGGTGACGATGAAGGCCAGGTAGAACCAGTTGGCAACATAGATATGCGGCTCCTTGCGCTTCCAGAGCGTGCCCAGGAAGACCAGCAGGTAGGCCACCCAGACGATGGTCAGCCAGATATCAACGTACCATTCGGGTTCGGCGTATTCCTTGCCTTGGGTCGCGCCCATCAGATAGCCGGTGGCGGCCATCACGATGAACAGCTGATAGCCCCAGAACACGAACCACGGGGCGATGCCGCCGGCCAGCCGGGCCTTGCAGGTGCGCTGCACGACCCAGAACGACGTGGCGATCAGGGCGTTGCCGCCAAAGGCGAAGATCACCGCCGAGGTGTGCAGGGGTCGCAGGCGTCCGAAGTTCAGAAAACCAAGCTCGGGAAAGTAGAAGATCCGCGGCCAGGACAGTTGGGCGGCGATCAGCACCCCAACCGTGAGGCCCGCCGCACACCAGAACATGGTGGCGATGACCCCGGCCTTGATCACATTGTCGCTGTAGCGGTCTGGCTCGTCCCGCAGGCTGCCCGACGCCAGTCCGGCATTGAGCATGAAGGCCGTCAGAACTGCGGCCAGGGCAAAGGTTCCCATCTGCAGCTGAAAGATCGGATCATGACTGAGCCCCACCCCCATGATGGCGAGAAAGGCGCCGACGATCGCGAAGGCGAGTAACACGGCCGACCCTGCGGGCGGGCCTGTATCAGGGAGAGACGGGGCGGACATTCGGACTCCGTTCAGCGAACTTGGCCCTGCCTCCCACGATTTGTTCGACCCCACTTTGATCCGTATCAAAGCGGCGCTTGGCGCTGTGAATGACCATGGGAGCCATCCTGCGGAGTTGCCGATGTCGTTCCCTACCGTCCACATCTGGGGCAAGCCCCAGACCGCTCTGGCCGTGGCGGCCCTGGTCAGTTGGGCCGTGGCCCTCTGGCAGGCGGCGCCGCGCCTGATGGCGGGTCCGATCTGCAGCAGCGCCCAGGACATCTCGGTTCTGGCGGGTCACTGCCCAGCCTGCCCTGCCGCGCTTGTGGTCAGCCTGGCGCTTCTGACCAGCCTCGCCCTGCGCTGGCGCGACGCGCGCCGGATGACGCCCGTGCAGGCGAGTCGGGCGCAATCGGCCGGATAAGCGACATCGACGACACAGACCTGGTCGCGCTGCTGAAAACCTTATCGGGCTGGGCACAGGCCGACATGGCCCCGGCGATCCTGTCGCGCGCAATCACGTCCTCATTTTCGAGCGCTCACAAAACGGCACGAAGGTCGCGGCGAACAGCTTGACCCGTTCCTCTGACGTGGAGCTCACCTCGGCCAGCCGTTTGCCAGGTTCGCCCAAAGACTTCGCTCCAGGCACGACACTCTGATCCGGCCGGACACCGCAGGATATCTGCTTGCTCGCGGCGCAAACCGACGCGCCGCACGAACAAAGCACAGCAAGATTCACATGACCTTGATCTGACGATTTGTCACAGTTGACAGTCGAACGCTGCAGAAATCCTACATCCACAGAATTGCCGGCCTTTGGATTGTCATCCACCGGAGCGAATACCCAAAATGAGACCACTGGCCGGCCGTTAACTGTAGTTCTCGGCAATGTCTTAAATCGAGCCGCGCTTTGATCTTGGCAAGTTTGGGACACGCCATGCTGCCATCAACCTTGATCAACCTGGAAAAGGCGCGCGCGCTGATCGCCGACAGCAACAGCCAGGCGCAGGACATCCTCGCCTCGGTGCTGGCCGGGTTTGGCCTGCGCAACGTAGTGCGGGTCAACACCGGCCGCGAGGCTCAGGAAGAATTACGCGCCCGTCCCGTCGACCTGATCTTCACCGACGCCCAGATCAAGGATGTGGACGGCTACGACCTGATCGCCTGGCTCAGGCGGCAGAGCAGCGAGACCCTGCGCCAGACGCCCGCGATCCTGGTGTCGGCCCACACGCCTCTGCGCGATGTGGTGCGCGCCCGCGATTGCGGCGCCAGTTTCATGGTGGCCAAACCGCTATCGCCCCAGGTTCTGCTGGAGCGCATTCTCTGGGTCGCCCGCTCGGACCGCGCCTTCATCGAATGTGATGTCTATGTCGGACCTGATCGGCGGTGGCGGAACGCTGGCCCGCCGGTTGAGCATCCCGACGGTCGCCGTCGCGACGACCAGGCCGCCGAGATCGGCCAGGCCGCCGACGACAACCTCAGCCAAACCGAACTGGACCAGTTGGTCAAACCGCAGAGGACAGCCGCGTGAGCGAAGTCAAACGAACCCGAATGAAACCCCGCCTGGCCGAGCTCATGAAGCAGCCCGGCGGTATCTATGCGGCCGAGGCCCTGGAGCGCGCCGAGCAGGCGCTCGAGACCATGCGCGAACCCTTGCTGGGCTCGATCGACGAGGCGCTGATCGAGCTTGAGCGCCTGTCCAACCCCTTCTCGGTTGAGGCCGTGCCCACCCTCTATCGCCTGTCCAGCGACATCATCAACTTCTCGCTGGCCGAAGAAATCAGCGGGGTCGAGCGCGCCGCGCGGTCACTATGCGAGCTGCTGGACGAAGCCTTGCCGAACGACCCGACCACCAGGGCCGGCGTCACGGTCCATGTCGCCAGCCTGAAACTCCTGCACCGCCGGGTGGACGCCGAGATCGACCAGCGCTCGATCCTGGAGGGTCTTGGACGTATTCTTGCCAAGGCTCGGGAGACCGCCAGGGCGCAGGCCGCCTGATTTAAGGCGCGCCTGCCCCTGCGGCGCCTGCCTCAAGCCTCTCGCGGTCTGGCGCAATGGCGCTAAGCTGGGACTCAAACGCGCGTTCGATCCGGACGCGCGTGGATTTGCCCAAGGCTGCACCATGAGCTCCCCTCCCGCCGCGACGGCGACCGACCCTCAACTGCTGCAGGCGCTGCGCGACACCGTCCGCGCCCTGTGTCGCGACTTTCCGGGCAGCTACTGGCGCGGCCTGGATCGCGAGAAGGCCTATCCCACTGATTTCGTCCAGGCGATGACCCGCGCAGGCCTGCTGGGCGTGCTGATCCCCGAGGAATATGGCGGCAGTGGCCTTGGCCTTACGGCGGCGGCGACCATCCTGGAGGAGGTCCACGCCAATGGCGGCAACGCCGCAGCCTTGCACGCCCAGATGTACACCATGGGCACGGTGCTGCGGCACGGATCCGCCCAGCAGAAGCAGACGTGGCTGCCGGCCGTGGCCGACGGCTCGATCCGGCTGCAGGCCTTCGGCGTCACAGAGCCCACCGCCGGCACCGACACCACCTCGATCAGCACCTTCGCCCGCCGCGAGGGCGACACCTATGTGGTCAACGGCCAGAAGGTGTGGACCAGTCGCGCTGAACATTCCGACCTGATGGTGCTGCTGGCCCGCACCACGCCCAAGGATCAGGTCCAGAAGAAGAGCGACGGCCTGTCGGTGTTCCTGGTCGACATGCGCGCGGCCAAGGGGAACGGGCTGACGATCAAGCCGATCGCCACCATGCTGAACCACGCCACCACCGAGGTGTTCTTCGACAATCTGGTCATCCCCGCCGACAGCCTGATCGGCGAAGAGGGCAAGGGCTTCAAATACATCCTCGATGGCATGAACGCCGAGCGCATCCTGATCGCCGCCGAGTGCCTGGGCGACAGCGCCTGGCTGATCGGCAAGGCCCGCGACTACGCCAATGAGCGGCGGGTGTTCAACCGTCCGATCGGCCAGAACCAGGGCGTGCAGTTCCCGATCGCCCGCGCCTATGCCCAGGGTCACGCCGCGCGACTGACCGTCTATGACGCCTGCGCTCGCTATGAGGCCGGCCTGCCCTGCGGCGAGCACGCCAACATCGCCAAGCTGCTGGCCTCCGAGGCCAGTTGGGCCGCCGCCGACATGTGTCTGCAGACCCACGGCGGCTTCGGATTCGCCGAGGAATACGACGTCGAGCGCAAGTTCCGCGAGACCCGGCTGTACCAGGTGGCGCCGATCTCGACGAACATGATCCTGGCCTATGTCGGCGAGCACGTACTGGGCCTGCCGAGGTCGTACTGATGGCCAACATCACCGACTGGATCGGCCGCGAGCGCCGCAGGGTCGAGGTGCTGGCGCCCGGTGATCTGGCGCGGCTGGCGGCGGTGCTCGACCGACCCGAGCCGCCGCTGCAGGTCCCGCCGGCCTGGCACTGGGCCTGCGCTGTCGAGACGCCCCGCCAATCGCAGATCGGCCCCGACGGCCATCCTCTGCGTGGCGGGTTCATGCCCCCAATCGCGGCCCCGCGCCGGATGTTCGCGGCGGCCGAGATGCGGTTCGCGGCGCCCCTCCTGGCCGGCGTCGAGACCGAGTGGGTCGAGCGTGTCGCCTCCATTTCCGAGAAGGCGGGCAAGAGCGGTCCGCTGACCTTCGTCGAGGTCGAGCGGCGGATCTCGCAGGGCGGAGCGCTCTGCATCGCCGAGACCCAGACCATCGTCTATCGCCCCGCCCCGACGCCGGGCGAGCCCGCGCCCTCCCCCGTCGCCGCGCCCGACAACGCCGACTGGCGCATGACCATCACGCCCGATGCGGCGATGCTGATGCGGTTCTCAGCGGCGACCTTCAACGCCCATCGCATCCACTATGACCGGGCCTATGCAGTCGAGGTCGAGGGCTATCCGGGGCTGGTCGTCCACGGACCGCTGATCGCGCTGAGCCTGCTAGAGGCCTTGCCTCCGGGCCGGGCTGTGACAAGCTTCTCGTTCAGAGCCGTGCGTCCGCTGTTCGACGGCGCGTCGTTCGAGGCCTGCGGCAAGCGCGTGGATGGCGGCGCTGAGCTTTGGGCGCGATCGGCCGACGGCTGGCTGGCGATGACGGCGCGGGTGGGGCTGGCTCAATAGCCATCCAAGGCCGTGACGATCAGCCCGGCTCCGCCCCCAGCACCCGCGGATCGTTCTCCAGGCTCGACGTATCGAAGCCGTGATAGAGCGACAGGAAGCGGAACGGGTGCTCCTGATAGCTCTCGAACATGATGTTGTTGATGTCGGTGGTGGTGTCAAAACAGCCCAGCACCGCGCCCGGAACATGCCGCGTCAGGTGATGACGACCCAGCAGCAGGGCGACCTGGTCGATCCAGCGGGTGACGACGTCACGCGCCAGCCGGTCGTCGAGATAGGCCCGCAGGAAATTGAACAGCCGCGCCGCGTTCGGGGTCGGATTGACCAGCAGCAGGTTGGCGGTGATCCGCGAGCCAGCGGCCAGGTTCTTCCAGTTCTCGTTGAAGACCACGTCGGCCATGGCCCACTGCTCCAGCAGGTCGCTGACCCCGCGTTGCAGCAGCAGGTCGATGTCGGAGACGAAGATCGGCCGGCCCAGCGTCTCCAGGAGGCCGCCCAGACGCTGGAAGCGCACCGACTGGAAATGGGCCACCGGCAGGGCGATCAGCCCCTTGGGCGGCGCGTCATAGCAGCGGGTGGCCACCGCCGCCGCATCGAAGTCGTCGCCGACGAAGATCAGCCGCTCGTCGGTCACGCCAACCGACTTGACCGCCTGGGCCAGCCGGTCGCCGCCGCCGATCACGTGGATCACCACCAGACTGGACACGTCACTGTGGCGCAGCACCGACAGGGCGTACCAGCGGCCGTACTGGTCGACATATTTCTCGTCGGCCGCAGCGAAGAACACCGCCCGGGCGTCGAGGCGGTCGGCCAGGGCCTTCAGCCCGGCCGCGTCCAGGGCTTGGCCCGTCGCGGTCAGGAAACGGGCCGGCGGGTCGGACGGCGGCGCGGGGGTCGGCCCGATGATCGCCTCGATATCCAGCGAGCCCAGCAGCGCCCTGTAGTGATGCACCCAGTCGGACCATTCAGGGTCAGAGAGCAGGTCACCCACTGCGACATTGGGAACCTCGGTCGCGAGGTTGGCCAGCAGGGCCAGGTCGCTGTCCGACAGCGGCCGGCACAGCAGCAGGCTCATCGCCTCGTGGAAGTCGCGCAGGCGCACCAGGGGATGGATGTCCTTGTCGGGCGACACCGCCAGCACGGCCCGGCGCTGGAGCTCGGCCTCGTGGTCGCCTGTCGCCCGCGCATGGTCGGCCAGCAGGGTCAGCGCCCCGACATGGCCCGGGTCCAGAACGATCAGTCGCCGGGCCAAGTTCAGGGCCTCTTCCGTGCGACCCAGGGCCTGGTTGCAGCCCATGGCCGCCCCGACCATCTGGGCGCCGCCGGGCATCAGCTCGGCCATCACCGACGCATAGGGCTCGGCCAGGGCCACCTCGCCGCGGTTGAGATGCAGGTTGAAGGCCTGGGAGCCCATAGAGGTCTGCTGCTGGATCAGGGGCCACAGGGCGTGGATATCCGGCGTCAGGGCCCGGGCCTTGACCAGCGCTCGCAGCGCCTCAAGCACCCGCCCGCCCGCCAGATGGCTGCGCGACACCCCAATCCAGGCCGCATAGTCGTGGGCCCCGCCCAGCAGGTGCTCGAACAGGACCAGGGCGTCTTCGGGACGATCCTCGGTGAACAGCCGCTCGGCCAGGGCCAGCACGTCAGCCTGACGGCCGCCGGACGACGACGTCTCAGGGCGGCGCAGCCGGTCGGCGCGCTCGAACAGCACGTCGATCTGCAGCAGCGCATTGTCATGCAGCTGCGGCATCCGGTTGAATTCCATCACGTCGGCGCACTTGAAGCCCATCTGCGCCATCTTGGCGAAGATGTCCTCGGCCCGGGCGCCGCCGATATTGTAGTCGACCAGCGACACCTCGATCTGGATGTAGTCGGCCTTGGCCAACACCGCCTGGCCGCCGACCAGCACGTCCACTTCCGAGCCCTGAGTGTCGATCTTGACGAAATCGAACTGACGGCCGACCAGAAGGTCGTCGATCCGGGCCTTGTCGACCTCGTGCCGGATCGCGGTCTCGTCGTCGAAATATTCGGTGTTTTCACGATAGAGCGAGCTGCCGGTCGATTGTAGCCAGGTCTTGCTGAGGAACAGCTCGCCCTTGCCTGCGACATCCGAGGCCGCCACCTCGTGCCGCTCGAATGGAAGGCGCAGCAGCTTGTCGCGACAATGCGGGTTGGGCTCGATCAGGGTCGGCAGGCAGCCCGGAAACACCTCCAGAAAGGCCTGGGTGTACTCGCCCAGATGCGCGCCGACGTCCAGCATCGTCCGAGGTGCGTAACCCTCGCGCCGCAAGGCTTCGAGGTGCTGGCGGTTCATCGGCGGGTCCTCATCGGCCCTCGGCTGCGGCTATGTCCTCGGCGGTCCAGAACCGGCCGTCGGGGCCCTGCGGACGCGCCAGATGGCGGCGGGTCAGGGCCGCCTTGTACAGGTTCTCGAAATCGCGCTCGACCAGCATCTCGCGATCGTCGCGGTCCAGCGCGATACCGATCTCCAGATAGGCGTCCAGATTGGCGATGTTCGGCGTCGGCCGCTGGCCGGCCTGATACTCGGCGGCCATCGCCTGGAACAGGTCCTCGACGCTGCGCACCAGCAGATCCATGTCGAACAGCACGCTGGTGGCGCGATTGGCCTCCAGCCGCTCGTGCAGGGCGCGCGTCGCGTCGCGGTCGCCCGCCAGGGCCACGGCGCGCTCGACATAGTCTTCCGCCGTCTCGCAGACCAGTTCAGGCAGGCCCGCCGAACGCACCAGGCTGCCGCACACCCGCGAGGCAAAGCTTCGGCCCGACAGGGTCAGCACCGGCACGGCCATCCACAGGGCGTCCGAGGCCGTGGTGTGGGCGCCATAGGGCGCGGTGTCCAGGAACAGGTCGGCCAGCGGATAGCGGGCCATGTGTGTTGGATTGGGCTGCTTGGGCGCGAAGATCAGGCGCTCGCTCTCAACGCCGCGCAGGCGGGCCTGCTCGCGCAGACGGGCATTGGTTTCGGGATTGCTGTCCAGCAGCCACAGCACGCTGCCCGGCGTGCGCTTGAGGATCTCCATCCAGCGCCCGAAGGTGAAGGGTGTGATCTTCTGCGGGCCGTTGAAACAGCAAAAGACAAAGGCCTCCTCGGGCAGGCCGGCGTCGGCGCGGCTCGGCCGGGCCTCCGCCACGATCCGCTTGCGGTCATTGGGCTGGTAGCAGGGGATGCGCCGCACGGCCTCGGAGTAGAAATGTTCGAGTTCCGGCGGCGTGATCCACGGATCGCCGATGATGTAGTGGTGGAACGCGCTGCCCATGGTGCCCGGATAGCCCAGCCAGTTGACCAGGATCGGGGCCGGGCGGCGGGCGAAAACGGGGGTGCGCGAGTCGCGCGTATGGCCGTTCACATCGACAAGGATGTCGATCTGGTCGTCGGCGATCGTGCGGGCCGCCTGCTCGTCGGTCATGCCGCGGATGTCGGTATAGTGCTCGACCGCCACTCGGGTGCGGGCGTTGAGAGGATCAGTCGCCGGTGGGCCGCAGTAATAGGCGAACACCTCGACCTTCTCGCGGTCGTGCAACTCGAACAGCTCGGCCATCAGATAGCCGACGGCGTGGTCGCGCAGGTCGGACGACACATAGCCCACCCGCAGGCGACGGCCGGTCAGGTCGATGGGCGCGTCGCGGCGTTCGGCGACGATGGCCTCGGGCGCGCAGCTGCCGTCGCGGTCGGTGAAGGCGGCGGCGGCGCCCAGCTGCAGCAACGGGTCGTCGGAATAGGCGGCCACCGACAGGGGGTTTATCCCCTTGAGCAGGGCGCGACGATCGACTCGCTCCCACGGCTCCAGCGGCGGCCACTTGCACTGGCCCAGCCGCGCGGCGACCAGCTGGCCGATGGTGTCCAGCTGGGTGGGATCAAGGTCAGCGCAGCGCCACAGGGCGGTCTCGGCGCGGCCGGTCTGCTGAGCCTCCAGCAGGGCGCGGGCCATCTGCTTGTAGGCCGAGAAGACGTAATGGGCGTTGGAGCCGGTGATGGCCAGGGGACGCGTGGCGGCGGCGTTCCAGGTCGCAATCCCCGCTTCCAGCGCCCCGGCCCGCTCCTGCAATCCGCCCAGATTGATATAGGCCGGCAGGAAGTCGGGATTCAGGGCGATGGCCCGCTCCAGATTGGCGATCGCCGTATCAGCGCCGCCGATGTTCGACTGCAGGGTCGCGCAGTTGAACAGGGCAATGAAAAGCTGCGGATGCTCGGGATTGAACTGAATCCAGATCTTGTAGACCTGCTCGGCCATGGCCACCTGGCCAGCCTCGGTATAGCAACCGGCGGCGTTGATCGCATCGCCGAGCGGCAACCCTTGCGTCGTGATGGCCTGGAGCAGGGCGAGGTCGTCGGTTTCAACCATGGTCATCTCAAGCGCGTTTGCGAAGCCGGAGCGCCTCCGACTCGCATCGCGTGATGTTGGCACGTCGCGCAAACCTCACCAATCGCGGCACGACCGGGCCGGGTTCTGACCAGTCGCGTTCTGCCAGGGCGCGCCCTGCCCGGCCGCCGGCGTCCTGCGACGCCGGCGGCCAGAAAGGTCTTAGGTGACGCCCAGATAGGCGATGATCTGCGGATCCGACAGGCTCTGCACCTGGGTGGTGGTCAGAGCGCCGGCCTGGGTGGCGGTCAGGGCCGAGATGTTGGTCGTGCTCAGATTGTCCAGCTGGGTGATCGTCAGGCTGGCCAGCTGCGTACCTTGCAACGATCCGACCTGGGTCTCGTTCAGACCGCCGATGACGGTGTTCGACAGGGCCGAGACCTGGCTGGTGGTCAGGGCCGCAATCTGGGTGTTGAACAGTTCGCCGATATCGGTGGTCGACAGGCCCTTGATCTGGGTCGCCGTCAGGCCCTTGACCTGGGTCGTGCTCAGCGCCGCCGTCTGGGTGGCGTCGAGCGCCGAGACGTTGGTGGCGCTCAGCGCGGCCAGCTGCGTCGTGGTCAGGGCGCCGATCTGGGTATCAAGCAGTTCGCTGATGTCCGTCGTCGACAGGCCACCCAACTGCGCGGTCGTCAGACCCTTGATCTGGGTGGTGTTCAGCGCCGCGACCTGGGTATCGGCCAGGGCCGAGAAGCTGGTCGCCGTCAGGGCGCCAAGTTGCGACGTGCTGAGCGCGGCGACCTGGGTGGTCGACAGCGCCTGCAGGGCGGTCGTGGCGAAGGCCGTGATCTGGCCGGTCGTCAGGGCGCCGACCTGGGTCGCCGACAGTTCGGTGATGTCGGTGGTCGACAGACCCTTCAGCTGGGTGTTGGTCAGGCCCTTGACCTGGGTGGCCGTGAGGCCGGCCATCTGGGTCTCGTTCAGAGCCGACAGGTTGGTGGCGTTCAGGGCCGCCAGCTGCAGGAGGCTCAGCGCCGCCAGTTGGGTGTCGGCCATGGCGCCGGCCTGGGTCGTGTTCAGGGCGGTGATCTGCGAGGTGGTCAGGCCCTTGACCTGGGTCGTGCTCAGGGCCGCGATCTGGGTGTCCTTCATGCCGAACAGCATGCCGGGGCTGAACGACCCCACCTGGGCCGCCGACAGGGCGGCGATCTGGGTGGTGGTGAAGTCAGAACCGATGTCCAGATCGTCCATCGCCGCCAGTTGGGTGGTGGTGATGGCCTTGACCTGGGTCTCGTTCAGCGCCCCGAACTGAGTGGCGTCGAAGGTGCGGATATTGCTGCCCAGGGCCGCGACCTGGGTCGCGGTCAGGGCTGCGATCTGGGTGTCGACCAGGCTGTAGGCCTGATCCACGGTCAGGACCCCGACCTGGGCGGCTGTCAGGCCCTTGATCTGGGTGGCGTTCAGCACATCGATCTGGGTGTCGTACAGCGCCTTGACGCTGGTCGTCGTCAGGCCGGCGATCTGGGTCGCGCTGAGCGCGCCGACCTGGCTGGTCGACAGTTGCTGGACGTTGGTCGCGGTGAAGGCGCCGATCTGGGCCGCCGTCAGAGCGCCGACCTGGGTGGTCGACAGCTCGGTGATGTCGGTGATCGACAGACCCTTCAGCTGGGTGGCCGTCAGCGCCTGCACCTGGGTGTTGCTCAGGGCCGCGACCTGGGTGTCGGCCAGGGACGAGACATTGGTCTCGGACAGGGCCTTCAATTGATCCGCCGTCAGGGCGCCGATCTGGGTCTCGGAGAACTGGGCCATGTCGCCCGTGTTCAGACCCTTCAGCTGGGTCGCCGTCAGGCCCTTGATCTGGGTGGTGCTCAGAGCGGCCACCTGGGTCTGGTCAAGCGCCGACAGGTTGGTCGCCGTCAGGCTGGTCAGCTGGGTCGGGGTCAGGGCGGCGATCTGGGTATCGAGCAGCTCAGCGATGTCGGTGACCTTCAGACCCGACAGTTGCGAGGCCGTCAGACCCTTGATCTGCGTGGCGTTCAGGGCCGCAACCTGGGTGTCGGCCAGGGCCGAGAAGGCCGTGGCGGTCAGGACGCTGATCTGGGCCGCGCTGAGGGCGCCGACCTGGGTGGTCGACAGGGCCTGCAGGTTGGGGATGTCCACCGCCGCGATCTGCGCGGTGGTCAGGGCGCCGACCTGGCCGGCCGAGAGCTCGCCGATGTCGGTGGTGTTGAGGCCCTTGATCTGGGTCGTGGTCAGAACCTTGATCGAGGTCGTCGAGATGGCCGCGATCTGGGTCTCGTTCATCGCCGAGATGTTGGTGGCGCTCAGCGCCGTCAACTGCGCCGTCGTCAGGGCCGCAACCTGGGTGCCGGCCAGCTCACCGATGTCGGTGGTGCTGAACGCGGCCAGCTGCGTGTTGGTCAGACCCTTGATCTGGGTGGCGTCCAGGGCCGCCATCTGGGTGTCGGCGAGCGCCGAGACCCCGGTGGTCGACAGGGCGCCCAACTGGGTCGCGGTCAGGGCTGAGACCTGGGTCGCGGCCAGCTCGCCGATGTCAGCGGCCGAGAGCCCCTTCAACTGCGTGGCCGTCAGGCCCTTGATCTGGGTGCCGTTCAGCGCCGCGACCTGGGTGTCGACCAGGGCCGAGACATTGGTCGCGCTGAGGGCGCCGATCTGGGCGGCGCTCAAGGCGCCGACCTGGGTGTCGGCCAGATCACCGACATTGCCGGCGGTGAGGCCCGCGACCTGAGCCGTGGTCAGGCCCTTGACCTGGGTGGTGCTGAGGGCCGCGAACTGGGTGTCGGCCAGCAGGGTAACGCTGGTGACCGACAGCGCGCCGATCTGGGTGGCCGAGAGGCCGCCGATCTGGGTGGTGGACAGCGCCTGCAGGTTGGTGACCGACAGCGCGCCCACCTGGGCGGCGCTCAGGGCGCCGACCTGGGTGGCGGAAAGTTCGCCGATATCGGTGACCGTCAGGCCCTTCAGCTGGGTTGTGCTCAGCGCCTGGACCTGGGTGCTGGCCAGGGCGCCGACCTGGGTCTCGCTAAGGGCCGAGACGTTGGTCTCCGACAGCGCCTTCAACTGCTCGGCGCTCATGGCGGCCACCTGGGTGGTCGTCAGTTCGGCCATGTCGGTGGTCGACAGACCCTTCAGCTGGGTGGCCGTCAGACCCTTGATCTGGGTCGTCGACAGGGCTGCCGTCTGGGTTTCATTCAGGGCCGAGATGCTGGTCGCCGTCAGGGCGTTCAGCTGGACGACCGTCAAGGCCTGCACCTGGGTGTCGGCCAGTTCGCCCACGTCCGTCGTGCTCAGACCCTTCAGCTGGGTCGCGGTCAGACCCTTGATCTGGGTGGCGTTCAGGGTGGCGACCTGGGTGTCGACCAGGGCCGAGAAGCCGGTGGCGCTGAGCGCGCCCAGCTGGGTGGCGCTGAGCACCGCGATCTGGGTTTCGGCCAGATCACCGATGTTGCCGGCGGTCAGATTGGACAGCTGGCCGGTCGTCAGACCCTTGATCTGGGTGGTGCTCAGGGCGGCCAGCTGGGTGTCGGCCAGCTGGGCGATGCTGGTCGCCGCCAAGGCGCCGATCTGGGCGGCGCTGATGCCGCCGATCTGGGTCGTCGACAGTTGCTGCAGGTTGGTGATCGACAGGGCCGCGACCTGGGCGGCAGCCAGAGCGCCCACCTGGGTGGCCGACAGCTCGGTGATGTCGGTGGTCGACAGACCCTTCAGCTGGGTGGTGCTCAGCGCCTGGACCTGGGTGTTGCTCAGGGCGGCGATCTGGGTGTCGACCAGGGCGGAGATGTTGGTTTCCGACAGAGCCTTCAGCTGATCAGCCGTCAGGGCCCCGACCTGCGTGCTCGACAGCTCGCCAATGTCGCCTGTGTTCAGACCCCGGATCTGGGTCGCCGTCAGACCCTTGACCTGGGTGGTGCTCAGAGCGGCGACCTGCGTCTGGTCAAGCGCCGAGAAGCTGGTCGCGGTCAGGCTGCCCAGTTGGGCGGCGCTGAGGGCGCCGATCTGGGTGTCGGCCAGTTCTGCGATGTCGGTGGTGTTCAGACCGGCGACCTGGAGGTTGGTCAGGCCCTTGATCTGGGTGGTGCTGAGGGCGGCGACTTGGGTGTCGACCATGGCCGAGAAGTTCGAGGCGGTCAGGGCCCCGATGTGCGAGGCCGACAGGGCGCCGACCTGGGTGACCGACAGGGCCTTCAGGTTGGTGGTGTCCAGGGCCGCAAACTGCGCGGTCGTCAGGGCGCCGACCTGGGTCGAAGACAGCTCGCTGATGTCGGTGGCGTTGAGCCCCTTCACCTGGGTCGTCGACAGAGCCTTGATCTGGGTGGCGCTCAGAGCGGCCGTCTGGGTCTCATTGAGCGCGGAAATGTTGGTGGCGCTGACGGCGGAGAGCTGCGTCGTGGTCAGGGCGGCGACCTGGGTGTCGGCCAGTTCGCCCATGTCCGTGGTGTTCAGGGCAGCCAGTTGCGTGGTCGTCAGACCCTTGATCTGGGTGGCGTTCAGAGCCGCCATCTGGGTGTCGACAAGAGCCGAGACGCCGGTCGCCGTCAGGCTGCCCAGCTGCGTCGCGGTCAGGGCGCCGACCTGGGTGTCGGCCAGTTCGCCGATGTCGCCGGCCGAGAGACCCTTCAGCTGGGTCGCCGTAAGGCCCTTGATCTGGGTGGTGCTGAGCGCGGCGACCTGGGTGTCGACCAGGGCCGAGACGTTCGTCGCGCTGAGGGCGCCGATCTGGGCGGCGCTGAGGGCGCCGACCTGGGTGTCGGCCAGATCGGCGATGTTGCCGGTGGTCAGGGCGCCGAGCTGGGCCGTCGTCAGCCCCTTCACCTGAGTGGTGCTGAGAGCCGCGAACTGGGTGTCGGCCAGCAGCGAGACGCTGGTCGGAGCCAGGGCGGCGATCTGCGTGGCGCTCATCCCGCCGATCTGGGTCGTCGACAGTTGCTGCAGGTTGGTCACCGACAGGGCGCTGATCTGGGCCGTGGCGAGGGCGCCGACCTGGGTGGCCGACAGTTCGGTGATGTCGGTGGTCGACAGACCCTTCAGCTGGGTGGCCGTCAGAGCCTGGACCTGGGTGTTGCTCAGGGCGGTGACCTGGGTCTGGCTCAGGGCCGAGATGTTGGTTTCCGACACAGCCTTCAGCTGGTCGGCGGTCAGGGCCGCGATCTGGGTGTCGAGCAACTCACCAATGTCGGTGGTGGACAGGCCCTTGATCTGGGTGGCCGTCAGGCCCTTGATCTGGGTCGCGTTCAACGCGGCGACCTGGGTGTCGACCATGGCCGAGAAGCCGGTGGCGCTCAGCGCGCCCAGCTGGGTCGCCGTCAGGGCCGCGACCTGGGTTTCGGCCAGCTCGCCGATGTCGCCCGCCGACAGGTTCTTCAGCTGAGTGGCCGTCAAGGCCTTGATCTGGGTGGTGCTCAGGGCCGCCGTCTGGGTCTGGCTCAGGGCCGAGACGCTGGTGGCGCTGAGCGCCGCGACCTGGGTCGGGGTCAGCGCGGCCACCTGGGTGTCGGCCAGTTCGCCGATGTCGGTGGTGGTCAGGGCGGCCAGCTGCGAAGTCGTCAGACCCTTGATCTGGGTGGAATTCAGCACAGCGACCTGGGTGTCGACCAGGGCCGAGAAGGCCGTCGTGCTCAGGGCGCCGATCTGGGCGGCGGTCAGCGAACCGACCTGGGTCGTCGTCAGGGCCTGCAGGTTGGTGATGCCGAGCGCCGAGGTCTGGGACGGCGTCAGGGCGCCGATCTGGTCAGCCGTCAGCTCGGTCATGTCGGTGGTCGACAGACCCTTCAGCTGGGTCGTCGACAGACCCTTGATCTGGGTCGCCGTCAGGGCCTGGGTCTGGGTCTGGTCAAGCGCCGAGATGTTGGTCGCCGTCAGCGAACCCAGCTGGGCCACGGTGAGAGCCTGGATCTGGGTGTCGACCAGTTCGCCCATGTCGCCGGTCGTCAGTCCCGCCAGCTGGGTGGCCGTCAGGCCCTTGATCTGCGTTGCGTTGAGCGCCGCCGTCTGGGTCTGGTTCAGGGCCGAGACGCCCGTGGCCGACAGGGCTCCGATCTGGACCGCGGTCAGGGCCGCAACCTGGGTGTCGGCCAGCTCGCCGATGTCGGTGGCCGACAGGCCTTTCAGCTGATTGGCCGTCAGGCCCTTGATCTGCGTGGTGCTGAGAGCCGCCACTTGGGTGTCGGCGAGGGCCGAGACATTGGTCGCGCTGAGCGAGGTGATCTGGATCGCCGTCAGGGCGCCGACCTGGGTGCCAGCCAGAAAGCCGACATTGGTGGTCGTCAGGGCGGCCAGCTGGCCGGCCGTCAGGCCCTTGATCTGGGTCGTGTTGAGAGCCGCGAACTGGGTGTCGGCCAGCAGGGTGACGCTGGTGTTCGACAGGGCGGCGATCTGCGAGGCGCTGATGCCGCCAATCTGGGTGGTCGACAGCTGCTGCAGGTTGGTGACCGACAGGGCGCTGATCTGGGCCGTGGCGAGGGCGCCGACCTGGGTGGCCGACAGCTCGGTGATGTCGGTGGTCGACAGACCCTTCAGCTGGGTGGTCGACAGAGCCTGGACCTGGGTGTTGCTCAGGGCGGCGATCTGGGTGTCGACCAGGGCCGAGATATTGGTCTCGGTCAGGGCCTTCAGCTGGTCGGAGGTCAGGGCGCCGATCTGGGTGGTCGACAGATCGCCCATGTCGGCGGTGCTGAGGCCCTTGATCTGAGTGGCGGTCAGACCCTTGATCTGCGTCGTGCTGAGCGCGGCGGTCTGGGTGGCGTCCAGGGCCGAGATATTGGTCGTCGACAGGCTGGATAGCTGGGTCGGCGTCAGGGCCGCGACCTGGGTATCGGCCAGTTCGGCAATGTCGCCGGTCGTGAGCCCCTTAAGCTGGGTCGCCGTCAGAGCCTTGATCTGCGTGGCGTTCAAGGCCGCAGTCTGAGTGGCGTCGAGCGCGGACACACCGGTGGCGCTGAGCGACGAAACCTGGGTTGCCGTCAGGGCCGCGACCTGGGTGCCGGCCAGTTCAGCGATGTCGCCGGCGGTCAGGGCGGCCAGCTGCGAGGTCGTCACGCCCTTGATCTGGGTGGCGTTGAAGGTTGCGACCTGGGTGTCGGCCAGAGCCACGAAATTGGCGGCGCTCAAAGAGCCGATCTGCGAGGCCGACAGCGCGCCGGTCTGGGTGGTCGACAGCGCCTGGACCTGGGTGTTGGCCAGAATCGCGACCTGCGCCGTGGTCAGTGCGCCGACCTGGGTTTCCGACAGTTCGCTGATGTCAGTGGTGGTCAGGCCCTTAACCTGGGTGGTCGTCAGGCTCTTGATCTGCGTCGCGTTCAGCGCCGCCGTCTGGGTGGCGTCGAGCGTCGACAGGCTGGTTGCCGTCAGGGCGGAGACCTGCACGGCCGTCAGGGCGGCGACCTGGGTGTCCAGCAGCTTGCTGACGTCGGTGGTGCTCAGATCCTTCAGCTGGCTGGTCGTCAGGCCCCGGATCTGGCTGACGTTCAGCGCGGCCACCTGGGTGTCGGCCAGAGCCGAGACCTGGGTCGAAGCCAGGGTTCCGAGTTGCAGGGCCGACAGGGATCCGACCTGGGTGGTCGAAAGCTCGCCGATGTCAGTGGTGCTCAGGCCCTTCAGCTGGGTCGCCGTCAGGCTACCGATCTGGGTGGTGGACAGCGCCGCCACCTGGGTGACATCGAAGGTCGAAACCTGGGCGCCCGACAGGGCGCCCAGCTGGGCGACGGTCAGGGCCTGCACCTGGGTGTTGGCCAGTTCGCTGATGTCAGTTGTCGTCAGACCCTTGAGCTGCGTCGCCGTGACGCCCTTGATCTGGGTGGTCGAGAGGGCGGCGACTTGCGTGTCGACCAGGCCCGAGAACTTGGTGGCCGACAGCACACTGACCTGCGTCGCGCTCAGCGCGCCGATGTGGGAGGTGTCGAGGCCGGCGAGTTGGGTCGAGGTCAGGGCCGAGACCTGCTGGCCGCTGAGGGTCGTCAGTTGACTGACATCGAAGACCACGCTGGGCGCGAACTTCGGGATCTGGGTGGTGGTTAGGGCCTTGATCTGGGTCGCGCTGAGCGCCGCGACCTGGGTATCGGCCAGGACCTCAATGCCGCTGGCATTGATGGCCCCGATCTGGGTGGAGCTGAGCGACTGGATCTCGGTCGTCGACAGGGCCTGGATAGCGCTGGCGGGAAGGGCCGAGATTTGAGCGGCGGAGAGGCTCGAGATCGACATGCAGCTGTCCTGGCCGGGGTCCGCGCGGAGCGCGCGAAACTCTAACGCTTTTCGGAAACGGAGCCTGGATATGCGGGCGCCGACTCTGACCGACTCCGGTCGAGTTCCGGTAACCTTATTTTCTTTCCAATAGGTTTCAACGGGACATGCAGCCGCAGTCCCGGGACACGCCGGACAAAGACCTCAGAAGATCGAGGTCAAACGGCCAGATCTGCGCAAAGCCCTTCAATATCAAAGCCTGAGCCAGCAAATGAAGCGATGGTTTTTCTGCTCGCCCCGCTACGTGCGGCCTGTTCAGGACGTCTAGTTCAAGGCCGCGATCGCCACCATGGCGACTGCCGACGATGTCTGGCCAAGCAAGGTGATTCGTCGGTTCCTTAAGGAACGCGCTTAATTTCGGTTATTCAGTTGGTTCTACTCGGCCGAAACCCGCTCCACCGTCGCCGCCAAAAGATAGCCTTCATACCTCACGGTACGGATCAATTTTCGCCCCCCTTCGACATGGCTCAACTTGGATCTCAGACGGCTCATGGTGACATTGATCTGCTGTGGCCCGACGCGCCCCTCCCCGCCCCGAGGCCCCTGCATCAGCTGCTCGCGAGTCAAGATCTGCTGAGGCCTGGAAACCAGGGTCAGCAGCAGCGTGAACTCGGCCGACGACAGGTCGACCACCCCGCCATAGGGGTCCAGCAGCTGATGGGCGGCGACGCTGAGACGCCAGCCGTTGAACCGGTAGACGATGAAGCGATCATCGTCCCGACCCGGTCGAGCGCAGTCGCGGCGGCGGCGCAGCACCGAGCGGATTCGGGCCAGAAGCTCCCTTGGTCGATACGGCTTGGCCAGGTAGTCGTCGGCGCCCATCTCCAGCCCGACGACGATGTCGCTCTCCTCGGCCAGCGCGCTGACCACAACCAGCCCCGGAGATGGCGTCCGCTCCCGCAGGCGCCCGCAGACCGACAGTCCGCCCTCGTCAGGCAGCATGATGTCGAGCACGACGATGTCGATTTCGATCTCGCTGAGGATCCGGTCCATCTGCCGGCCAGACGACGCCGCGACGACCTCATATTCGTGCCGCGAGAGCAGATCGCTCAGCGAGGCGCGGGCCGCCGGGTCGGGGTCGAGCAGGAGAATTCTTTGACGCACGGCGGCAATGCTTCCGAAACCTGGGGGAACCCCTGGCTATCAGTCACGTTTGGCGCGGGAATTTCATATCCGGCTGCATTGTACTGAAACACGCTTGAAACCATGGCCCGATTGTGGCGCGGCCGGATCTAGAACATCGCCCGGCCCGATAGTCTCAGATTGTACTTGGTCTGCTTGCGCGAGGCCTCGGCTCCGCCCTCCAGCGCGAGGTACGACATCGCCGATCCGGCCCGCAGCGCCAGGCCCAGGGTCACCGCGCCCTGCTTGTCGTTGAGCGAGGCCAGGGTGAAGGACGATCCGCTCTGGAAGCGGGCGACGGTGTCGCCGACCTCGCCGGCCAGGGTCTGGCGATAGCCCAGCCGCACCTCGGGCCGCCACCAGATGTCCTGGCCGAAATGGGCCCCGAACACGATCCCGGCGTCGCCGCTGAGATTGCTGAAGGCCCGGGAGCCAACGGTCAGGTCAAAGCCGTCGCCACCGCCGCTTTCGACCCGCCGGCCCTCGCTCAGATAGACATAGTCAAGCCGCGCCTCGGGCCGGGCGTAGAAGCGGCCCAGCGGCTGCTCATAGGCGATCCCGGCGAAGGCGTTGGCGGTCGCGCCGTTCCAGTGGGCGGTGTTGGTCAGGATGACATCGGCGGTTCCGTCGCTGTCGGCATCCTCGCTGATGAAGCTGCGGTCGCCGGTCAGCCAGCCATAGCCGCCCCCGCCGCCCAGATTGAACCGCCAGCCACCGACCGCGCGCCGCCAGTAGAGGCCGGCCTGGACGAACGAGGCGCTCGTCTCCTCGCCGACCTTGGCATAGGTGTCATGCTCCTCGATGCTGACCACCGCCAGGGTCGCGCCCAGCGCCCCGCCGGCATCGCCCATCGCCTCATAGCCGGCCACGAAGCCCAGGGCCTGGGTGTCGGAGCCCAGGGTCTCGCCGTCCCGGCGCTGCACCAGGGTGTTGATCTGCTGCACCCAGACGCTGTCGGGGCCATAGCGCTCGCCCTTGTCCGGGCGGATCGCCGTGGCGGCCGAGATCTGCTGGTTCGCCGACTGCAGGGCCGAGAACATCCCCTCCCCCTGGCTGGGCAGCATCTGGTTGTAGAGATTGTAGAAGCCGTCGCTGGTCTGCTGCCCCAGGAAGGCCCCGGCGATGTCGCTGTCCTGGCCCAGGGCGGCGAAGACGGCGTCCCAGGCCGCGCCCTGCGCCACCGTCATGCCGGCCTCAGCCGCCGTGCGCCGCCGCACGTCGATATTGACGCTGTCGCCGGCCTGATAGGCGTTGGCGACATAGAGGAACGGCGCGTCGCCCAGCAGGTCCTGGCTGATCGTCCCCGCCGTCAGGCTGCCGGCCTTGATCACCTCATAGGTCGTCGCATCGGTCAGCAGGTTGTTGAGCGACAGGCCCAGATTGGCGCCCGAGGCGATGGTCGCCGTGTCGACCACAAACCGCGTCGCCGTGCCCGCCTCGGGGTCAACGCTGAAGATCAGCTTGCTGTCGGCGCCCAGGGTCAGGCTGGTGGCCTTGATGTCGCCGGTGTTGGTGAGGCCCAGAGCGCCGGTCCCAACGGTGACGTCCAGCCGGCCGTCAGAGTCCGAAAGATAGGTCAGCACCGAGGCGCCGCCGTCGACCTCCAGCGCATCCGCGCCCGCGCCGAACACGATCTCGCCCACCAGGACGCCGTTGAGGATCCTGACGCTGTCGTCGCCGGACCCCAGCAGCACCTTGCCGACGATGCTGGGCTCGTCGGCGTCATCCACGCCGTCGCCGTCCGTATCGGTGTCGGCAACGTCATCGTCGCCATCGTCGCCGTCATTGACGCCCGACTGGATGATCGAGACGCCGGTGGTGTTCTGGCTGACGTCGATGGCGACGGCTTTGCCCGTGACCGTCTCGTCGGTGGCGTCGTCATTGTCGTCGTCCAGGTCATAGTCGTCGTCGGTGGCCGTGACATAGGCGGCGATCGAGCCGGTGTTGACGATGCTGTTCAGGGTCCCGGCCTTGTCGAGCACCGCATAGGCGGACCCCTTCTCGCCGGAGACCGAGGCCAGGATGCTGCCGGCATTGACCAGGCTGCTCATCGACGCCCCGGCCTCGATGACCAGGCCGCGGGCCGAATAGTCGCCTTCCGAGACCGTGTAGGCGCTGATCGCGCCGGTGTTCCACAGGGTGTCGGCCACCGCGCCGGACTTCAGCCGCAGCCCGGTCGTCTGGGCCTCATAGGCGCTGGCGCTCAGCGAGCCGCTCAGCCGCACGCCGCCGGTGATCAGGGTCGAATAGCCGGCGTCGCCACCCAATTGCACCGCCGTGGTCTCGATGTTGTCCAGCGAGCCGTTGGCCGCGACCGAGCCCCGGATGATCAGGCCATAGGCGTCGTCGCCGGCTCCCACCGCCCCGATGGTGACCGTGTTGCTTTCCGAGCCGATCTTCAGGGCCGGCGCGCCGCCATAGACGGTGACCGAGGCCGCGCCTTCGCTGCTGTCGGTGACGCCGTCGTCGTCCTCGTCGTCGCTGGTGTCGTCATTGGTGTCGGTGGGCGCGGTGTCCAGCAGCACCCCGCCCGTGACGTCAGCCGTCACCCGCACCGCCGAGCCGCTCTCCAGGATGTCGTCGGCGTCCAGCAGGGCGCGGTCGTCGGGATCGCTGGTCCGGCTGGTGTAGCGATAGCCCGTGGCCGTCACCGAGCCCTGGATGACGAAGGCGCCGTCGACGGCGCTGTCGATCGCTACGCCGGTCGCGCCGCCGCCCGTGACGCTGACCGCCCCCTCGACCGTGACATCGCCGGTCACCGCGCCGCCGACGCGGACGCCATAGCTGTTGTCGCCGACGACCGTGATGGTTCCCGCCTGGGTCAGGGCGCCGACCAGACTGGTTTCCAGGCTCATGCCCGCCGCGCCTGCCCCCTCGACATAGATCGTGCCGGCCGAGGCGTTGACGATATCGCCCGTGAAGGTTCCGGGACCGACGATGCGGACGCCATAGCGCCCGGTCCCCTTGGCGAAGACGCCGTCGAGGTCGCCGTCCTCGTCGCTGTCTTCGTAGTCGTAGTCCTCGGTCAGGCTGATCGAGCCGGCGTTGGTGACCGAGCCCGTATGGCCGCCCAGCACCAGAATGCCGACCGAGTCGGAAACGTCGATGCTGGCCAGGCCGCCGTTCATCGTGACCAGATTGTTGCTGTCCAGCGTGATCATCGCGCCCGAGGCGCTCAGGGTGATCACCCCGTCGGCGGTCACCTTCACATCATCGGCCCCGCCGCCATTGGGGCTGGAGGTGCTGATCGGCGTCGTGCGGCTGCTGCTGGTGACCTCCACCTCGGCCAGGGCGGCGCCCGCGCAGGCGAGCAGAGGTGCGGCGGCGGCCGTGGCGACGAGGAGCTTGCGCAGCATGGATAGACCTTCACGAGACGTCGCGAAGGCCTAGCGAGGCTGGGTGGCCGGGGCGTGTCCGGCTTGTTGCCCGACCGTGGGCTGCGGAAATCTGGCGTTTCGCAACGCCAATCTCCGTAAGCGGCGCGTCTAGGCCTTCAGCAGCTCGAAACTGCCCGCCAGGCCGTCGACCGACGAATTGGCCACCCACAGGTCAAACAGGCCCGGCTCGGCGATCCAGCGGTCCTGGTCGCCGACGAACATCAGAGCCTCGCGCCGGATCTCAAACTTCACCTCGCGGCTGGCGCCGGGGGCCAGGGCGACGCGCTGGAAGCCCTTCAGCTCGCGCACCGGGCGGGTCCGGCTGGCGACGCGGTCGCGGATATAGAGCTGGACCACGTGCTCACCGTGCACAGCGCCGGTATTGGCGACCCTGGCCGTGACGTGCAGCGTGTCGCTCCAGCGCAGCCGGGGCGTGCTGAGCTTCAGGTCGGTCAGCGCGAAGGTCGAATAGCCCAGGCCAAAGCCGAACGGATACAGGGCCTCGTTGCGGATCGACCGCCAGCGGGCCTTGTATTCCTGGGCGTTGGGATCGACCGGCGCCGGGCGGCCGGTGGTGCGGCCGTTGTAGAAGAACGGCTCCTGGCCGCTCTCCAGCGGGAAGCTGACCGGCAGGCGGGCCGACGGATTGACCGCTCCGAACAGCACGTCGGCGACGGCGTTGCCCATCTCGCTGCCCAGGAACCAGGTGGCCAGGATCGCCTTGGCGTCGCGGACCACGCCTTCCAGCGCGATGGCGCGGCCGTGGCGCAGCAGCACGACGACGGGCTTGCCGGTCGCGGCGATGGCCTCGGCCAGGCGCTGCTGGACGGGCGGGATGCGGATGTCGGTGCGGGACTTGGCCTCGCCGGTCATGTCCTGGCTTTCGCCCACCGCCAGCAGCACGATATCGGCGGCCTGGGCCGCGGCCACCGCGCGCTCGAAGCCGCCGGCCAGGGTGGTTTCGACCTCGCAGCCGCGCTCGACAATCAGACTGGCCGGATCGGTCATGGCGGCGCGAAGGCCGGTCGCCAGGTCGACATTCAGGCTCTTGTCGCCAAAGAAGGCCCAGGGCCCCACGACATTGTCGCGATCCTCGGCGAACGGACCGATCAGGGCCAGGCGCTTGCCGCCGCGCGGCAGGGGCAGGATGGCGCCTTCGTTGCGCAGCAGGACGATCGAGCGCCCGCCGGACTCGCGGCTCAGCTGGCGCAGATAGGGCGTCGCCGTGCGCATCGCCTCGACCTTGTCGTTGATCGAGCGATAGGGGTTGTCGAACAGGCCCAGCGCTTCCTTCAGCGCCAGCACCCGGCGCACCGAGGCGTCGACCACCGCCATGGGCACATCGCCCGAGGCGGTCAGCTCCGGCAGGTAGCGCAGATAGAGGCCGCTCTGCATGCTGATGTCGACGCCGGCCAGTATGGCGTGGCGGGCCGCGTCGCGGTCATCGACGGCATAGCCGTGGGCCACCAGCTCCTGGTCGGCGGTGTAGTCGGAGATCACTACGCCCTTGAAGCCCCACTCCCCGCGCAGCACGTCGGTCAGCAGGCGCTTGTTGGCGGTGGAGGGCACGCCGTTGATGTCGTTGAAGGCCGACATGGTGGTCAGGGCGCCGGCGTCGAAGGCGGCCTGGAACGGCGGCAGGTGCACCTCGCGCAGCGTCGCTTCCGACAGTTCGACGGCGTTGTATTCCAGCCCCGCCGTCACCGCGCCATAGGCGGCGAAGTGCTTGGGGGTGGCCAGCATGCTGTCTTCGGCCTTGAGGTCCTTGCCCTGGAAGCCGCGCACTCGGGCCGCGCCCAGCACCTCGCCCAGATAGACGTCCTCGCCGGCGCCCTCGGCCACACGGCCCCAGCGCTGGTCGCGGGCCACGTCGACCATCGGCGCGAAGGTCCAGTGCAGGCCAGAGGCGCTGGCCTCGGACGCCGCCGCGCGGGCCGTGCGCTCGCACAGGTGGGGGTCAAAGCTGCCGGACTCGGCCAGCGGGATCGGGAAGACCGTGCGGAAGCCGTGGATCACGTCGGCGGCGAAGATCAGCGGGATCTTCAGGCGCGAGCCCTCAACGGCGGCCTTCTGGGCCTCCAGCGCCCCGGCCGTGCCCATACCGTTCATCAGCACACCGATGCGGCCGGCGCGGGTTTCGGCCAGCAGGGTCTGGGCGTTGCGGATATTGACCAGCGGATTGATGTCGCCGATCGGCGGGCGGATCATGTCGGCGAAGCACGACAGCTGGCCGGCTTTCTCCTCGATGGTCATCTGGGCGAGTAGCGCCTCGATCCGGTCGGACGCCCGAACGGCCGCGCGGACTGGGGCGGTGACGGAAAACCCCGCCAGGGCCGCCGCGCCGGCGAGCATGGACCGACGGCTTGGCCCGGACCGGCCGTCTTCACTCGCCTTCGACACCATCGATTCCCTTTACCCGCCTGAGGCGGGCAAACTCGCCGCTAACGTCGACAGGCGCAACCGCGCTCGCCTATTCGGCGGCCTGGACCGCATCGGCCGGCGTGCGACCGGCGTTGTAGACATCCAGATCAAGGATGCCCTCGCGCTTGGCGACAATCGTCGGCACCAGGGCCTGACCCGCGACGTTCACGGCCGTGCGGCCCATGTCGAGGATCGGGTCGATGGCCAGCAGCAGGCCCACGCCTTCCAGCGGCAGGCCCAGCGTCGACAGGGTCAGGGTCAGCATCACCGTCGCGCCGGTCAGACCCGCCGTGGCAGCCGAGCCGATCACCGAGACGAAGACGATCAGGAAATAGTCGGTGATGCCCAGGTGCAGGCCGAAGAACTGCGCCACGAAGATCGCCGAGATGGCCGGATAGATGGCTGCGCAACCGTCCATCTTGGTGGTCGCGCCCAAGGGCACGGCGAAGGCCGAATAGGCGCGCGGCACGCCCAGGCTGTGCTCGGTCACCGCTTCGGTCATCGGCAGGGTGCCGACCGACGAGCGCGAGACGAAGCCCAGCTGAATGGCGGGCCAGGCGCCGGCGAAGAACTTCAGCGGATTGAGGCCATTGGCCGCCAGCAGCGTCGGATAGACGACGAACAGCACAAGGGCGAGGCCGATATAGATCGCGCCGGTGAACGCCCCCAGCTGGCCCAGGGTGGTCCAGCCATACTGCGCCACGGCGTTGCCCAGCAGGCCGATGGTGCCGATCGGGGTCAGGCGGATCACCCACGACAGCACCTTGCGCACCACCACCAGGGCCGAGGCGTTGAAGGCCAGGAAGCCCTTGCCGGCCTCACCCGCCTTCAGGGCGGCGACGCCGGTGACCAGCGAGATCACCAGGATCTGCAGCACATTGAACGACAGCGAGGTCTTGGCCGCGCCGGCGTCATTGATCGTGGTCGAGGCGGTCAGGCCAAGCACGTTGGCGGGCACAAGGCCGGTCAGGAAGTCGAGCCACGAGCCATTGGTCTTGGGCGCATGGGCCTCGGCGGCGGCGACCGTGGTGTGCAGACCCGGCTGCAGGACCAGGCCCAGGGTGATGCCGATCAGCACGGCGATCAGGGCGGTGACAGCGAACCAGAACAGGGTGCGCCAGACCAGCCGGGCGGCGTTCTGCAGTTCCGCCAGATTGGCGATGCTGGCGACGATGGCGGTGAACACCAGCGGCGGCACCAACACGCGCAGCAGTTGCACGAAGATCGAACCGATCTGGCGCAGGGTCTCGGCCAGGACGAAACCCGCCTCGCCTTTCGCCGGACCCAGCTCACGGGCCAGCAGACCCAGGCCCAGGCCGATGACCATGGCGATCAGCACCTGGAAGCCGAAGCCGCTGATGAAGCGGGATTTGGAGGTCGCGGCGGCCATGATCGATCCTGAAACTTTGCTGGGCGCCAATGTCGTGCGGATAGGTGGGATTTGCCAGCACGGTTTTCCGAGAGCGGCTTTAGGAAAGCTGAGGCGCAAGCGGCGCCTACTCAGCGCGCAAACAGCAGGTCAGACCAGCGCCAGGCGCGCGATCCCAGCGCCAGACGCGCCGCGCCGGGGCCGTCTTTCAGCGAGATCAGCACCAGGCCCCGCATCGGCTCGGCGCGACAGGCCTCGGGCGCGAAGGCCACCTCCATGGCGATGGCCTGACGGATGCCGGCCAGGCCCTTGCCCTCCTGGGTGTTGGTCCTGACCCAGTCGCCGTTCCAGACCAGGATGGCGCGGCCAGCCCGGATCGTCTCGGGATGGGCGCTGGCCACGGCGGCCTGGACGCGGGGGTTCTTGCGCAGCGCCGTCTGCAGCAGCCGCACCATGTTGCAGCCTTCGCCGCCGCCCGAGCCTGACCCGGCGGTGGCCGCGCCGAGCAGATCGGACTCGCCCAGACCCGCCAACAGTTCGGGCGTCGCGACCCTGACGGCCTGGATCGGCTGGATATCCGGCGGCGCGGGCGTTGGCCGGGCGGGACTGCGCGGACGCGCGGCCTTGGCCGGCGCCGGGGCCTCGGTCTTCGGCGCGATCTCGGGCGGGGGCGGAGGCGGAGGCGGGGTTGGAGGCGGGGGCTCCATCATCGAGACGATGATCGACTCCGGCTCGACGGGCGGCGCGGCGGAACGCGACAGGAGCAGGCCGGTCAGGACCAGAGCGTGGGCGGCCAGGCTGACCGCCACAGCCAGCAGGCGGCCTCGCCCGGCTGGCTTGCGGCGTTCCGTCCTCAGGCCTGCCCCTCTGTCGCGCATCGCAAATCCATGACTGACCCGAACTCGTCAGCCTCTGAACATCACGCCCCCGCGTCAGGATCGTGGCGCCCCGGACAGCAAAACGCCCGCCGACGCTGGAGGGCGTCGACGGGCGTCGTCAGCTAATCCGGTCGAGGCGTTAGTGGCCGCCGACCACTTCCTCGGTGATCTCGTGCACGGGCGCCTTTTTGGCGGCCAGCGCGAACCACAGGACATAGACGTAGCAAATCAGCGGCGCGGCGAAGGCCAGGGCCTTGGAACCGGTCGCCTGCTCGATCGAGGCGAACACCAGCGGCAGGACAGCGCCGCCCACAATGGCCATGCACAGCAGGCCCGAGGTCGCCGAAGTGGGCGCCGAGGACCGTTGCAGGGTCAGGGTGAAGATGGTCGGGAACATGATCGAGTTGAACAGGCCGATCAGCAGGGCGGCGCCGGCGGGGATCAGGCCGCTGGTCAGCGGCGCCTGGGCCAGGAACAGGTTCAGCACGCCGGTATGGGCAGTCGGGACCATGTCCCTGGTGACGATCACCACCAGGCACAGCGCGATCGCACCCAGGGCCACACCCGCCAGCAGCACATAGTCCTTCACGACCTTGAGCAGGGCCGAGCCGCCGAAGCGGCCGATCATGGCGAACACCATGTAGAAGGTGGTCAGCTTGCCGGCCTGCTCGGCCGAGATGTTGAGGATGTTGGTCTGCTCGAGGAACAGCAGCAGGTTCAGCGAGATCGCCACTTCGGCGCCGACATAGACGAAGATGCCCAGGGCGCCCAGATTGGCCCATTTGGACTTCAGGGCGGTGAACGGGCTGACCAGCTTGCCGGTCTTGGGGGCGGCGTCGGTGATCCGCTGGCGCACCAGGAAGATGGCCAGGATGAACAGGGCCAGGCCCAGGCCGATCGCCAGATAGACGTTCGAGACAAAGCCCAGGGCCTGCTCGCGCATGGCCTGGGTGACGACGATATCCTTCTCGAAGATCTCGCCCTTGAGCAGGAAGTTGGCGCCGAACCACAGGCCGCAGGCCGCGCCCAGCGAGTTGAAGGCCTGGGACAGGTTCAGCCGGAACGAGGAGTCCTCGGGCTTGCCCAGCGAGGCGATCAGCGGATTGGCGGCCACCTGCAGCAGGGTGATGCCCGAGGCCATCACGAACAGGGCGGTCAGCACGAGGCTGTAGGTATGAAGCTTGGCCGCCGCGATGGCGATGAAGCAGCCGGCGACGATGCCGCCCAGGCCGACCATCACCGACTTGGCGTAGCCGATCTTCGACAGCAAGGCCGCCGAGGGCAGCGACATCAGGCCATAGGCGATGAAGAAGGCAAAGCCCGTCAGGTTGGCCTGGACCGGGCTCAGGGTGAAGACCGTCTTCATGGTCTTCAGCAGAGGATCTAGCAGGTTGGTGACCAGCGCCCAGATGAAGAACAGGCAGGTGACGTAGACGACGGCCAGGGCGACGCCCTTGCCCTTCTGGGCGGTAGCGGTGCTAGCCATCGATCAGACCTCGTTCCGCGACGACCGGCTTTTCGCCGATCCATTCACCGTGGCGCGCATCGGCGCGCCGCAACCCAAGCCTGTCATGTTTCACTCCCCTGTCCGTCTTCGCGGGACGCGGCATTCCTTCCAGACGTGACAACGTTGTCAAGAGAGGGTGCGCCGCAGCATGGATTTGGGAGCGCTATCAGCGGAACAAAACGCCCAGCGGACGGTTAGTCCCGCAGCTTGGGAGAGCTTCCATGACCACCCTCGTCATCATCATCACATCCGGTATTTTCGCGGTCGCGGCCATCATCGGCCTGATCGACCTGTTCGTGCATCTGGTCTGCTGGAGCGCGCGGTCGCTGCGCACGCCAGACGCACTGTAAGAGCGCTCAAACGACGGAATTCAACGGCCCGCGCAGGGAATCACCGCGTAGCGCGTCGCCACGAACCAGCGGGCGCCAAGGTCCAGCTCGTAGGGCGCGTTCGGCGTCCAAAGGCGGCCGGCAAGCGCCGGATCCAGCCTGGCCTCGGGCGCCAGCGGCGCGACGACCCACGCCGGAGGATCGGCGCCGGCGCACACCGCTGACACCTGCGCCAAGGTCGGGACTTTCGGCGACGATGGCGCGAGGCCAAACGGCGTACGCCAGTCTTCGCCGACCAGATCAGCGGCGATCAGCCGATCGATTCGGGCGTTCAGGGTGATGGCCAGGGGCCGCGACAGCACCACCCCCGCGCCCTGGAACTTGCTGGCCCAGCTGGCCTGGCCCGCGAGGGCCCAGGGCTCGACATCCCCCGCCAGCCAGAGGACCTCGCCCGGCCGCGTGGCCAGCATGGCCTGCAGGGCGGGGTCTGGCCCGGAATCGCGCTGCCGCGCGAAGTCGGAGCGGTTGTCCCACAGCAGCAGGGCCAGGAGCGCCAGCGCAGCGGCGCCCAGCATGGCGGCCCACGGCTTGAGCCATGTGGGTCGCGCCGCCAGCCCCAGAGCCAGGGCTGCGGCGATCCAGCCCGGCAGGCCACTGTTCCAGATCAGCCCCGGGCCAACGCCCTGCCCCGGCGGCAGGTCGGCCAGGCCCTGGTGCAGCCCCTTGAGCCGAACCAGCAGCCAGGCCAGCAGGACCAGCTCGGTCAGCCCGATCATCACGCCCGAAGCGCGTTTGGGCGCGCTCCAGGCGGCGCGGTCGCCGATCAGGACAGCGGCAAGCGCCACGCCGGCCGCGATCATGGCGATGGCGCCCCAGCCGATATAGGTCCAGCCGATGATCAGGGCGCACAGGGCCAGCACGCCCGTGGGACCGCGCCTGGCCAGGTCTCGCCCGCAGATGGCCAGACCGGCGGCGGCCAGGATGGCCATCAGGGCCAGGGTCCGCCAGGCCTGGAGCTGGATCGGCAGCACCAGCGACAGCCGGTCGGCCATCCAGGCAAAGCCCAGGCCCAGCAGACCGGCGATCAGGGCGGCGGTCATCAGGCGGCGAACCGGGCCCTGGCTCAGGCCGGCGGCCAGACCCAGGGTCACGGCCTGGACGGCGATCCGTCCCCAGGCCTCGGCCGGCCAAAGAGACGCAAAGACGGTGGGGCTGCGGTCCTCGCTGATCGCCCGCCAGGCCGGGTCCATGACCAGCAGCAGACGCTCGGCGACCGGCAAACGCAGGGCGGCGGCGGCGGCCAGAACCACCGCGCCGGCCAGGCCGGCCAGCAGCCAGCGGCGGTCTTCCAGGCACAGGGCCACGAACAGTACGGACAGGCCGCACAGGGCCATGATCGGATGCAAGGCCATGGCCGCGACCAGCATCCCGCCCGCCAGCCAGCGCCGATCGGACAGCCACGCGGCCAGGGCCGCCAGGCCCACGGCCTCGACCAGGATGCGCGGGGTGGCGAAGGCCTCGCCATAGGCGAACACTTCATGCGCGCCGTAATAGGGGGCGACAACGATGACCAGCACGGTCGCGGCGCGGCGCCAGACGACGGGCAGGTCGGCCAGCAGGCGCGACATCAGCAGCAGCAGGGCCGCCAGCCACAGGACCAGACCCAGGCCGCTGACCAGCAATACGGCGGCGTCCAGGCCCAGCCCCTTCACCAGCCAGGCCAGGGCCGGGGTATAGAGGCTGAAACCGAACTGGCCGTCATGGGCAAAGATCAGGTCGCGGCCGACACCCTGCGGGTCCAGCCGGGCCAGGGCGTCGCCGAAATAGAGCCGGGCGTCATGGCGCAGCCCGACATGGACGCGGCTCAGCGCCATCAGGGATGCGGCGACCGCCAGGAACGCCCAGCGACCGATCCGCCAGGTCCCCGGCCCGCTCACGGCCCCGAAGCTCAAGACTGGGCGCGAGGCGCGCGAAACAGCAGCGCCCGCCGGACGGTGAAGTTGAAGATGAAGACCAGTCCTGCGGTGGGGATCTTGGCCAGGCCCGGCGCCATGGCCAACCGCTCGACCCAGAAGGCCATCAGAAGCTGGGTCAGGACCAGGCCCGCCAGGCCCACGCCCAGAAAGCCGGCGAATTCGCGCTTGCGGTCAGCGATCGGGCGATGGCGGAAGACCACCGAAACGCTCAGGCCATAGGTCACGGCGATGCCGGCGGAAAAGCCGATGGCCGTGGCGACCAGATAGTTCAGCCCCGCCCCGTGCAGGACCAGCAGCAGGCCCCAGTCCACCGCCAGGGCGGCCGCGCTGGCCAGGCCGTAGAGGCCCAGTTCCCGCAGGCCCACCGGCAGTCGACGCCAGAGGTCGGCTAGCAGGTTCATGCTCAGGCGGCGACCTTGCGCGGCACGGCGCGGACGCTGCTCAGGGCTTCACGAGCGCCGGAGACGCCGGCCTCGCCGTATTCGGCGTCTTCATTGACCTCCCACACGTCGTGGATCGTCTCGCCGGCGATGATGTTCTCGGCCGTCAGCAGGCCGGTCATCATGGCGTGGTCCTGGTTGTTGTACTTGTGCATGCCGTTGCGGCCCACCAGGTGCAGGCCCGGGAAGTGCATCTTCAGATCTAGGCGGATCATCTTGATGTGCTCGGCATAGGCGTCGTCATAGACCGGGTAGGCCTTGTGCTGGCGCACCACGCAGGCGTCATAGACCTCGTCGGGGTTCATCAGGCCGATCTTGGCGATCTCGCGCTTGGCCTGGGCGACCAGGTCCTCGTCGCTCGAGGTCCACAGGCCATCGCCCTCGAAGCAGAAATATTCCAGGCCCAGGCACGTCGAAACGCCGTCGGGGATCATTTCGGGCGACCACGAGCGGAAGTTCTGCACCCGGCCCACCTTCACCGACGGGTCGTGGATATAGATCCAGTTGTCGGGCAGTTCCTTCTGCGGCTTGCCGATCAGCACCACGGTGATGAAGTCGCGGTACATCAGCTCGCCGGCCTGGAACAGGCTGATCGGTGTGGGCGTCACGGCCTGCATCAACTCGCGCAGCGGGGCCGAGGATACGACGTCATCGGCCGTATAGGTCTCCGTCGAGCCGTCGGCGCGGGTGACCTCGACGGTCCACAGGCGGGTAGCCTTGTCATAGCGCAGGCCATCGACCTTGCGGCCCATGCGCAGCTGGCCGCCCAGGGCCAGAATCTTGTCGGCGCAGGCCTCCCACATCATGCCGGGGCCCTTGCGGGGATAGCGGAAGCTCTCGATCAGGGTCTTGGGCGCGCCCTCGGCCGTGGCCTTGGCGCGGACGCCCAGCGAGCGCTTGACGCCGTCGATGATGGCGGCGGCCAGGTCCAGGCCCTTGATGCGCTGGCTGGCCCAGTCGGCCGAGATCTCGTCGCAGCTCATGCCCCAGACCTTCTCGGTATAGGTCTTGAAGAAGATCGAGAACAGCTTCTCGCCGAACTGGTTGCGCACCCACTGGTGGAAGGTGGTCGGGTCCTTGATCGGACGCGCCTTGGCCCAGCCGAACGAGGCCATGCAAAGCGCCGCGGTCCAGACGCCCAGATTGGCCAGGGCCTCGAAGGCCTTCAGCGGATAGGCATAGAACTTTTCGCGGTAGTAGATGCGCGACAGGCGCGGCCGGTCGATGAAGTCGTCGGGCAGGATCTCGTTCCAGAGATCGACCACCTCCTTGGACTTGGAAAAGAACCGGTGACCGCCGATGTCGAACTTGAAGCCCTTGTAGTCGACGGTGCGGCTGATGCCGCCCACATAGACCGGGTCCATCTCCAGCACGGTCACGCCCCGCCCGGCCTTGGCCAGGGTATAGGCGGTCGTCAGACCTGCGGGGCCGGCTCCGATCACCAGGGTTTCGACGTGCTGGGCCATGTCCATTCCAATCCCGTTTTCCGAGGCCAGAATGGCGATGCTTGGTTAAGGCCGGGTCGCGAGGCGTGGTGAATCGCCATTAATTGTGAATGGGCGACGATGGGTCGCGCCGGCGGCGGGACACGGCTTCGCCGCTTCACGCGGTGGGCCGCTGAAGAGATGGGAAGGGTCGCGGAGCGTCCGGGCCTCGCCCGGATGAGGGTTTGTACAAGTACCGTTTCGACGAAGACAGACGCTCCGCGTGATCGTTATCCCTCTGGCCGGGGTGCGCAGGCCTGTTCAGCCTTTTGCCCCACCCGGGCTTTGCCCTCCTCGCGACGGACCCAGCCTTGGGCTGCAGCCGCGCCGATTCCGGAGGAACCCGGAGCGAACCTTCGGACGGGCGGGGGCCTTGGCTAGCCCCCGATGGGCGGGTTTACGTCACCCGCCCTCTCTTTAAACCGGCCGCCCGGGCATACGCCCGAACGGTGGCCCCGCTCGATCACCCCTGACAGCCGTCGCTGGTCGCCGGCCGGACGCCCTTCCCGTGCTGTCAGGTGAGATTGATTATGCAGGCGGTTTCGGCGCGTCTGATGGGCGCGATCAACTATTTTGCAAGCCGTTGATCTGGCTTGGGTTTGTTCTGGGAAGTGCGGGGATACAGTACGGCCAATCCCCATAACTCCCGTCATTCCCGCCCTTGTGGCGGGAACCTCTCGTACCGCCGCAGGTGCGGGAGGGGCGAAGTGCGCGCGCACTTCGCTGGCGCTTCACGTAGCAGCTGAAACAGGGGTTCCCGCCACAAGGGCGGGAATGACGGTGATTTATTGGAAAGGCGCCCGCCCCCCTTCGCGTCGAAGGGAGCCATCCTTAAATCTCACGGCGAGACGATCGCCGGACTGGAAAGGTCTCTCAAGGACGGCGCTCCGCGTCGCCGCGACGCGGCCGCCAGAGGCGGTCCTAGATCCCTCTTCTTTAGGGAGAGGGAGGGGCCCGCCGCGAAGCGGTGGGAGGGTGAGGGGTTACGAGGCTTGACGGCGTGCCGGCACTCCGTCGAACGCCGTAACCCCTCACCCCAACCCTCTCCCTATGGGAGAGGGAGCAACGAACGCTTCCCACCCACAACAGACCTTCAATCTGTCGCCCCCCCTACTCCGCCAGCGCGTCCCGCTCCCACGCCAGATACTCCGGCGTCTGCAGCAAACGATCACAATAGGCCTGCGCCGGCTCCGTATCGCCGTAGTCCGCCAGCTTGATCCCATAGGTCGCAAACCGCGTCGCCACCGGGGTGTAGAACGCGTCGGCGATCGACCACGCGCCCAGCAGAAACGGCCCGCCCGAGCGCTCCAGCAGCTGGTTCCAGCGCGCCGCGATCTTGCGGATGTCCGCCTGGGCCGCCTCGGACAGGTCGATGATCTTGTCGCGGGTCTCCAGTTCCATCGGGCACTCGGTGCGCAACGCGCCGAAGCCCGAATGCATCTCGGCCGCGACCGACCGGCCCAGAGCCCGCAACGCCTTGTCGGCCGGCCACAACCCGGCGTCCGGATAGGCCTCGGCCAGATATTCGCAGATGGCCAGCGAGTCCCAGAGCACCAGGTCGCCGTCCTTCAGCACCGGCACCAGGTTGCTGGGCGAGTGCTTGCCGATCTCTTCCGAAAGCCCGACCTGGCGCAGCTGGATCAGGGTTTCGGTGAACGCCGCGCCGGTGTGCTTGAGCGCCAGCCAGGGGCGCATCGACCAGCTGGACCATTTGCGGGTGCCGATAACGATTTCCATGACGCGTATTCCCTGACGGCAGATGGCGGGTAGCCATCCCGATTAACCTGCGTCTAAAGTCGCCACAACAATTAGAACAAACGTTCGAGGGAGCAGACGCCCATGGCGGAAACGGCCACACCGTCGCCGGTTATCAACCCCGTCTCGGCCGGCTATCGCCGCTATGCCCTGTGGGTGCTGCTGATCATCTACACGCTGAACTTCCTAGACCGGCAGGTGGTCAATATCCTGGCCGAGCCGATCAAGGCCGAGCTGGGCCTGGCCGACTGGCAGCTGGGCATGATGACCGGCCTGGCCTTTGCGATCTTCTATACCGTGCTGGGCATCCCCATCGCCCGGCTGGCCGAGACCAAGAACCGCCCGATGATCATCGGCATCTCGGTGGCCGTCTGGAGCGGCTTCACCGTGCTGTGCGGCTTCAGCCAGAACTTCTGGCAGCTGATCCTGGCCCGCATCGGCGTGGGGGTCGGCGAGGCCGGCTGCACCCCGCCCGCCCACTCGCTGATCAGCGACTATGTGCCCCGGGAAAAACGGGCCAGCGCCATCGCCTTCTATTCCATCGGCACGCCGCTTGGCACCCTGGCCGGCATGGCCATGGGCGGGCTGGTCGCCGACGCCTATGGCTGGCGGGTCGCCTTCATGGTGGCCGGCGCGCCGGGTATCATCTTCGCCCTGATCGCGGCCTTCACCCTGGTCGAGCCGCGCCGCCAGCTGGCCGCCGACATCGCCGCCCGCGCGGCTTCACAGATCAGCTTCAAGGCCGCACTGACGGTTCTGGGCACCAAGAAGACCTTCTGGCTGGTGGCCCTGGCCGCCTCGATCAAGGCCTTTATCGGCTATGGCCATGCGCCCTTCACCGCCTCGTTCTTCTTCCGCAACCATACGGCCGAACTGGCGGAGCTGGCGGCGATGTTTGGCCTCAAGTCCGCCGGCTTCCTGGGTCTGGCCCTGGGTTTGATCGGCGGCACCGCCGGGGTGATCGGAGCCTGGCTGGGCGGAGTTCTGGCCGACCGACTGGGGGCCAAGGACCTGCGGGCCTATGTCATCGTTCCGGCGATCGCGTCCCTGATCGCCATCCCGTTCTACATCCTGGCCATCAACCTGCCGAGCGCCATGCCGGCTCTGCTGGTGCTGACCATCCCGACCCTTCTGGGCACCCTGTGGTACGGCCCGGTCTATGCCACGGCGCAAAGCATCGTGAACCCGGCGATGCGGGCGACGGCGGCGGCGGTACTGCTGCTGATCATCAACCTGATCGGTCTGGGCCTGGGCCCTCTGGGCGTCGGCGCGCTGAGCGACTTCTTCGCCGGGCCGATGGGCATGGGCGCCGCCGAAGGCGTGCGCTGGGCCCTGATCGTCTCGACCCTGATGGGTTTGGGCGCCTTCGCCCTGTTCTGGCAGGCCCGAAAGACGATCCGCGAGGACATGGTGGCCTAGATTCTGTGACGTCTCCCTTCCCCCTGCAAAGGGGGAAGGGCTTCTGGATCACCCTGGCAAATCCCGCTGGCGCTGCGACTTCCGTTACGTCTACAGTCCCCTCAACAATTAGAACAAATGTTTGAAGGGAGCGCGCCAGCATGGCAGACGCGATTGCGTCCAGCGGAACAAAACCGCTGTATTCCAACGGCTACAAGGCCACGGTGCTGGGGCTTTTGCTCGCCACCTACACCTTCAATTTCATCGATCGCACGATCATCGCCACCATCGGTCAGGCCATCAAGGTCGACCTGAAGCTGACCGATACCCAACTGGGCCTGCTGGGGGGCCTGTATTTCGCCCTGCTCTATACGATCCTGGGCATTCCCATCGCGCGCCTGGCCGAGCGCTTCAACCGCGTGACGATCATCTCGGCCTCGCTGGTGATCTGGTCGGGCTTCACCGCCCTGTGCGGCAGCGCCGCCAGCTTCGCACAGCTGGCCGCCTACCGCTTCGGGGTCGGCATCGGCGAGGCGGGCTGCTCGCCGCCATCGCACTCGCTGATCAGCGACTACTATGCGCCCAAGCAGCGGGCCACGGCCCTGTCGATCTATTCGTTCGGTATTCCGCTGGGCACCATGTTCGGCGCCGTGGCCGGCGGCTGGCTGGCCCAGGAGTTCAGCTGGCGCGTGGCCTTCGTGATCGTCGGTCTGCCCGGCATCCTGCTGGCGGTGATCGTCAAGCTGGTGGTCAAGGAACCGCCGCGCGGCCATTCGGAAGCCAAGGAACACCCGCTCGAAGCCGAGGATGTGGTGGTCGAGCCGCCCAAGCTGGCCTTCTCGATGGCCAACGAGTTCCGCGAAATGTGGGCCGTGACCAAGGTGCTGTTTGGCAAGTGGCCCGTGCTGCACATGGTGCTGGGCGTGACCATCGCCTCGTTCGGCTCCTATGGCTCGGGCGCCTTCGTGCCGTCCTATTTCGTGCGGGCCTTTGGCCTGGACCTGGCGCAGGTGGGCCTGATCACCGGCCTGATCGGCGGCTTCTCGGCCGGGGTCGGCACCCTGGTCGGCGGCTTCCTCAGCGACTGGGCCGGCAAGAAGAGCGCCAAATGGTACGCTCTGACGCCGGCTCTGGGCCTGCTGATCTGCACCCCGATCTACGTCCTGGCCTATCTGCAGCCGACCTGGCAGGCCACGGCCCTGATCCTGCTGGTCCCGGGCATCTTCCACTATGTGTATCTGGCCCCGACCTTTGGCGTGGTTCAGAACTCGGTGGATCCGCATCGCCGGGCTACGGCGACGGCGATCCTGTTCTTCTTCCTCAACCTGCTGGCGCTCGGTGGCGGGCCGGTGTTCACCGGCTGGCTGATCGACCATCTGGCGCAGTACAACTTCAACACGCCTGACGCCGGCGGCCTGATCGCTTCGCTGTTTGGCTCGTTTGGTCTGCCCGAGACCGCCACAAACTTCGCGGTCGCCTGCCCTGGCGGCGTGGCTCCGGCCGGTTCGCCGGTGGCGCTGGCCGACCAGTGCCGCACCACCCTGGCCCTGGCCAGCCAGCAGGGCATCATCGTCTCGCTGTGCTTCTACGCCTGGGCCGGACTGCACTACGCCCTGGCCGCGATCGGCATGGTCAAGCACATGAAGGAACGGGCGGTGGCCCAGGCCTAACCTCGAAGACGGGTGGTGGCTAAGCCGTCACCACCCGCCCCTCGCGGACCTCCACCGGCCAGGGCGACAGCTTGGCTCCCACGCAGGGACCGCCGACGCAGGCCCCTGCCTCGACCGTGAACATCGCTCCGTGCCAGGAGCAGGCGATCAGCCCGCCGTCCGGCGTCAGATACTGATCAAGCTGTTGGGCCAGCGGCAGGCCGGCATGCGGACAGCGGTCGACATAGCCGAACACCGCCTCCCCCCGCCGGACCACGAAGCCGTGGAAGCGCTTGTCGCCGATCTGCAGCACATAATTGCGCGCCGCCCCGTCGGCGATCAGGTCGAGCGGACCCAGACTGATCCCGGCCCGCGTCGCCCAGACCCGTCCAGCCGCTTCGACCTGTTCGCCTTCTGGACTCAAACCCGCTCGACCGTCTGCTCGATGGCCCCGAAGATCGTGTGGCCCTTGGCGTCCTTCATCTCGATCCGGACTGTGTCGCCGCCCAGCAGGAACGGCGTGCTGGCCTTGCCATTGACCAGGGTCTCGACGGTGCGCAGCTCGGCCAGACACGAATAGCCCAGGCCGCCCTCGGCGACCGGCTTGCCCGGCCCCTGGTCGGCGCCGCGATTGCTGACCGTACCCGAGCCGACGATGGTGCCGGCCGCCAGGCCGCGGGTCTTGGCGGCATGCGCCACCAGGGTCCCGAAGTCGAAGGTCATGTCGACCCCGGCGTCGGCCGCTCCGAAGTCATCGCCGTTCAGGCTGACCAGCAGGGCGCCGTGCAGCTTGCCGTCCTTCCACGCGTCGCCCAGCAGGGCCGGTGTGACGGCGACCGGCGAGAAGGCGCTGGCCGGCTTGGACTGCACAAAGCCAAAACCCTTGGCCAGTTCGGCCGGGATCAGGTTGCGCAGAGACACGTCGTTGCACAGCATCACCAGGCGGATGGCGGCCAGGGCCTCCTCGCGGGTCGCGCCCAGCGGCACGTCGCCGACGATCACGGCGATCTCGCCTTCCAGGTCGCAGCCCCAGGCGGCGTCGGCCAGCGGGATCTCGTCGCGCGGACCCAGAAAGCCGTCAGAGGCCCCCTGGTACATCAGCGGATCGGTCCAGAAGGTCTCGGGCATCTCGGCGCCGCGCGCCTGCCGCACCAGCTGCACGTGGTTCACATAGGCGCTGCCGTCCAGCCACTGATAGGCCCGGGGCAAGGGGCTCTCGGCCTCATGCTCGTGGAAGCGCTCCTTGGGAACGCCGCCGTGCTCCAGGCTCTCGGCCAGGCCGCGCAACAGGGCTTCACAGCGTCCCCAGTCATCCATCGCCGCCTGCAGGGTCGGCGCGATCGTCGCCGCGTCGGTAAACCAGGCCAGGTCGTTGGAGACCACCACCAGACGGCCGTCACGGCCGCCTTTGAGAGACGCGAGCTTCATGGGCGCTTCCTCGTTGTCGTTATCGTTAAGGCAGGACGGCCTTGGGGAAGCCCGACCAGCAGGCGTCATAGTCCGCCTGAAGTGCGCAATGCTCCAGAGCAAATCGCGTGGGGCGGAGCACCCATCGGCTTTCGAACATGAAGGCCATCGTGTTCTCGATCCTGTGCGGCTTCAGATCGGCCGCCACCGCGCCCTGCCAGCTGGCCAGATCGGGGCCGTGATCGCTCATGGCGTTGTGCAGAGACGCCCCGCCGGGCGAGAAGCCGCCGGCCTTGGCGTCATAGGCGCCGGTAACCAGGCCCATGAACTCGCTCATCACGTTGCGGTGGAACCACGGCGGCCGGAACGTGTGCTCGGCCACCATCCAGCGCGGCGGGAAGATCACGAAGTCGCAATTGGCCGTGCCGGGGATCTCGCTGGGCGAGGTCAGCACCGTGAAGATCGAAGGATCGGGATGGTCGAAGCTGACCGTGTTGATCGTGTTGAAGCGCGACAGATCGTATTTGCAGGGCGCGAAATTGCCGTGCCAGGCCACCACGTCCAGCGGGCTGTGATCCCACTGCGAGGTCCAGAGGGCCCCCTGGAACTTCTGGATCACCTGGGTCGGGGCCTCGACATCCTCGAAAGCAGCGACCGGCGTCTCGAAGTCGCGCGGATTGGCCAGGCCGTTCGCGCCGATCGGCCCCAGGTCCGGCAGCTTGAAGCCCGCGCCATAGTTCTCGCAGACATAGCCGCGCGAGGGCCCCTCGACCTCGACCCGGAAGCGCACGCCGCGCGGGATCAGGGCGATCTCGCCGGGGCCGGCGGTCAGGACGCCCAGCTCAGTGACCAGGGTCAGCACGCCCTGTTGCGGCACGATCAGCAACTCGCCGTCGGCGTCCTGGAACACCCGGTCCGTCATGGACGTGTTGGCCAGATACAGATGGATGCCGATCCCGGCCTGGGTCGCCACGTCGCCATTGCCGGCCAGGGTCAGCAGGCCGTCGACGAAGTCGGTCGGTTCGGCAGGAACATCGATCGGGTCCCAGCGCAGGCGATTGGGCGTGACGGGCCCGTCAAACGACCCGCTGGCCAGGCTCGGCTGGGCATAGGGCTCATAGCGGCCATGACCGGCGCTGGGCCGCAGACGGTAGAGCCAGCTTCTGCGGTTTTCGTGGCGCGGCGCCGTAAAGGCCGCGCCCGACAGCTGCTCGGCATAGAGCCCGAACGCAACCTTCTGCGGCGAGTTCTGACCCACCGGCAGGGCGCCGGGGACGGCCTCGGTGGCGAAGTGATTGCCGAAGCCGGATTGGTAGCGGAGCGAGTCTCGAGTCGTCACGTGCATCCTCCCCCACCTCCGCTCTTCCCGGCGAAGGCCGGGACCCAGATTCATCCGGAGCGGTTCGTGGGTTTCACCTGGGCCCCGGCCTTCGCCGGGGAGAGCGGGATTGTGGGACGGGAAACGGGCTCCCGTCCACCAGCCTTGATCAGGCCTCGACCGTGATCACGCCGCGGCGGATCTGGTCCAGCTCGATGCTCTCGAACAGGGCCTGGAAGTTGCCGTTGCCGAAGCCCTCATTGCCCTTGCGCTGAATGACCTCGAAGAAGATCGGGCCAAACAGGTTTTCGGTGAAGATCTGCAGCAGCAGGCCCTCCTCGCCGACATTGCCGTCCAGCAGGATGCGGTTCTTGCGCAGCCGTTCCAGGTCCTCGCCATGGCCGGGCACGCGCTTGTCGACCAGCTCGTAATAGGTCTCGATAGTGTCCTGCAGCTTGACGCCCCGGGCGCGCAGCTTTTCGACGGTGTCGTAGATGTCCGGCGTGGTCAGGGCCAGATGCTGGATGCCCTCGCCATTGTACTGGCGAATGAATTCCTCGATCTGGCTGTGATCGTCCTGGCTCTCGTTGAGCGGAATGCGGATGGCCTTGTCGGGCGCGATCATCGCCTGGCTGAACAGGCCCGTGGCCTGACCCTTGATGTCGAAATACTTCTGCTCCTCGAAGCCGAAGACATCGCGATAGAAGGTCGACCAGGTGCTCATCTGGCCACGCTTGACGTTGTGGGTCAGGTGGTCGAGCAGATCCAGGCCGACATTGTTCCTGGCCTCGGCCTCTGCAGCGCCGGGAACCTGGTCCCAGCTGTCATAGATCGTGCCCGGATCACCGGCGCGCTCGACCAGATACAGCATGGAACCGCCGATGCCTTCCAGCACCCGCGCGCCCTCGCCCAGCAAGGTCTTGCTGGCGTCAGCGGCGACGGCCCCGCGCTTGAGCGCCTCGGCATAGGCGGCTTCCACATTCTCGACGCGGAAGGCCATGCCATTGGCCGACGGGCCGTGGGCGGCGCGGAACTCGGCGACCTGGCCTGTGGTCTCTTCATTGATCAGCAGGTTGATGCGGCCCTGCTTGTAGCGGGTCACGGCCTTGGTCGGGTGCCTGCTGGCCGGCACGAAGCCCAGGGCCTCGAACAGCGCCTTCATGGCGGCCGGATCGGGGCTGGTGAACTCGACGAACTCGAAGCCGTCGAGGCCCAATGGATTTTCGGGGGTCATGGACATGAGGTCTCTCCGAAGCTCAGCTGGCCAGCGCGGCCGGCAAGGCGGCGATCAGGCGGTCATTGTCGGCTGGACGGCCGATGGTGATGCGAACCCAGCCGCCGGCCACCGGGGTCGGACGGATGATAAGCCCTTCCTGCAGCAAGCGCGCGGTCGTGGCTTCCGGGCCCGCCGGCGAACGCAGGAACACGAAATTGGCCTGGCTCCGGGTGTGCTCGATGCCCATGGCGACCAACGCCGCCTCGACCCGGCCGCGCTCGGCGAGGGTCAGGGCCACGGTGCTTTGCAGATGGTCCACATCCACCAGGGCAGCCAGGGCGGCGGCCTGGCTGACCGAGGTCACGTTGAAGGGGGGCCGCAGGCGATCCAGATAGCCGACCAGCTGCGCCGACGAAGCGACGCCATAGCCCACCCGCAGGCCGGCCAGGCCATAGGCCTTGGAGAAGGTGCGGGCCGACACCCAGGGACCACCCCAGGCTTCCAGCAGGGCGAAGGTGTTGAAGGCCTCGTGATATTCGCGATAGGCCTCGTCCACGAACACCATGGTCGAGCACGGCGTGACCGCCAGGATCTCGCCGATATCGACGCCGGTCAGGGCGTTGCCCGTCGGGTTGTTGGGCGTGCACAGGACCAGCAGCTTGGGCCCCTTGGCCGCCTCGACCTTGAAGGCCTCGACGTCGAGATCGAAATTGGCCAGGCGCGGCACGTCGACGATGGTCGCCTCGGCGCACTTGGCGAAGATCTCGTAGGCCGGGAAGGTCGGGGTCGACAGCAGGATCGTTTCGCCCGGCGCGATGACGGCGCGGAACAGATAGTCGATCAGGGCTTCGGAGCCCGGCGACACCACGATCCGGGCCGGGTCGACCGACAGGTGCGAGCCCAAGGCGTCGCGCAAGGTCTCGCAATAGGGGTCGGGATAGATCTCGGGCGAGGCCAGAGCCGCCTGGACGGCGGCGGCCACCGTAGGGCTGGCGCCCAGCAGGTTCTCGTTGCTGGCCAGCTTGGAGAAGGTGTCGCGGCCGGTGCGCCGACCAGCCTCGGCCAGGGTCATGCCGGAGCGATAGGCCTGAACGGTTTCCAGCGCCGCGCGAACGGGCGACGGGACGGCCGAAGCCAGGGGCTTCTGGTCGACAACCAGCATGAAAACCGCTCCTCGAATGAACAGCGGTCAGGATAGCCGGATGGAGAAGTCAGAACCTGTCGATTATGACCTAAATCGCTGCCTTTATAGCTATATTGTGCCAATAAAATTATAAAAACTGCTATCCAACTTCACCAATCACGCTCAATAATGTTTCGTCATTCCCGCCCTTGTGGCGGGAACCCCTGTTTCAGCTGCAACATGAAGCGCCAGCGAAGTGCGCGCGCACTTCGCCCCTCTCGCACCTGCGGCGGTACGAGGGGTTCCCGCCACAAGGGCGGGAATGACGGATTGAAGGGGCTGTGAGGCCCGCCTAGTCCAGAAAATCCAGCGGCAGGGCCGGTGAGTCCTTGATGGTCTCCAGCACGAAGCTGGACTGGATGCCCTTGACCGCCGGCATCTTCAGCAGGCGCTTCATCGTGAACTCGGCGTAGGCGTCGAGATTGGGGGCCAGCACGCGCAGCAGATAGTCATAGCCGCCGGTCATGGCATAGCAGCCGACGACCAGGGGCTCGCGCAGCACCGCTTCCTTGAAGGCTTCGGCGGCGGTTTCGCTGTGGCGATCGACCTGAACCTCGACATAGGCCAGCAGGTCCAGACTGGCCTTGCGGCGATCCAGCAGCGCCACATAGCCGGAGATCAGGCCCGAGGCCTCCAGTTGCTTGACGCGGCGCAGGCAGGGGCTGGGCGAAAGCCCGACCCGTTCGGCCAGATCAACATTCGAGATCTTGCCGTCCTGCTGCAGGATCTCGAGGATTTTCCGATCGGCGCGACTGAGCTTCATGTGACCTGTTTGGGTGGAGAATTGGCAGGATGTGCCAAGTCTATAGCAGGCTTACGGGTGATCTAGCCACCACTAGCCCCCTCCGCGCCTGCGGCGCTCCTCCCCCGTAGGGGGAAGATGAAACGCGCCGGTCTTCATCTTCCCCCTACGGGGGAGGACGACCGCGAAGCGGTCAGGAGGGGGCAAGTCACCGACCAAAGAGCAAAACGCCCGGGGCTTTCACCCCGGGCGCTTCAGAATTCAGACCTTGATCGAACCGATCAGTTCGCCAGGCGACGCAGGAACGACGGAATCTCGAGATCCTCGCCTTCATCGACCTGTTGCGACTCGAGCGGTTGCAGGCTCGGGCGGGCGTTGGAGGTCGAACGCGCCTGTGGCTGCTGTTGCGGCGCAGGTTGCTGGTCGTAGCGCTGGCGACCGCCACCGAACAGGCTCATCCAGCCGCCGGACTTCTGCGGCTGACGGTCAGCATAGTGCTGCTCGGTGTAGAGCGGCGCTTCCTCAACGTCGTCGACCATCGGATCGACGATCCGGGTCACGGTGCGCGGAGCCGGCGTGGTGATGCGAGGCTCGGGGGCGGCCTCGGACACGACAGGCTCTTGGAAATAGAGGTCGGCTTGCGGCGCCTCAGCGACAACTTCCGGCTCGGGCTCGTAAGCGGACTCGGGCGCGTAGGTGGTCGACTGGGCAACCGGGCGATCGAACGGACGCGCTTCGTAACGCGAGGTCGGACGGGCCGGCTCAGGCTGCGGGGCCGGACGGGTGGTGTCGACGATCAGCGGCGCGGTCGTGGTGTTGCGGGTGACGGGCTTGGGCTCGATCTGGGCGATCGAGGCGCCGTCCATGCCGGTGGCGACCACCGAGACGCGGATCACGCCTTCCAGCGACGGATCGAAGGCCGCGCCGAAGATGATGTTGGCTTCCGGATCGACCTGATCGGAGATTGCGTTGGCGGCTTCGTCGACTTCCAGCAGCGTCATGTCCATGCCGCCGGTCACGTTGACTAGGACAGCCTTGGCGCCCTTCAGCGAGACTTCGTCCAGCAGCGGGTTGGCGATGGCGTTCTGGGCGGCCATCAGGGCGCGGTCTTCGCCGGTGCCCTCGCCGGTGCCCATCATCGCCTTGCCCATTTCGGTCATGACCGTGCGGACGTCGGCGAAGTCGAGGTTGATCAGGCCCGGCAGGACCATCAGGTCGGTGATCGAACGAACGCCCGAGTGCAGAACCTGGTCGGCCATGCCGAAGGCTTCGGCGAAGGTCGTGCGCTCGTTGGCGACGCGGAACAGGTTCTGGTTGGGAATGACGATCAGGGTGTCGACATAGCGTTGCAGCTCACCGATGCCGGCGTCGGCCAGACGCATGCGGTGACGGCCTTCGAAGTGGAAGGGCTTGGTGACCACGCCGACGGTCAGGATGCCGCGCTCGCGGGCGCACTTGGCGATGATCGGGGCCGCGCCGGTGCCGGTGCCGCCGCCCATGCCGGCGGTGATGAAGACCATGTGAGCGCCGTCCAGGTGCTCGCCGATCTCGGGGAAGCTTTCTTCGGCGGCGCTCATGCCCACCTCGGGGTGGGCGCCGGCGCCCAGGCCCTGAGTGACCTGCACGCCCAGCTGGATGCGACGGTCGGTCTTGGCGAACTGAAGCTGCTGCGCGTCAGTGTTGGCGACCACGAACTCAACACCTTCGAGGCCTGCCTCGATCATGTTGTTGACCGCATTGCCGCCCGCGCCACCGACGCCGAACACGACGATACGCGGCTTCAGCTCAGTGGTGCGCGGCGCTGAAAGAGAAATAGCCATGGAACCCTCGCGACCTTACGCCGAAATCGTCAAACAGGACCCCGGCGGTTCAACCGTCGGGAACGCCTCGACGATTGGGTTAACAGAACAACCACCATCGTTAATCGGCGGTTAACTGCATAATATGAGTCGGGGACACGTCGAGCGCTGCCTGAGCAGAATTCTTGGTCCATCAACAGAATCTCTTGGGAGTCCAAGGGTTCCGGATGGTTCTTGATAGTTGATGCGACCGAACGCCGCTGCGGTCTATTTCGCGACACGTCGAGAGCTTGACCACGCGTTCAAGCGTGACCGCCGGCGACAACCGTCAAGAGAGGGCGTCAAAGGTTGTCGCGCAACCAGGCGGCGGCCTTGGCCATCGGACTGGCGTTGGGGTCCATGGGCCGCTTGCGCAGGGCGGCCGTCGCCAGAGCCTTCGGAGACACCACTTCGCGCGGACCAAAGGCCGAGCGATGCAGCACGCCGGCGGCGGCGCAGAAGGCCGGACCCGAGGCGGCGTCGGCCAGATGCGGCACCCGGCGCGGGCGACCCAGGCGCACAGGGCGATCAAAGACGCGCACGGCCACTTCGCGCACGCCGGCCAGCTGGCTGGCGCCGCCGGTCAGCACGATGCCCGCGCCCGGCTCGACCGGGGCGCCCGAGGCCTTCAGCCGCTCGCGCAGCAGTTCCAGCGTCTCTTCGACGCGCGGCTGGATGATGCCCTTGAGCAGCGAGCGCGGCGCGATCACCGGCCCGGCGCCCGGATCATCACCGCGCGGCGGGGCCTCGATCATCTCGCGGTCTTCGTTGGCCGAGGCGATGGCGCTGCCGTGCAGGGTCTTGATGCGCTCGGCGCCGGCGACCGAGGTCTGCAGGCCGCGGGCGATGTCCTGCGTCACGTGCCCGCCGCCGACGGCCAGGCTGTCGACGTGGCAGAGCGCGCCGTTGTTGAACACCGCCACCGAGGTCGAGCCGCCGCCCATGTCGATGCAGACGGCGCCCAGGTCCATCTCGTCCTCTTCCAGGGCCGCCAGGGCCGAGGCGAAGGGCGCAGCGACCACGCCTTCGAAGGACAGGTGGGCGCGCTCGACGCAGTGGGCCAGCGTGTGGAAGACGTTTTCGTTGATCGAGACGACCAGCAGTTCCAGGCCCAGCGCGCGGCCGAACATGGCGCGCGGATCGCGGATGCCGCGCTGCCCGTCCACCGACCAGGCGATGGGCAGCAGGTGGATCGGCTTGCGGCCGGGAATCTTGACCTGGGCCAGGGCCGAGGCGATGGCGCGCGACAGGTCGCCGTCAGCGATCGGCCGAGCCCCGAGGGACACCTGGGTATGGACGCGGTTGCTGGCCAGCTGGCCGCCGGCGGTGCAGACGCTGACGCCCTGGACGTTGACGCCCGCCACGGTCTCGGCGCGCTCGACAGCCTGGGCGATCGCTTGCGCGGCCTCGTCCAGGTTGACGATCGCGCCGCCGCGAACGCCGCGCGACTGCACATAGCCGACGCCGGCTGTGGTCAGGGTGCGGTTGTCACGATGAATGCCGTCGGCCTTCATGATGAAGCACGTGACCTTGGACGCGCCCAGATCGACAGCCGCGACCGCAGGCTGACGAACGAGCGTCGCCTTCAAGCCGTCACGGGCCTGTTTCCGATCTTCCAGTCGCGACATCGCTATCGTCACCCCAACACCATCACACTACGCCCCGCCTGCCACGGTCTGCCCAGGCAGAGCCGCATCACGGGGTCTCACAGCCACCATATCGGGATCGCGCAGATCGATGCGCGCAAACCCCAAATCCAGGATTCGTTGTCTCTGGTCCAACTGATCCAGCTGGATCAGTGCGGATTCTTCGTCGATCGCCGGAAGCTGGATCAGAGATCCGTCTTTCAGGCGCAGATCCCAGCGGCGATCATCGACGCGCACCAGCGCTTCAAGACGATCGCGAAGACGCGGACGGGCGGCGACAGCCGGCAGGATGGCGCCGGCGGCCTGATCGGCGCCCTGCCCCACCACCAGCGGCAATTGCGGGAACTGCGAGGCGTCGGCCTCGCTGATCACGCGCCCCTCGCCGTCGATGACACGCATGCGACCGCCACTCTGCCAGACGGCCAGGGCGGGACGTTCCTCGACCGCGATGAGCACGGTATCGGGCAGCAGGCGCACGACCTTGGCTTCCTTGACCCAGCCCACCATCTCGACGCGCTGGCGGATCTCGGCCAGGTCCAGGCCCAGGGTCGGCTGGTCCAGATACAGCGCCGACGCGCGTCGGATATCCGCGTCGGCCTGGGCCGAGGCGCCCTGGACGTGCAGGGTCTTGAGCTTGAAGCCGGCGGACGCGAACTCGCCGTCCACGCCCTGGCGCGCAGCCGTGACGAGGCGCTCGGCCCGATGGCCGGTCGCGAGCATCACCACAAGCCCAAGGCCAAGCGCTACGCCGGCGACCCCCAATGCGAACGCGGGCGACAAGCCCACGCCCTTGGCGGCGCGCAGTTTCGCAGCCGGCTGCGCGCCCTTGGGCGGAGCCGAACGAGCCTTGTTCGGACTTGCGGGCACTTCGGCCCGAGGGCGCCTAGGCTTAGGCGGTCCCCCCCGCACTACAGCGGGCATAAGCGTCCTCCACGATCCAGAGCACTAAATGATCAAACGAAATCCCGACGTGGGCGGCTTGCTCAGGTGCGAGCGAAGTCGGTGTCATGCCGGGTTGCGTATTGACCTCTAGAAGGACCAGAAGGTCGTTAATGTCGTCATAACGGAAGTCAGACCGGGTTACGCCTTGGCAACCAAGAGCTGTGTGGCCAAGCTCGGCCATCCGCATGGCTCTATCCCTTACGCTGTCAGGGATTGGGGCCGGCAAAACATGGATGGAACCGCCCTCGGAGTACTTGGCGTCGTAGTCATAGAAACCTGTGGACGAGCGAATATCGGTCACGGCCAGGGCCTTGGGACCATTTGACTCACCCATCACGGCGACGGCCAGCTCCAGCCCGCGGATATAGGGCTCGATCATCACCTCTTCGCCGTAAGTCCATGTGGGCATTGCCAATTCCTGGGGCGGCCGGTTGGCGCCTTCGAAAACCAGGAATACCCCAACCGAAGATCCCTCGGCATTGGGCTTCACAACGTAGGGAGGCTGCATCACATGGTCGCGTGCGGCGATATGTCGATTGAACAGACCGCCGCCGGGCACGATCACGCCCGCCGCAGCCAGCACGGCCTTGGCCTTGGCCTTGTCCATCGCCAGGGCCGAGGCCAGCACGCCCGAGTGGGTGTAGCCGATCTTCAGGGTCTCCAGCACGCCCTGGACGCAGCCGTCCTCGCCCCACTCGCCGTGCAGGGCGTTGAAGACCAGGTCCGGCGCGACCCTGGTCAGCACCTGGGCCACGTCCTTGCCGGGATCGACGCGGGTGACCTTGGCCCCCAGCCGCTCCAGCGCGTCGGCGCATTCCCGTCCCGAGACGAGGCTGACCTCGCGCTCGGAGGACGGACCGCCCAGCAGGACGGCGATGTGACGGCCGGCCAGGGGGGCGTCGGTGTTCGGCTGGGTCATGGAGGGGGCTCGACGAAGCGCTGAAGGTAAGCGCCACTCCTAGTGAGCGACGGCGGTCCTGCCAACTGCCGAGACGCCCCCTCCGTCACGTCGCCTATCGGCGCCGCGCCACCTCCCCCGCACGCTTCGCTACGGGGCAGGAGAAGAGCAGCTTCACCTCCTGCCCCGCAAAGCGGGGGAGGTGGCGCGCTGCGAATACGCAGCGTGACGGAGGGGGCGTCCGGTGTTGGCCGTTAGTGCGCCGCCGCCGTCGCCGGCTTCAGCGCCCGGAAGTCGATGTCGCTGTCGGCCACCAGGTAGAGGAAGCTGGTCCACGCCGCCACGTTCTGGGCCAGCTGGATCGGGTCCACCTTGTTGAGCGTGTCATCGGCCGTGTGGTGATAGTCGAAGTAGCGGCTGGCATCCTGGTTCAGGTTGATCACTGGCACGCCGGCCTCCTCGATGGCGCCGATGTCGGCGCCGCCATGAGCCGCCGGCGCGCGGTCCAGATAGATCTTCAGCGGCATGAGCACGCGGGTCGCGGTCTTGATCACCGGATGGTCCAGCGCCCCGGCCGGAACCTGCAGGCTGTAGATGCGGTCGGCGCCGGTGTCGCTCTCGCCGGCCAGCACGATCTTCGACAGCGCGTCCTTGTTGGCGGCCAGATAGGCGTCCGACGAGCCGCCGCTTTCTTCCGAGCCCCACATCACGACGCGGATGGTGCGCTTGGGATGCCTGGGCAGGTCGCCGATCAGCTTGGCGGCCGCCGTGGTGATGGCGATGCCCGTGGCGTCGTCCAGGGCGCCGGTGCCGACATCCCAGCTGTCGAGGTGGCCGCCGATGACGATCACTTCGTCAGGCTTTTCCGAGCCCTGGATGTCGCCCGAGATGTTCCAGGCCACGTCCTTGGCATCAAAGCTGGACTGCAGCTTCAGCTTGATGCGCAGCGGGCCCTTGGCGGCCAGACGCTCCAGCTGCTCGGCTTCCGGCACGCCGATCGCGGCGGCGGGAATGGTCACCACGCCCTCGCCATTGGCGGTGCTGCCGGTGTGGGGCACCGAGGAGTCCGAGGTCGAGATCGAGCGGATCAGCATGGCCACGGCGCCGCGCTTGGCGGCTTCCACCGGGCCGGCCCGGCGCGAGATGCCGGCCACGCCATAGCCGGCCCCGTCCTGGGCGCGGACCATCGGCTGGGTGATGACCACGATCTTGCCCTTCAGCGCGCCTTCCGGCGCGGCGATCATCTCGGCATAGGTCTTGAACAGCGCCACCTCGGCCTCAACGCCCTCAGCGGGGGTCGAGACGGTGCGGCCCAGGCCAACGGGGTTGAGGTTCATGGCATAGGGCGCCATCAGCCAGGCGCTCTCCTCGCCGCGCGTCCAGGACGGCTTGGCGAACTCATCGACCTTGATGTTGGTGAAGCCCAGGGCCTTGAACTGGGCCACGCCCCAGTCCTTGGCCTTTTCCATGGCCGGCGAGCCGACCAGACGCGGACCGATAGTGGTGGTCAGGTCCTCGGTGATGTCCCAGGCCAGGTGATCGCGCAGGGCCTTGTCACGCAGGGCCTCGGCGGTGGCCTCGGGCGAAACCGGCGCAGCGGCCGGCGCGGCGGACTTGCCGGCGAACAGGGTCTTGAGCCCCGACTTTGCCTGGGGGGCGGTCTGGGCCTGGGCCCCACCGACCAGAAGGGCGGATACGGCGGCGGCGGTCAGCAGGGTGCGGAACATGCGCGGGGATTCTCCGAAATTCAGGACGATCTCATAGCACCGGCGCTTGCCCGAAACAGGCAAGAACCGGATGAACTATCAATAACCTTCGGTCTGCCCGGGTTCTGCCCCAGCAGCTCAATAAAGCTGTCATCCCGGACGAAGCGAAGATCCGGGACCGACGCCTGAACGCCGCGCTTCCGGCGGTCCCGGATCGGCGCGCTGCGCGCTTGTCCGGGATGACAGCCTTTTAGGGAAGCGTCCCTATTTCGGCCGCCCGATCCGCTTGATTTCCCAGTCCAGCTGGATGCCGGTCTTGGCCAGCACATCAGCCCGAACCGCGTCGCCCAGGCCTTCCAGGTCGGCCGCCGTGGCCTCGCCGGTATTGATCAGGAAGTTGGAATGCAGCGGCGAGAACATCGCCCCGCCAAACGGTTTGCCCCGCCAGCCGGCCTCGTCGACCAGCTTCCAGGACGAGTGGCCCGGAGGGTTCTTGAAGGTCGAGCCGCCGGTCTTTTCGCGGATCGGCTGGGTGGTCTCGCGGCGGGCGGTGATCTCGGCCATGCGGTCGCGCACATCGGCCGGATCGTCGGGCGTTCCGCGGAACATCGCCTGCACCCAGAACATGCTGTTGGGGGGGACTTCCGTGTGCCGATAGGTGAAGCCGAAGTCTTCGTTGCTCCAGACCCGCATTTCGCCGGACCGGTCATAGCCCCAGGCGCTGACCAGAATGTCCTTGGTCTCGCGGCCATAGCAGCCGGCATTCATGGTCAGGGCGCCGCCGACGGTGCCCGGGATGCCGACATAGAATTCGAGCCCGCCCAGCCCCGCCCTCGCCGCCGCCCGAGCCACCGAGGCGTCCAGCGCCGCCGGACCGGCGATGATCAGGTTTTCCTCGGCATCGACCGTGACCTCGCCAAAGGCGCGACCGGCGCAGCGAATGACCACGCCCTCGACGCCGCCGTCGCGGATGATGACGTTGGAGCCGACGCCCAGCGCCTGGACCGGAACCTCGGGCGGCAGAGCCATCAGGAAGTCGCGCAGGTCGTCGGCGTCGGCCGGCAGGAACAGCACCTCTGCCGGGCCGCCGACCCGGAACCAGGTGAACGGGCCTAGCGGCTCGTCAAACAGCAGCTTGCCGCGAACGGCGGGGAGGTTGGCCTTCCAGCTCACTTAGAAAGCGCTTCCAGTTGCCCCGGCAGCGCATAGGCCCAGGTGGTGATGTCGCCGGCCCCCAGCAGCACGACGAGGTCGCCGCTGACGGCCTCAGCGGCGATCAGGCGCGGCAAGGCCGTGGGGTTTTCAAGCGGCAGGGCCCGGCGGTGGCCAAACTTCTTGAGGCCCTCGACCAGGGCGTCGCGGTCGATGCCCTCGATGGGGCTCTCGCCGGCCGTATACACGTCGGCGACGATCACGGTGTCGGCGTCATTGAAGCACGAGCTGAACTCGGTCATCAGGTCGCGAAGCCGGGTGAAGCGGTGCGGCTGGACCACGGCGATCACCTTGCCGTTCGGGGTCACGGCGCGGGCGGCCTTGAGCACGGCGGCGATCTCGACCGGGTGATGGCCATAGTCGTCGACCACGCGGATGCCGCCGGCCACGCCGGTGGTGGTAAAGCGGCGCTTGACCCCGCCGAAGCTGGCCAGACCGGCCCGGATGGCGTCGGCGTCGACGCCCAGCTCGCGGGCCACGGCCACGGCGGCGGTGGCGTTGAGCACATTGTGGTGCCCGGCCATCGGCATCTTCAGCCCGTCATAGCGCACCTGATCACCCACCAGCGGCGACACGATGATGTCGAACACCGAGCCGTCGGGGCCCATCTGGATATTGGAGACGCGCACCTCGGCCTGAGGATTGACGCCATAGGTCACCAGCCGCCGGTTCTCGATCCGGGCGGTCAGGGCCTGGACTTCGGGATGGTCGGTGCAGACCGCCGCGAAGCCATAGAAGGGGATGTTCTCGATGAAGTCCTGGAAGCCCTTCTTGACCGCGTCAAAGGTGCCCCAGTGGTCCAGATGCTCGGCGTCGATATTGGTGACGATGGCCACGGTCGACTTCAGCTTCAGGAAGCTGCCGTCGCTCTCGTCGGCCTCGACGACGATCCAGTCGCCCTCGCCGACCTTGGCGTTGGTGCCATAGGCGTTGATGATGCCGCCATTGACCACGGTCGGGTCCAGATCGCCGGCGTCGAGCAGGGCGGCGACCATCGAGGTGGTGGTGGTCTTGCCGTGCGTGCCGCCCACGGCGATCGAGAACTGCAGCCGCATCAGCTCGGCCAGCATCTCGGCGCGCCGCACCAGGGGCAGGCGCTTGTCGCGGCCGGCGGCCATCTCGACATTGTCGGCCTTGACCGCCGTCGAATAGACGATGGCCGAGGCGCCTTCGACATTGGCCGCGTCATGGCCCACGAAGATCCGCGCGCCCAGCTTTTCCAGCCGCTCGGTATTGGCCGACGCCTTGGCGTCGCTGCCCTGAACGGTGTAGCCGATACGCAGCATGATCTCGGCGATGCCGGACATGCCGATGCCGCCGATGCCGATGAAGTGCACGGGGCCAAGTTCGAAGGGTACGGGGCGTCGACGCTGGATCATGAAAAGCCGATTAGACCATTTGCGCGCGACGCGAAACGCCCTGTTGGCGGTGATGTTGTGGACGGGCCCCGCCCTGGCCCAAGCCGCCGTCCAGCCCCCCGCTGCGGCCCCGCCCGCCACCAAACTTGAACTGAGGCTGGCCGACGTCGGCCGCTTCGCCGTCTTCGTCGATCTGACCAGCGTCCAGTGGACCGGCCGCACCGCAAAACTGCGCCTGCTGCAGGTCACCGAAGGCGGCTTCAAGGCCGGCGCCGATGAATACTGGGGCGGCTGGCGTCACGAAGTCATCGACTGCGACGCCCGCTCCATCGCCCATGCCGGCTTTGGCAGCATCCGCGCCGGCGGCCGCGAAGGCCCCGTCACCGGCGACCAGCGCCCCGCCGCCCCGATCCCGCCCGGCGGCGCCGACGACGCGGCGGCCAAGGTGGTCTGCGACGGCTGGAAGCCGTTCGCCGCCGTCCCGGTGGCGACCAGCGTCGAGCAGGCGGTGGGCCTGGCCCGGCCGCTGATCGAGACGGGGGCGGAGCCTTGAGGGGCGACTGATCGTCAGCTGTCGAAGAGGTCTAAGGGCTCTTCGATAGGGGTTCGACGATCTACGAAGAGGGTAAGTCCCTCCTCTTCGGCCACGCGAATAAGCCAGGCGCCGGCGACGCGCATCAGATAGAATGCCACCTGAAGATCGTCGGCTCCGTTCGCGGTGAATTTGTATCGTCGACCGGCAAGCTGGACCTCTAGATCGCCCGTCTGGCGCTCGATGGGTTCGTCCTCGTCAATATCGATATAGGTTGGCGCACCAAACCTGATGAGAATTGCGCCGGCCCCTTCCTCTCCGTCAGCGCCAATGTAGGGAACACTTCTAGGCCCTAATTCTCGCAAACTCATTTCAACGACCTCCCGTCAAAGAGCGGCAAACTAACAGCATTGATGCCAAAACGCATGCACGTCGCATGTCGCTCTGCAGCGGAAGCCATGCATTGAGCGTATATAGCCCCCTTTTGAGACTTACCCTTTCCGTACATTATTGAATACGTTTTGCATTTTATCTCGTCAGAGAAATACAACTCATCGCAATCGTCCTCGATATTAATGGACGTTTTTCCCACTCCGGGCCGCCACTTTCGAATCCGCGGCTTCTTGCGTCCCGCGCCAACAACTTCATCCGTCACTCTCAGGTTCAGGCTTGGGGTTGGCAACTTCAGGAACGGCGTCTTCTCCCGACCGGTTGTCCGGCTATCGAAATCACCGATCGCGCGGGTCAGCGCGACGCCTCCGGCGAGTGCCGGGAGCCCAGCCGCCTGAGCGAGAGGCCCAGCTTGAGGATGGCTGGCCAGCACACGGGCGGCTTGCACCAGCCGCCGCCGCATCTTCGGCTTCGGGCTCGCCTTGGACGGCTTGTGTAGCTTGGCGCCTCCACCACCACCGCGGCCCGTATCGACCCACTGCCCGCCGTTCGAACTCCCGACCGGCGCCCGTGGCTGGTTGGGATCAAACTTCGTTTCCAGATCCCGGATCGCCTGCCGCAGCACCTCGGCCGCCGCGTCGCTCCGGAATTTTCCTAGTGCGCTTTCAAAATCATCAGACGTCATCGTCCTCTCCGCATAGGTGCGGCCCCGAAATGGGCGCACAGGTTCGCATCTCCGCCGATATTCACCGGCGGGTTGGGGAGGCGGCGGAGCGTCCGGGCCAGGCCCGGATGAGTGTAGTTGGAGTACCGTTTCGGCCGGGGCCGGAGCGCTCCGCGCGGTTGTTATCCGATGAGCCCTCGGGGCGCGGGGTTTTAACCCGCTCCCGAAAGAGGCCCCAGGCGGGCGGAAGGGAAGCGACCCCTCCGGACCGCGCGGGCGATTTCAGCCCGCGCCTGCAGCGCTCGCCGCCGTCGCCGGGCTGTCCACGAGCGCGTTAGCGACCGATTTGCCCGGCGAAACCCCAGGGGGGGAATTACACACCTCGAACCGATCCCCGCCGGGGGCTGCATCGACAACGGTCAGGCGAGCACGACCCGCACAACCGCCTCCACCGCCCGTCAGGTCGCCAGCTGGACGCCCTCCCCTTGCGATGAAGCGAGCAGAAGTATGCGGCCGTATTGCAGGGGGCTGCGTCGATTTTGGATCGTGACGCTGGATGGGGCGGTCAGGGCGTTGAATTTGCTGGGGCGGAGGGGTCACTATCCCCGTGCGGGCACGGGGATAGACGGTCGGCAGAAGCCCGCTCAAAGCGAGGACTTCGAAAGGGTCGGCACTCCGGCCCGCTCTTGCTAGCCCAGCCCGCCGGCGATCAGGTCGGCTGTCGCCGGATTGCACGCGAACGGGATGTCGGCCAGCGTCGCCATCCGGATCAGGGCCTTCACATCCACGTCGTGCGGCTGCGGCGACAGCGGATCGACGAAGAAGATCAGCACATCCAGCCGCCCTTCGGCGATCAGCGCGCCCAACTGCAGATCGCCCCCCAGCGGGCCGCTCTTCAGGCGTGTCAGGTTCAGGTCCGGCAAGGCTTCGAGGATACGGCCGCCGGTTGTGCCGGTGGCGTAGAGCGTCTTGCCGGCCAGAAAGTCAGCGTGCGCCATCGCCCAGTCGACCAGGGCGGCCTTGCGATCGTCGTGGGCAACCAGGCCGATGGACGGGCGCGCGTTCACCCCCGCTCCCGCGTCCGCTCGAACAGAACCTTGGGGAAACGCTCCGTGACATAGCCGATCTCCCAGGACGACTTGCCCAGGAACACCGGCTGGTCGTCGATGTCGGTGGCCATGGCGGTCTTGTGCTTGTCCTGGAAGTCCTCGACGTCGGCCCGCGTACCGCTGATCCAGCGGGCTTCGGCGTAGGGACTGGGCTCGAAAATCACGTCGAGGGCGTATTCGCCGCCCAGGCGGTCGGCCATGACCTCGAACTGCAGCTGGCCCACGGCGCCGACGATGAAGTCGGAGCTGCCCAGCATGGGGCGGAACAGCTGGGTGACGCCTTCCTCGGCCAGGCCTTCCAGCGCCTTCTTCAGGTGCTTGGCCTTCAGCGGATCCTTGACCCGCACGCGGCGCAGGATTTCCGGGGCGAAGTTGGGCAGGCCGGCGAAACGCAGGGTTCCGCTCTCCGACAGGCTGTCGCCCACCCGCAGCACGCCGTGGTTGGGGATGCCGATCACGTCGCCGGCATAGGCGTCCTCGGCCAGTTCGCGGTCGCTGGCGAAGAACATCACCGGGGCGTTGACGCTCATCGACTTGCCGGTGTTCTGGGCCTTCAGCTTCATGCCGCGCGTGAAGCGGCCGCTGGTCAGGCGCAGGAAGGCGATCCGGTCGCGGTGATTGGGGTCCATATTGGCCTGGACCTTGAACACGAAACCCGAGACCTCGGCGTCGCCGGGCGCGACATGGGTCTCGACGCCGGCGCGCATGGCCCGGGCCGGATGCGGCGGCGGGGCATAGGCGCCGATGCCGGCCAGCAGTTCGGCCACGCCGAAGTGGCGCAGGGCCGAGCCGAAGAACACCGGGGTCATGTGCCCCTCGAGGAAGCTCTTCACATCGAACGGCTTGGCGGCTTCGGACACCAGCATCGCGCCCTCCTCGACCTCGGCCTGTTCCTCGGGGTCGAGGAAGCGGCTGATGGCGTTGGACTTCAGGGCGACCGGCGCGGGGTGGCCATCGTCGTCGGTCGAGCTTTTCTTGGCATAGGGGATGAAGGTCTGCTTGCGCAGGTCCAGCATGCCCTTGAAACGTCCGCCCGAGCCGGCCGGCCAATAGAGCGGCGCGGGGTCGAGGGCCAGCTTGGACGACACCTCGTCCAGCAGCTCGAACGGGTCCTGGGCCTCGCGGTCCATCTTGTTGATGAAGGTGATGATCGGGATGTCGCGCAGGCGGCACACCTCGAACAGCTTCAGGGTCTGGGGCTCGATGCCCTTGGCGGCGTCCAGCACCATGATCGCCGCGTCGGCGGCCGTCAGGGTGCGATAGGTGTCTTCCGAAAAGTCTTCGTGGCCGGGGGTGTCGAGCAGGTTGAACATCAGACCGTCGTGGTCGAACGTCATCACCGAGGCCGACACCGAGATCCCGCGCTCACGCTCGATCTTCATCCAGTCCGACTGGGTGCGGCGGGTCTGGCCGCGCGCCCGCACCGCGCCGGCCGCGCGGATCGCGCCCCCGGCCAGCAGCAGGTTTTCGGTCAGGGTCGTCTTGCCGGCGTCAGGGTGACTGATGATGGCGAAGGTGCGCCGGCGGGCTGCCTGAAACACCGGGGAAAGGGGGGCGACGGGGGAAGTGCTCATGCGCGGGGACTAGCCGTCCGGGCGCTATTTGTCACCCTCGCCCTTCGCCTTGCGCTCGGACAGGGTCTTGAGCATAGCCCGAGCCCGGGCGGCTTCTGAACCGCCGTGCGGGCTGTTGGCGACCGGTCCCAGCAGGGCGGCGGCCTCGTCATCGCGGTCACGAAGCATCATCGCCTGCGCCGTAGCCAGGGTGATTTGCGACACCTGGGGCGCCAGGGCCTGGGCCTCCTCCAGCACCGCCATCACATTGGGGGTGGGATATCTCGGGTCCAGAGACCGGCTGCGCGCATAGCCATAGAGGGTCTGGTAGCGGGTAGGGTCGAGCTTGTAGGCCTGCCCCAGCAGCTGGCCCGCTTCCTTGTAGAGCGCAGCCCGATGGTCCCCGTCCCGGTCGCCGGCCGCCAGCCGGGCCAGACCGGCCAGTTCCAGGCCCTCGGCATCGTCCGGGCGGGCCTGGGTGAAGGCATCGATCAGGACCCGTCCCTTTTCAGGATCGCCGAGGGCCAGTTCGGCCCGGGCCAGCACCAGTTCGGCCAGGCGTTCGCCAGGATAGCGCGCCGCCCGGACCTGGATGTCGGCCAGGAACGCCACCCGCCATTTGGCCCTCAGGCTGCGGGCCTCGGCCCGGGCCTCCAACGCGCCTTCAGAGTCTTCGTCTTCGTCCTCGTCGTCATCATTGGCCAATCCGAAGCGACGCAGCGAGAAGTCGGCCAGCAACAGGTCATCCGAGGCCTTGCTCAGCGGTGTGACCTCGATCGGCGGAGCCGGCAGACCCTTGAGCGTGTGGGTTACGACCTGGATCTTCACCCGCATGTAGTCCCGCAGCTTGGCCTGCAGGGCTTCTGCCGACAGGCCCGACGCCGCTTCCATGGCCTTGACCGGGTCATCTCCACTACCGACGGCCTTCATGTAGGCGGTCAGCTGCTGGTAGCGGACGGGATCGCTCATGAAATAGTGGGTCATCAGCCAGGCCTCGGCGTAGAACATCGCCCGGTCAGTGCCCTTCAGCTCATAGGGGCGCTTGGCCAGGACCGACCGAACCGGCGCCCAGGCGATGTCCTCCAGATTGCCGCCCCGGCCGGTATTGCGGCCGATGGCGATGGTGTCGCGCCCGACCTCGGCGCTGCCGAAGTACTCGGCATAGCCCTCCACCAGCCAGGCCGGATAGCCGTAGGGGAAATACTGCAGCATGAAGTGGTGGACGTATTCGTGCAGTACCACGGTGTTGTCGTCGCGCGAGCGGATGGCCATGGCGAAGATGTCGCCCACGCTGGAGGTATAGAAGCCGCCGACGCTGGACGGCATTCCGGGCCAGACCACGTCGAACTGCGCACGCTCGCGGATCAGGAAGATCGACAGCTTGCGCGGCGGCGCTCCATCCAGCGGCATGTTGTGCAGATGCCGCAACAACGTGTCGAACAGCTCCAGCTTGACCACGTAGTCGCGCAGCAGGCGTTCATCGCCATCGCTATAGACGATGAAGCGAGGGCTTTCCGCCTTGAGCCAGCGCCCAGCCTTGACCGGTGAGATCTGGACCTTCTCGACCTCGGTCACCTGAGCCGCGCCGGCCATGCCAGGCCAGATCGCTACGCTCAACATCAGCCAGGCGAACATCGTTGCAGCCGCCGCGCCGCGCTCACAGTTCGCCATACCTACCCCAACGCGAAGATCCACAACCAAGAATTGAAAGCTAAGCCCAAAGTCTCGGGGTTCTCAAGATGCGGGATGCGTCAAAATAGCCCTGTCGCCGCGACGGGATTGGAGTCATGCTCAAGTCGTCAGGAACGTGTCACCCATTGAGAGTGGCCGGCCTGGTGAGGAAACAAAGATGGCCCTCTGGGACGAGCCTCGCGGTTCACGCGGCCCACGCGCCGAAGCCAGCGTGCTGTGCATGACAATCACGATCGGCGGACTTGTCGCCGCCGCCGTCGCCCTAAAGTGGTTGATCGCCCTGGTCCTGTAGGGGCCTGGCGGAAAATCAGGCGGCTAGGCGACGCCAGACCTGGCGATCGGCCTCGACATTGGTCAGAGAGCCCGCCTTTTGGCGCGTCAGCAGCGCGCTCATGACCTCTATGCCGATCTGCGCGTATCGGACCTGCACCTGATCGACCAGGCAGCCGCGCCCCGGCGCGACGAACAGGGCGGCATTGACCTCAGGAGCCTTGGAAATGATCAGCGAGGCCAGGCGCTGGCTCCGCTCGGGATCCTTGATGTGCAGCAGCGGCTCTTCCGCATACAGCTCCCGCCCCAGTTCGCTGACGTAGTTCAACGACAGCTTCGCGAAACGGTCATGCGCCATCGGCGGGGCCAGATCGGCCACATCGAAGCTGAAAACGACATCGTTCATCAGGAAAAGCATGGCGAGGCGGGGGAAATCTCTGAGAGTGACTGGACACGCAGAGAATGCCGCACCGAGCTTTAAGTCCGGTGTAGGAGTGCGGTTAACGGGCCGTAGAAGTTGAGCCCTCCACAGCACGGTTGGCCGCGCCTGGAGCGCTTCCGCTACTCGTCCACGGCCTCGGTCAGGAAGTGACGCCCGTCACGATCCTCGATCTCGATCACCCAGAGGTCAGGATCGATGCGCGCCGCGCGCTGCGCATAGGCGTCCAGATCCGGCTCGAAATCCGACTTGGTCGGCTGCATCCAGAAGCGCTCGCCGTCGCCGCGCGTCGCCTCGGCAAACAGCCGAGCCTTGTTTTCGCGGCGATCGACGGCCTTGACCAGCACCGCGCCGGCCTTGGCGTCACCCTTGCGGGCCACGGTGGCGAAGGCCCCGCCCAGTTCGGCGCGGCGGATCAGCGCGCTCACCCAGATATCCGTCGACAGAAGCATGCTAACCGAACCGCAACCACGAGGGCCCTAGGGTGGCCCTTCAAGTCTCGAAGCATACGAGAAAACGACGCTGATGAACCTTCTTAAAGGTCGCACGGCGCGGTGGATGGGGTTCCTGGCCGGCGCGGTGTGTCTCGCATCGCCCGGCCCCCTGCTTGCCGCCAACGCCGCCGACCAGCTCTATGAGCGCACCCTGATGACGGCCGCAGACGGCCGTTGCCGACTGTTCGCGCCCGCTGTCGGCTCGGCGCTCGATGCGGCGCGAGCCCAGGCGCGCGGCGCAACCCTGCGCTCGGGCGCCACCCAGGCCCAGGTCGAGGCGCTGGAAGGCCGCGCACGATCCAAAGCCGCCTCGGCCGGCTGCAAGTCCAAAGATCTGACCACCGCCGCTGATCGGGTTCGCGGGGCCTTTGAGGCCTACGCCACCCTGCAGAAGATGACCTATCCGGGCGATGTTGCGACCTGGCAGGCCGATCGCCCCGTCTCGGCGACCTTCCCGGTCTGGCGCCTGTCGCAGCCCAGCAATTTCGGCCCCGACCGCCTGATCTTCGGCCTGGCGGGCCGCGCCAAGGCGGTGACCGCCGTGGCGACCTTCGCCGACGGCGCCCAGCCCTATGCGGCCCGCGTGGTGATGCGCGACCCGGCCCGCACCCAGGGCCCCTATATCGACGCCCGCGGCGGCCGCAGCCTGTCGGCCAAGGTCGCGCCGCGCTCGGCCAGCCAGGTGTTCAACGCCGAAACCCGCGAACAGGCGGCCCTGACCCTGCTGCCGACCGGCGCCAAGACCGGGATGGGCTTCCGCTTCCCGGTCGCGACGGCTGACGCCCTGTCGCTGCTCGACCCGCGCGAGGCCGTGACCATCGAGTTCACCTTCGCCGGCCGCAATGGCGGCGACGTGGTGCGCAAGGCCTATGTCGAGGTCGGGGACTTCGCGGCGGGACGGGCGTTCTTGCGGTAGCTACCGCGGCGCGAACGCGATGACATTGTCGCCCAGACTGGCCGGCGGCTCGGGCTCCGGGGCCGGTGCGGCGGCTTCCGGCTTGGACGGCGGCTCGGACGGCGGGGTCGGGGCCTTCAGCGGGGCCAGCAACACCGGCAGGCGCACCGAAACGCTGGTGCCAGCGCCCATCCGGCTTTCGATATGCATCTCGCCGCCATGCAGCTTGGCGAAGGCGCGCACCAGAGACAGGCCCAGCCCCGTGCCCATGGCGCGCTGGTCGGCGCCGCCGGCCTGCTCGTAGGGGCGACCCAGGCGTTCCAGATCTTCCGGGCTGATGCCGACGCCGGTGTCGGCGACCACGATCTCAAGCACGCCGTCGTAGCCGTCGGCCGTGACCGTCACCTGGCCACCGCGCGGCGTGAACTTCAGGGCGTTGGAGATCAGGTTCAGGACGATCTGCTTCAGAGCCCGGCGGTCAGCGTCGACTTCCAGGTCATTGGGCGGCAGCACGCCGCGCAGCTGAACGCCGGCGCCGTCAGCCTGGACGCGCATCAGGCGCATGGCCGCCGTCATCGCCTCGCGGGCGTCGAACACGCCGCGCGACAGCTCGAAGCGCTCGGCTTCGATCTTCGACATGTCCAGCACGTCATTGATCAGGTCCAGCAGGTGACCGCCGCTCTCGTGGATCAGCTCGGCATATTCGCCATAACGGTCGCTGAGCGGGCCAAACATCCGCGAGCGCATGATGTCGGAGAAGCCCATGATGGCGTTCAGCGGCGTGCGCAGTTCGTGGCTCATATTGGCCAGAAAACGGGCGCGGCCGGCGGCCAGGGCCTCGGCGTCCGAACGGGCGCGATCCAGGCTGGACTCGCGATTGCGCTCCACCGTCACGTCGCGCAGCAGACCCACCAGCAGCACCGGCGAGGCCCGTTGCAGGTCCAGGGCCACGATCCGCTCCACGCCCAGGGCGGGGCTGAAGGTCAGGCTGACCTGGCCCTCGCGGAAGGCCTGGGCGATGGCCCCGCCTACGCGCTGGCGGTCATTGGGCGCAGCGGCGCCGGCCAGGCCGCGATTGACAATGTCGGCGATGGTCACGCCCGGCGGCGGCGAGCCGCGCACCGCAGTGACCTGGCCCTTGGTGGTCACGGCGATGGCCAGTTGCGGCAGGCCGTCCAGCATCACCTCCAGCGCCGCCATCTCGGCGCTGTGGCGAACATCGCGCGCGCCGAACCGACGGTGGCCGAGCAGCAGGCCCGAGGCCAGGCCAAGCCCGGTGGTGGTCAGGGCCAGGAAGCCGAGGATGAAGGACAGGGCGCCGGTCGGCGCTGCAGGGGCCAGACCCGAAAGCTGGGTCAAGGCCGCCACGCTGCCGCCGATCAGCGACAGGGCCGCGCCCTCGGCCAGGCGGCGCGAGGAGGTCAGGGTCGAGGCGGCGGCCACCGGGGCCAGGCACCAGGCGGCCATGGCGCCCGAGACACCGCCGGTCAGCACGGCTGCGGCAGATCCGCCCACAGCCCACAAAACCAGCAGGATCGACTGAACGCGATCGTCTTCCTTGGTGCTTTCGCCCGGCAAGGGCAGCGACAGAAGGGCCGGCGCGGCGCCCGCCAGGAACGCCGCCCAGACCGGCCAACTGAACTCGCCGGGCAGGAAAGCCGTGGTGAAAGCCGCCACGCCGATCGCCGCCAGCCAGCCCAAACGCCATAGGCGCGCAGGGCCTAGGCCGCGCGAGACGCGCGCAGGCCGCTTGAACGGGTCCGGTAGCAGTTCGAATTCCAAACCGGGCGACATCTTTCATTGCGGCGCCGAAAAGCGCCGTCGCCAAACCTTAACGCGCCTTGGAGCTTCCCTCCAGACCACTCAATCCTCGAGCGATCATTCGCGGTGGAGGGCCTGTGGACGGAAACGGAATAGTAAGCGCCTTGAGGCATTCTTCGAGACTGCGCCAATGCGGACAGAACGTCCGGGAGCCTATCGCATGCCAGAACCGGCGTCTCTCGACGCATCGCCCCTGTACGACGCCACGACCGCGCGACGGACAGCGGCACATGCGCGTCGCCGGGCCGCGCTGGACGATCGCAAGCGCTCGTTCCTGCGCATGGTGAGCCACGAGCTTCGCACGCCGCTCAACGCTGTGATCGGCTTTTCCGAGATCCTGTCGCGCGAACTCTACGGCCCCCTGGGCTCGCCCCAGTACCTCGAATACGCAAGGATCGTGCACGACAGCGGTCTGAAGTTGCTCAAGCTGGTCAACCAGATCGTCGAGATCGCGCGCCTGGAAGGTCACGTCACCGATCTGGACCTCGCCTCCGAGGGCCTGGATGAGGCCCTTGAGGATGTGGTTGACCAACTGAAGGTCGAGATCGCCCTGCGTCAGATAAAGGTCACCGTTCCCGGCGCGGGGAGCCTGCCCTTCGTGCTGGCCGACAGCCGGGGCTTGCGAACCATGCTGGGCAACCTGCTGCAAAACGCCGTCAGCCATTCGCCCGTGGGCAGTGAGGTCTGCATCTATGCCCAGGCCCTGCCGGGCGGCATGGTCGAGGTCGCCATCGCCGACCAGGGGCCGGGTGTCGAGCCCGAAGAGCTGCCACGCCTGCTGCGGCCCTTCGAGCAGGGCGGCTCCACCCTGACCCGAACCAGCGAAGGCGCCGGCCTTGGCTTGCCGATCGTGGATCTGCTGGCCCGGGCGATGGGGGGGACGCTGCGCCTGACCTCGCATCCGGGCGCGGGCCTGACCGCTCAGGTCGCTCTGGTCGAAGCCTGAGGCTTGCCAGCGGCTGGCCGCGCCCCTAACTGGCGGCCATGACACGCCCCATAGACGCCGCCCTCACGGAACTCGCCGACGAGTTCGAACTGCTGGGGGACTGGGAAGAGCGCTATCGCTATGTGATCGAGCTTGGCCGCGATCTGGCGCCGCTCAGCGACGCCGAGCGCTCGGAAGCCAACAAGGTGCGCGGCTGCGCCAGCCAAGTGTGGCTGGTCACAGAGCCCAAGGATGACGGTTCGATCGCGTTTCGCGGCGACAGTGACGCCCATATCGTCAGTGGACTGATCGCGATCCTGCTGCGGCTCTATTCGGGCCAGCCGGCCGGCGACATCGCGGCCTTTGACGCCAAGGCGGCCTTGGACAGACTCGGCCTGTCAGAGGCCCTGTCCTCGCAGCGTTCGAACGGGCTCAAGGCCATGGTCGCCCGCATCCAGCGCGACGCCCAGGCCGTGCTGGGCTAGAGCATCGCGCGGAAAAGTGGACGCCGGTTTTCCGCAAAAGCGATGCGAAAACAAAAAGCTAGAGCGGGGCGTGCGATTCCCTTTTCGCGCGCGCCGCTCTAGCCGCGCTGAACGGGTTTGACGCCTAGAAGAAGCCCGCGCGATTGCCGATGAACAGGATCGCGACCACCACCAGAAGGAGCTGGATGATCCAGTTCACTGGCGACGGAATCGGCGACCGCTGCACGACGTAAAGGGCCAGTCCGAGGAGGACCAGGGCGATGATGACGACGATCAGGATGCTCATTCCAGCTTAACCGCCCAGGCGAATGTTCGTTCCACTGAGGCTTGAGACCCTGGCCGCAATTTCCTATGCCCTCAATCCGATGACGACAGAGACCCAAGCCTTCCGCGTGGCCGCCCTGTACCGCTTCACGCAGTTCGACGATCCGGCGGCCCTGCAGGGCCCGCTGGCCAGAGCCTGCTGCCAGGTCGGCGTCAAAGGCACCCTGCTGCTGGCGCGGGAGGGGATCAACGGCACCATCGCCGGAACCGACGCGGCCATCGAGAGCGTGCTGACCCATATCCGCGCCCTGCCCGGCTGCGCCGACCTGACGCCCAAGACCGCCTGGGCCGACCACATGCCCTTCCACCGCATGAAGGTGCGGCTGAAGAAGGAGATCGTCACCCTGGGTCTTCCAGACCTGGACCCCGCCGCCAATGCCGGGACCTATGTCGAGCCCCGTGACTGGAACAGCCTGATCGCCGATCCCGACGTGTTGGTGATCGACACCCGCAATGACTATGAGGTCGCCATCGGCGCCTTCGCGCGCGCGGTCGATCCGAGGACCTCCAGCTTCTCGGCCTTTCCCGACTGGTTCCGCGACTACCGGCAGGACCTTGAGGCCCAGCGCGGGCCAGACGCGCCACCGCTCAAGGTGGCCATGTACTGCACCGGCGGGATCCGCTGCGAAAAGTCGACGGCCTTCCTGAAGTCGGAGGGTATCGAGGAGGTCTTCCACCTGAAGGGCGGCATCCTCGACTATCTGGAACAGGTTCCGGAACCGCAAAGCCTGTGGCGCGGCGAATGCTTCGTGTTCGACGAGCGCGTGGCGGTCGGTCATGGCCTGTCGCCCGGAACCCATGGCCTGTGCCGGGGATGCCGCCGGCCGGTCAGTCCGCAACAGCAGGCCTCGCCGCTCTATGTCGAGGGCGTCGCCTGCCCCGCCTGCCATGACGAACGCGACGAGGCCAGCAGGGCCCGCTACGCCGAGCGCCACAGGCAGGTCGCACGGGCCCGGCAACTGGGCATCGCCCACGTCGGGGCCAAACGGGAAACCGGCGAAGACTGAGCAAGGCGAGGGATCGCCCGGTCGATCATCGCGTTATCGGAGGCAACCCCAGCCAGGAGCCTCCCCATGGTCGCCTACGACTCCCTCGATGGCGCGACGCCGCCCGTCGCCAAGCGCTCGCGCGCCGTCAGCAAGATCTCCAGCCTGCTTGGCCACAAGACCGCTGACGCCGGCCTCGACCCGGTCGCCCCAGCGCCCGACTACGCCCTGACGCCCGACCCGCACGGCAAGATCACCCTGGCGGGCAAGACGGTTCCGCTGGCCCTGGCCCTGCTGGGCGCCGGCGTGGCCGCCGTTCTGCTGATCAACCCGCGCACCCGTGGCCCGATGATCGCGGCCGCGACCACGGCCTGGGGATTTCTGGGCAAGAAGCTCGGCTGAGCGCAACCGCCCTCTCCCCCGCCGCGTTAGCTGATCTCATTCCCAAGGACCTCCCCATGCCCCACACCAACGAAGACCACATCAAGCTCGTCAACGGCCTGGTCGAGACCACCATCGACAGCGCCGACGGCTATCATGAAGCCGCCCAGGACGCCGACGCCCAGCGCTACAAGATGCTGTTCGAGCAGCGCGCCCAGGAGCGTCGCACCGTCGCCATCGAACTGCAGGACGAGGTTCGCCGTCTCGGCGGCGAGCCCAAGGACGACGGCACCATCCTGGCCGCCGCCCACCGCGTGTTCGTCAATCTGCGCGACAGCCTGTCCAAGGGCGACGAGGCGGTGATCAGCGAGGTCGAGTCCGGCGAGGACTTCATCAAGGCCAAGTACGAAAAGGCCATGCAGGACACCGATGTCGACGCCCATACCCGCGCGGTCATCGAAAAGGCCTGGACCTCGGTGAAGTCCGGTCACGACCAGATGCGCGACATCAAGCACATGCTGAAACACTAAGAGACTGCGACGAAGGGCGGGACCGAAAGGCCCCGCCCTTTTCGCGTTCAGGCCATGCGGTAGTGAATGACCAGCCGCTGCAGGGCCAGTTTCAGCACCGTCTTGCCTGCCCGACGCGGCAGGCCCAGCGACCGCTCGGCGGCCTCCAGCGCGGTGCCCGCCAGACAGACATGTTCGAGGATCTCGCGCAGGCCCGGTCCGGCCGCGTCCAGGGCGGCGGCGATGCGGTCCTTGGCGGCCCGGGCGCGTTCGGCGGGCTCGAGACGACGCCCGCCCCCGCCATCGACGCGCGGACCTGAGTCCCAGTTCATGGTCAGCCGCCCGATCGTTCCGGCCCTATGGAAATCCTCGCGCAGGCGCTCACCCGCCGCCGCCTCGACCGGCGCGATCCAGGGCCGGCCCTTGCCGTCGCGCCGACGCGCCAGCCAGGCCAGGGGCGACTCCCCCAGATTGGCCTTGAAGGCGGCCCGGCCGAGGCCCGGTTCTTCCAGCATCACCTCGCCCTCGATCACCCCGGGGCGACCGGGCGGCGGCGCGGGCCTGGCCGGCGGCGTGAAGACCAGGGACCAGCCGCCCAGCGCCCTCGGCTTGAGTGTGGCCAGACGGACCAGCGCCTCAAAGGCCGTCTCGTCGATGACCAGCATCGGCCGCCGCCGACGGTTGGGTCCAAACCGCACCGCATAGCCCAGGGGCGCCGCCTCGATCACCGCGCCCGGACGGGCCAGCAGACGGGCGGCGCGCAGAGCCAGGTGCTCGGTGGCCAGATCTGGGGTCGCGCTCACCGCGCGCCCTCCAGACTGTGGCGCGGCGCCTGTTGCAGACAGGCCTCCAGCGTAACCAGCTTGGCGTCGAAGCCGGCGTCCTCGCGCAGGTCCTCGATCCGATGACAGGCGTGAGCGCAGGTGGTGCGGTCGCGCCCGAACGCGAAGGCGACCCGGTTGAGTGGCCAGTGAAAACTGACGTGCGTCAGGTAGATGGCGATCTGCCGGGCCCGCGCCGCGGCGAGCGTGGAGCGTTTGTGAGCCGAGATGTCCCCCGGCGAAACATCGGTCGCCATGGCGACCAGATGGGTGACGAAGGCGACCGCGAGACGGTCGCGACGGGGATCGGGCGTGATCGCCCAGATATCCTCAAGAGCTTGAACCAACATGGCGTCCTCTAATCGAGATCGCGATCCAGCGACCACGACTCAATGTTAGGCTTAGTTTCTGTTGGTGAGGATAATTTTCCTATCGTGACGCACAAGTAGGAAAATAAGCCGTTGAAAATCCTACGTCCGATACTGTCCTATCCCCGTTCGAGTACGGGGATAGACGGCTGTCGGTGCAGGTTAGAAGTGCCCCCGCTACAGGTAAGGGCTGTCAATAATGCGAGGCGGTCGCAACGACCTGCTAAATTGGTCTCTGCTGCGCCTGGACGCGAGGTTAACGCCGCAGAAGGTGCGCCATCTTTTGACAGCGCACTGTCTGCGATTGTTATATAGACTATTCTTTGGGCTTCAGATCTTTGATTATCTGCGCATCGATCCAATATAAATCTGATTGAGAGCCCGCCTTGCCGTTTGAATTTGGCACCATTCTATTGAAGAAGAGATATTTTCCGTCAGGTGTGACCTGCGCCCCCCCTTCTCCAGATTCTGTATTTACCTTATCCCCCAGATTAATAGCTTCACCCCATGAGCCATCTTTCAGCCGGAAACTAATATAGAGGTCAGCATCGCCATACCCACTCTCTCTTTCACCGTCCCACATAACGTAGCTCTCGTCAGGAGCGATGTACGGATGGGCATTCCATTTGCCGGTATTGATTTCCCTGGGAAGCGGATTCGGGTCTTGCCATTTGCCACTCACGAGCCTTGAGTATCGAAGAATTCCATCAACGTCTGAACTAGCTCTTTCGTCCAGAAATAAAGTACCTTTGGCTGACGCCGAAAGGCTCATAATGCGTATATCTTCAAAAGCAGGGCCAAGGCTTTTCAACTCTGACCAACCGTTAGCTGTGCGCTCCTTGTATTTGGCGCCATAATGCAGGGTTTTCCCGTCTGGGGCGTAAAAAGGCCTGCTCTCTCCAGCCGGCACCGCTATCTTATGCCACTGATCGCCCACTTTTCTAAAAATGACAGGTTCCGGCTCTCTCGCGTCACGAGAGTGCTTCCATCTGGTGACAAAAAACTCGTTCATGTCAGGGGAGAAACCACCAGCGTCCCCCCATTCTTCTGTATTCACAATACCGAGAGCAAAGGGCTTGGCGGTTAAACCCGGCGGGGTTTGCCCTAGGTAAGGGCCTTTGAGTGCAGGAAATTCATCTTGGCTATAACTCTTGCTACTCATAGCTAGTATAGAAATAAGTGGAAAGAATAGCACGAAAACACGATTCATACTTATTTTCCATTTAATTAATATTGACATTTATCGTCACCATGGCGGCGCAACCTTTTAATCTACTCAGTGCATAAATTGCTGGCGCTACACTGTGCTTGTCGTCGGCGAATTACTGAGCCGAAGGTAAACTCCACGCGGTGTCGGACAGGTCCAGAAGGAGATTTTGGATGGTGGGAGGCATTTGAGTTCATATCGTGACATGAACTCAGAAAAACTGTCCGCCGTCAGCGCCGTTAGGACAGATTGAGGGTTCCGTTTAGAGGAGGGTTTTGGTCTCGCCGTAGTGACGAAGTAACGAAGTAACGAAGATGAGACCAAAACCCTTGGCCGCGAAGGCGACGCCCAGAGAACGGGTAGTGAGGGATATCCGGCGAGCGACGCGCCGGCATTTTTCTGCGGAAGACGAGATGCGGATCGTGCTGGACGGTCTGCGCGGGGAGCACAGCATCGCTGAGCTCTGCCGCAAGGAAAGCATCGCCCAGAGCCTATGCTAGGTGTGGTCCAAGGAGTTCATGGAGGCGGGCAAACTACCCCACTTTTGATCACGTCGATCCGCGCCATTTAGCCGGACAGCTCAAACCTGCGCCGACAACGGCGCATCGGTTGGGAGTCACCAGAGCGCAAGGCACGGCCAGACCGATCAACGCTATCGGCCGACGCGGGCTGTCACACATCAAGGCGCAGCGGTGTTCCATGCGGCACAATGGCGCCGCGACAGCGCACGACAATGGCGGCCAGCCTGTGAGCCCGCTCGACCGCTGTCGCTATCGGCAGGCCCGCCATCCGCGCCGACAGATAGGCGGCATTGAAGCTGTCGCCCGCGCCCGTGGTGTCCACCGCCTTCACTCGGCCTGGCGCGGCGGTAGCGGTGCGGCCGTCCGGGCGATGGACGTTGACGGCGTGGCTCTCGTCGCGGGCCACGACCTCGGCGCCCAGCGCTGACCATTCGACAGCCAGATCCTCGGCCTCGCGTCCATAAAGCGGGCGGGAATCCTCGCTGCTCAGCGAGATGTAGCGGCACGAGGGGATAACCCCGTCGAGCGCGGCGCGGGCCGCCTCGGGGCTGGGCCACAAAGCCGGCCGATAGTTGAAGTCCAGGGCCACGGCCACGCCCAGCGAGTGGACATAGGCCAGGATGTCCTTCAGCCGCGCTCGGCCGATGTCGCCGATCACCGCCAGGGTCACCCCGGACAGATAGACCAGATCGCTGGCCTTGGCGGCCTCGATCAGCTGGTCGGCGGTGTGCTCGGAGAACAGGTCGCGGATCGGGGCCCGTTCGCGCCAGTAGTGGAACTTTCGCTCGCCGCTGTCGTCCAGGACGATGGCGTACAGGCCCGGCAGGCGGTTGCTGACCTCACGAACCAGACGGGTATCGAGTCCCTCGCGGCGCATGGCCGCCAGAACACCGTCACTGAAGGGATCGCCCTGCCCCAGGGCCGTGCAATAGGCGACCTGATCGCCGAGGCGGGCCATATAGACGGCCGTGTTGAAGGTATCGCCCGCAAAGCCCATCCGGTAGAGCGGCGCGCCGTCATCGGACGATCCGTCCGGCGACATCTCGACCATGCACTCGCCCAGCACTGTGATTCTGGTCATGACACCGGTTTCCCACTCCATCCGAGCCCGTACTAGAGTGTTTTCGCCAAAGGGGTTAGGGGGCGCGGACGGGCTTCGCTTACCCCCGAGGCGAGCCGCCTTGCAGGTTCCGCCCGCCTGCTCAGCGCGCCGGAAACCGTGAAAAGGTCTCGGTTGAGGCCAGGATCAAATGGTCAGCCACAGCATTTTCGCGATGCAGATTGCCTCGGGCGTAGTCAGCGGACGTGACCATGTCGAGAAAGGCGGCGCGCGACGGATAGCGGACAAGGACGATGTAGTCCCACAGGACCGTGGAGGGCGGGCCAATCGCGACACCTTCAGGCTTGCCGCTCCAGAGAATTGCGCCGCCGAGCGCCTTGATCAAAGGCGCCGTATTGGCGCTGTATCGCAGATAGGCATCCCAGCCCGTGCCATCACCGTCGGCAGACTGGTCCCGAAAACGCAGGAAATTGACCATCACGACCGGGCCGTTGTCGGGCAGGTCGCGCACAAGCGACTCATTGACGTGGACTGGCAGGGACATCGAACCGCCTCTCTCTGAACCTTCTAGCCTTGAACAGGTCTGCTGACGGATTTGCCGACATAACGCGGGCGACGAAGGCTAGGGCTTTTGTTGCCCCACGATCCACGCGTCGATCTTTTGCTCCAGGACCGCCATGGGCAGGGAGCCCTGCAAAAGCACGGCGTCGTGGAACTTGCGCTCGTCGAACCGGTCGCCAAGCGCGGTTTCGGCCCGCTTGCGCAGTTCGAGGATCTTCAGCTCACCGATCTTGTAGGCCACGGCCTGGCCAGGCCAGGACACGTAGCGGGCCAGCTCGACCTCGATATTGACCGGCGAGAGGGCGGTATTGTCGGTGAAACAGGCGCGCGCCTGCTCAAGGCTCCAGCGCTTCCAGTGGATGCCAGTGTCGGCCACCAGCCGGCAGGCCCGCCACATCTCGTAGGACAGGCGGCCGAACAGTTCATAGGGATCGCGATAGATCCCCATCTCCTCGCCCAGCCATTCGGAATAGAGGCCCCAGCCCTCTCCGAAGGCATTGAAATAGAGGCCCTTGCGGAACTCGGGCACATCCGTCTGCTCCTGGGCCAGAGAGGTCTGGGTGTGATGCCCGGGCGCGCCTTCATGCAGCACCAGGGCCGGCAACTCGTACAGCGCCCGCTGGTCCAGCTCGGAGGTGTTGATCATCAGCCCCCCGGCCCGTCCGACCTTGGGATCTCCGCCGAAGTAACGGCCCGTCGTGTAGCCCTTCTCGATGCTGGCCGGCACGGGCCGCACGCCATAGCTCAGGCGCGGCAGGACGCCGAAATGGGCAGGCAGCTGGTCGTCGGCGCGCTTGGCGATCTCGCTGGCCTTTTCCAGCAGCTGCTGGCGGCTGGTCGCATAGAACTTGGGGTCCTTGCGCAGATAGGCGATGAACTCCGGCAAGGTCCCCTTGAAGCCGGTCTGGGTCATCACCGTCTGCATCCGGGCGCGAATGCGCGTCACCTCGCTGCGGCCGATGTCGTGGATCTGGTCGGGGGTCATGGCCGTGGTCGTGTGGCGACGGGCCAGGAAGGCGTAGTAGCGCTGGCCATCGGGCAGATCGACGGCGGCCAGGCTCCTGGCGGCCTTGGGCAGGTACTCGGTCTCCATGAAGGTGACGAAGCCGGCCCGGGCCGGGGCGACCTTCTCGGCCAGGACCTTTTCGCCCTGGGCGATCAGGGCCGCCTTGCGGTCGGCGGGCACGCTGGCCGGCAGCGCACGCAGGGGCGCCAGCAGGGGCTCTTCCGCCACCGGGGTCGCCGCCGTGCGCCTGGCGCGATCGAGCACCGACTGGGCGGTGGGCTTGGCCTGAACGAAGCCGGTGGCGACGCCGCGCCGGGCATTGGCGATGTTGGCGTCGTACCAGTCAGGGGTCTTGGCCAGAAGCTCCAGCCACTTGGCGGCCTCGGCCTCGGACTTCAGCCGCATGCCGTTGGCGCGATACAGCAGGGTGACGTCAAAGCCGCCGTCGCTGCTGAACGGCATGCGCGACTCGTCGAACGACAGGCCCTCGATCCGCTCATCGAGCGAAAACTTCAGAAGCTGGGCTGTCAGTTGCTGGTCGGGCGTCAGACCTTTCGTATCAAGGCCTTCCAGAAGACCCCGGGCCTCGACCAGCTTGGCCTTGCGCCGGGCGTCGGCTTCCGGCCCGACCGGCGGCAGGCGCCAACGCTGGGCCTCGCTGCCACCGCCGTCGTCATCCTCGCCGCCGGCGGTGCTGGACTCATAGACCTTGATCGCCTGGGCCAGGCGATCATTGGCGACAGGCGCGGCCTGGGCGGCGCCCGCCAGTATGACGGCGGCGATCAGACTACCGGCGGCCCAGCGGCCAAGACGATGATCAAGCATGAGAGACCCCGAACACGATTACGGGGAAGGGTTAGATCAGGAATCCGCTCGGCGCCAAACCCTGTCGGGGTGGCGCGGTGCTCGCTGACGTAACTGACCTGTGGAAGGCTTTAGGAGAAATTGGAGCGGGCGAAGAGATTCGAACTCTCGACCCCAACCTTGGCAAGGTTGTGCTCTACCACTGAGCTACGCCCGCATCCTGATTTCTCGGGTCTCGTTCCACTCTCCAAGAGGGGAGAAATGGAGCGGGCGAAGAGATTCGAACTCTCGACCCCAACCTTGGCAAGGTTGTGCTCTACCACTGAGCTACGCCCGCATCGTGGAAGCGAAAGAACCGCCCCGCGACGAGGAGGCGGCTTATGGCAGAGCGATCTCCCCTTGGCAAGCGCCCTTTGAGGGGTTGCGGAGCACGGTCTTTCGAGGGCTCATTCAGCCCCTGTTTTTCAGGGTGGCGGAGCTTCCAACTTGCGTCTGTTCGTGTTCGGTCTGGGCTATGTCGGCGCGGCTTTCGCCCAGGCGCTGCGGGCCCGGGGCTGGGAAATCGCCGCCTCGGCGCGCTCGCCGGAGCAGGCGGCGACGCTGCGAGCGGCCGGCATCGAACCCGCCGATCCCAGCGACCGTGACGCCATGGCCAAGGCCCTGACCGGGGTCAATGCGGTGCTGATCACCTCCCCGCCCGGCGAAGACGGCTGCGCGGCGCTGGAGTCGGTGATCCCGGCCCTGGCCCAGACGGGAGCCTTCCCGGACTGGATCGGCTATCTGTCGACCACCGGCGTCTATGGCGACTTCGACGGCCGCTGGGTGTTCGAGACCTCGCCGCTCAAGGCCCAGTCGGTCGAGGGCGCCCGCCGGGTCGGGGCCGAGCGCGACTGGCGCCAGGTCGGGCGCGGCATGGGCCTGACCGTGACCACCTTCCGCCTGCCCGGCATCTACGGCCCCGGCCGCAGCGCCCTGGACCGCCTGCGGGCCGGCGAAGGCCGCCGCCTGGTCAAGCCCGGCCAGGTGTTCAGCCGCATCCACCTGGACGACATTGTCTCGGGCCTGCTGGCCTCGCTGGACCAGCCCCGGGCGGGCGGCATCTATAACCTGTGCGACGACGAACCGGCCCCACCGCAGGACGTCATGGAATATGCCGCCAGGCTGCTGGGCGTCCCCGTGCCACCGGACCTGCCGTTTGACGCGTTGGGGATGTCGCCCGCCACGCGGCGGTTCTACGCCGAGAACAAGCGGGTCTCGAACGCCCTGGCCAAGGCGGAGCTGGGGTGGCGGCCCAAGTATCCGACCTACCGCGAGGGGCTGGCGGCGATCCTGGAGAACGGCGGCTGACAACCCGCACCCCTCTGGGATCCGGGATGCTGCGCCACATTAAATAAAATTCAGGCGCCTCCATTGGCCGCCTTTCGGGCCTCTAAGGTTGAGTAGCCATCGAGAGCGCCTCATGTTTCGCCCAGCACCCCAGCCTTTCCTTCGTCTTATGGTCGCGAGCGCCGCTGCGCTGGTGATGAGCACGGGCGCCGCAGTGGCGCAGGACTATCGGCCCAGCTTCCGTCCCGACACGCTGAAGGGCCCGCCCGCCGGGAAGGTCAATGAAGTCCTGGTGCTGGGCACCACCCACCTCTCCGGTCTGCCCAAGACCTTCGACATGGCGCTGCTGGCCCCGCTGGTGGATCGCCTGGCGGCCTGGAAACCTACCGGCATCGCCACCGAGGACCTTTCGGGCCTGCAGTGCGACGCCCTGCGGCGCCATCCGGCCCGCTATGCCGATACGGTGAAGACCTATTGCTACGATCCGACCATGGCGGGCCAGGCCGTCGGCCTCGACGTGCCGGCGGCCAACGCCGAGGTCGAGCGCCTGCTGGCTGCGTGGCCCGCCCAGCCCAGCGCCGCCGAACGCCGACATCTGGCGGCCGTGTTCCTGGCGGCGGGCGAGCGAAACTCGGCCCTGGTGCAATGGCTGCGGCTGCCGCAGGCCGAACGCCTCGCCGGCGACGGCCTCAACGACGCACAGGCGACCTATCTGGAATCCTTGAAGACCCGCCGTAACGAGTCCAGCCAGATCTCGGCCGTGCTGGCCGCGCGCCTGGGCCATGAACGCCTGTGGAGTGTCGATGACCACTCGGCCGATACCCCTGACAGCAGCGACCCAGTCGAGCGGAAGGCCTTCGAGGCCGCGATCATGACGGCGTGGAATAACCCCACCAACCAAGCCCGCCAAGCCCAGGAGGAGCGCCTGCAGGCCGGCCTGGAGAAGCCGGACGGCCTCCTGAACATCTACCGGGCCTACAACAGCGCCGACGCCCAGCTGACGGCCTTCAAGGGCGACTTCGGCGCGACGTTCGTTGAGCCGTCGCCGCAGGGCTTCGGCCGTCGGTATCTGGGCTATTGGGAGACCCGCAACCTGCGCATGGTCGGCAATATCCGCGACGTGCTGGGCCAGCATCCCGGCATGCGGATGCTCGCCATCGTCGGGGCGTCGCACAAGGGCTACTACGAGGCCTATCTGAACCAGATGCACGACGTGCGCCTGGTCAGCGCCGACGCGGTGCTACGCTAGGATGGCGTGAGGGGCGACAGGGGGCGAAAGCGGGCCAGGGCAAGCACTCTCTAGCTCAAAGTCATCCCCCTGCTCCTCCCCCGGCCCGATAGCCGCCGCCAAGGCCAGGCTGGCGCCTTGAGTCGGATCTGCCGTTGACTAGAGATTTTCCGGCCAGCGTCTGGAGCCATGGAGCACGCGAAGAACCTCGATCTGCTCACCCTTCACCCGATAGGCCACGACGAACGGGCCTTTGGAGACCACGAGTTCACGAGCGCCGCCTCGACGGCCCGGCCGTCCAAGGTGGGGAAAATCCGCCAGCAATGCCACGGCCTCTACGATCCGGCTGACCTGCCCGGCGGCGGCTAGGGGTCTGTCATGCGCGATCCACGCCCGGGCGAACACAAGATCGCGCAGGGCCAGATCCGTCCAGCAAACCCGCATGCGTCAGTCGCGACGGGGCATTGGGCGCTCGTTGGGCTGCCCCCACGACGCAACCCAGTCCGCAACCTCATCATGCTCGAAAAGGCGCCCTTCTTCGGCCGCACGCAGACCTTCGTCGATTGCGGCGTCCTGCCAGTCGCGCAGTTCGAGAAACTCACGCACAGCGCGCTCGACGACCACCGCTTTAGGCTGATCGAGCACCGCCGCCGTCTCCGTGAGACGACGATCCAGTTCACTATCGAGCTCAAGACTGAGAGGAGCGCTTTTTACCATCGGCCTTCCCGAACAAGTCGTGAACACAGCATAGGCCCGAGAGCGAAAAAGGCTAGCTATTCCTCATCAATCGGCGCGGCTCGCGCGACGATGCCCGTGGCTTCCAGACCCGCCGCATTGCGCAGGCGAGCCGCACGGGCCAGGCGCCGGGCGACCAGATCGCCCTCCTCCGGCGCGGCCAGGCCCCGGGCTTCCGACACCGCCGCCACCAGCCGTTCCAGGTCCTGCGGCCGCGACAGCCGGTGGTCGCCGTCCTTGATCAGGGTGAAGACCACGTCATCGCTCCTGAGCGCGTTGGCCAACTCCAGCGCGTGGGTCCAAGGCACGTCCGGATCGGCCCCGCCCTGCAGCACCCGCACCGGAGCCTCGATCGGCACGGGCCCGGGCAGGATTGACCACCGCGCGCCATCTTCCAGCAGCTGCCGGGTGATGGCGTAGCCGCCGTCGTCATACTCCGAAGGTCGGATCCAGAAGCCGTCCTTCGCGATAGCGGCCTTCGCCTCTTCCGACAGTTCGGGCTCCATCAGTTTCTCGGTGAAATCCGGGGCCGGAGCGATCAGCACCATGGCCTTGACCCGCTCGGGCCGCGCAATCGCCGCCAGGCAGGCGATCCAGCCGCCCATCGACGAGCCGACCAGCACCAGCGGCCCTTCGGTCAGCTCATCGATCACCGCCAGGGCGTCCTCGCGCCAGCGGCTGATCGTGCCGTCCCGGAACGCGCCGTCCGACTCGCCGTGGCCGAAATAGTCGAAGCGCAGATAGGCCCCGCCCGTCGCCTGCGCATGATCGGCCAGAACCTGGGCCTTGGTCCCGGTCATGTCGGAGTGGAACCCGCCCAGCCAGACCACCGTGGGCCCCTCGCCGGCCACAAGACGGTAAGCCAGACGCTGATTGTCGGCTCGAACCAGAAAGTCCGGGTATTCGGTCATGGCGCGGCCTTGATCCTTTCGCTAACTAAACTCGTCATCTCATCCGAGAGTCGCGTGCCCGCACTTCCCGCCGATTTCACCTTGCTGCAGGTTACCCCCGAACTGGAAACGGGCGGCGCTGAGCAGACGACGATAGATGTCGCCCACGCCGTCGTGGCGCAAGGCGGCAAGGCGTTGGTCGCGACAAAGGGCGGACGCATGGCCTCGCGGCTGGAAGCCGACGGCGGCCGTCTGGCCCAGATGCCGGCCCAGACCAAGAACCCGCTGATCATGCTGGGCAACGCCGCGCGGCTGATCGACCTGATCCGCCGCGAAAAGGTGACCCTGGTCCACGCCCGCTCCCGCGCCCCGGCTTTCAGCGCCCTGTGGGCCGCCCATGCCACCAAGGTGCCGTTCGTGGCCACCTATCACGGCGTCTATAATGCCCGCTCGAACCTCAAGCGCTGGTATAATGCGGTGATGACCAAGGGTGACCTGGTGATCGCCAATTCCGAATACACCCGCGCGCATGTGATCAAGGAACACGGCATTGATCCCGACCGCGTGGTGGCCATCCCGCGCGGCGTCGACCTGACCCGCTTTGAACCCGGCATGGTCAGCGCCGACCGGATCGAAGCCCTGCGCAAGGCCTGGGGGATCGCCGCCGATGAGCGCCGCCTCAAGGTGCTGCTGGCCGGCCGCCTGACCCGCTGGAAAGGCCAGGCCCTGCTGATCGAGGCCATGGCTCAGCTCAAGGCCGCCGGCGGCGCCCGGGTGCTGCTGCTGCTGGTCGGCGACGATCAGGGCCGCAAGGCCTATCGCGCCGAGCTGGAAGCCCAGATCGCCGCTGCGGGCCTGCAGGATGACGTCAAGATCATCGGCCATTGCGATGACATGCCCGCCGCCTATCTGCTGGCCGACCTGGCCATAGCGCCCTCGCTGGAACCCGAAGCCTTCGGCCGCACGGCGGTCGAGCCACAGGTGATGGGACGCCCTGTGCTGGCCGCCGATCACGGCGCCGCGCGCGAGACCGTGCTGCCCGGCGAAACCGGCTGGCTGGTCGCGCCGGGTGACGCACAGGCCTGGGCCGCTGCGCTGGTCACAGCCCGCGACGCCGGCGCGGCGACTCGCCAGAGCATGGGCCAGACGGCCCGGGCTCGCGCCCGGCGGTTGTATTCGGTGGACGCCATGTGCGAAGCCACCTTGAACGTCTATGCGCGCGTGCTGGAAGCCAGAGTTTTGGAGCGGAGACCGTGAGTAAGGAAATCAAGAAGGTCCTGGTGATCAAGCTGGGGGCCCTTGGCGATTTCGTTCTCGCTCTGGCGGCGATGAAGAAGATCCGCGAGGCCCATCCCAAGGCCAAGATCACCCTTCTGACCACCCCGCCCTTCGAGGCCCTGGCCAAGCTCAGCCCCTATTTCAACACGGTCGAAACCGACGGGCGTCCCGAAGACTTCGCCGACCTGACCCGGATGCTGGGCCGGCTGCGCAAGGCCCGCTACGACCGGGTCTATGATCTGCAGACCAACAGCCGCACCAACTGGTACTTCCAGGCCCTGCGGCCGTTCGCGCCGCAATGGAGCGGCATCGCCTTTGGCTGCTCCCTGCCCCAGCGCAGCAAGACGCGGCAGACCATGCACACCCTGGAGCGTCAGGCCGACCAGCTGCGCGCCGCCGGCATCTGGCCAGACGCCCCGACCGAGCATGGCAACGCCCCGCCGCCGGACCTGTCGTGGATCCTGCGCCGCCACAAGGACGCCCGCCCCGTGGCCGGCGCCGCCACGCCGCGTCCCTATGTGCTGTTCGTGCCCGGCGGCTCGGCCCACCGGCCGGAAAAGCGCTGGCCCGTCGAGGCCTTCGCCCAGCTGGGTTCGCTGCTGAAGGCGCGCGGCCTGGACATCGTGATCATCGGCGGGCCGCAGGAAAGCGCCATGGCGCGGCAGATCCAGAAGTCTGTCGGCCAGGCCCGCGACCTGACCGGCCGCACCGATTTCGCCCAGCTGGCCGTGCTGGGCGCCAAGGCGGCGCTGGTGGTCGGCAATGACACCGGCCCCACCCATCTGCTGGCCGCCGCCGGCGCCCCGACCATCGCCCTGTTCTCGGACGCCTCCGACCCCGACCTCTGCGGTCCGCGCGGCCACGTGGCGGTGATCCGCTCGCCCGACCTGAAGGCCCTGCCCGTCTCCACGGTGGCCAGCGCGGCGATGAGCCTGCTGCCCTAACCCGTACTGTCATCCCGGGCGAAGCGAAGCGCAGACCCGGGACCGCCAAATTCACGATGCGCCACTACCCTTTTGCGATACCGTGAACTACACTCTCGTAATGCGAGAGCATTCCTACGCCGTCTATCTGATGACCAATACGCGTCGCGGCGTGCTCTACGTCGGCGTCACATCAGATCTTGCTTCTCGCGCCGCTCAGCATCGTGAGGGCGCGACGGGCGGGTTCACCCGCCGGTACGGCTGCAGTCGCCTCGTTTGGTTTGAAATTCACACGGATATCGAAGCCGCGATCCGTCGCGAAAAGCTCATCAAGCGCTGGAAAAGAGCCTGGAAGTTTGAACTGGTGGAGGCACGCAATCCGCACTGGGTCGACTTGCTTCCAGCCCTGCTTGGCGAAGCTGAGTATCCTTGGCCGGAACCGGCAGCTATCCCGGGGTGTGGCGGTCCCGGGTCTTCGCTGCGCTTCGCCCGGGATGACAATAAAAGTTAGTACCCCGCGTAGCGTCCGGGCCGGTGATTGGCGATGATCACCGCGCTCAGCGCCACGGCCGAGAGAATCGACAGCAGCAGCTTTGCCGGGCTGATCACCGCAAAAGCGGCCGCGACGACCAGGCAATCGGCGATCATCTGCACCTTGCCGGCGCTGATCCCGCGCTTTTCCTGAAGATACAGCGCCAGCACGCCCACGCCGCCGACGCTGGAGCGATGCCGCGCCAGGGCCAGGATGCCCATGCCGATGATCGTGCCGCCGAACATCGCCGCGAAGACCGGGTCCACGCCCTCGACCTGCAGCCAGTACGGCATGCCCAAAGCCAGGCCCGCCAGCAGCAGGTTTGTGGCCAGGGTCTTGATCGTGAAGTCCCGCCCCAGCGCCCGGTAAGCCAAGGCGTAGAAGGGAATATTGAGCACCAGGAACACCGTCCCCACGGGCCAGTCGGTCAGGTAGGAGACGATCAGGGCCACGCCCGCGACCCCGCCGGTGACGAGCCCGGCGGCCTTCAGCAGGGTCAGGCCCACGGCGATGAAACTGGAGCCGATCAGCAGGGCGTGGATGTCTTCGATCGGGGTGTGTCGGTGCGTGTTGGCGGGCAAGGCGGGTCAATATCCGTCAGCGAAAAACCAGGTTCCCGCCCGACCGTTTCCGTCCCGGATACGCCTTGCGCCCAAAAGGATTGGCTGCGCTGGCGCCTGTTTGGTTCGCGCCGCTTGATAGGGGGCGCCCGACAGGTCATATATCATCTTCTCGCAGCGCGCCTTCGCGCAGCGCGACTACCTTCAACTGTACCGGAGCCGCCCCTATTCGCCGTCCTATGCAAACGCCGCCCGTCAAAGACGGACCGCGTATCAACGATGAAATCCGCGTCCCGCGCGTCCTGCTGATCGACCAAAACGGCGAGAAGCAAGGCGAGATGCCGACCGCCTCCGCCCTCGAAGCGGCGGAAGAAGCTGGTCTGGACTTGGTGGAAATCGTTCCGAACGCCAATCCTCCCGTCTGCAAGATCCTGGACTACGGCAAGTTCAAGTTCCAGGAGCAGAAGAAGAAGAACGAGGCGCGCAAGCGGCAGAAGATCGTCGAGCTCAAGGAAATCAAGCTCCGCCCGAACATCGATATCCACGATTACGAGGTCAAGACCAAGGCCATGACCCGGTTCTTCGAGGAGGGCGACAAGGTCAAGGTGACCCTGCGCTTCCGCGGCCGTGAAATGGCTCACCCCGAGCTGGGCATGAAGCTGCTGATCAAGGTGAAGACCGACTTCGAGGAAATCGCCAAGGTCGAGTACGAGCCGCGCATGGAAGGCCGGCAGATGATCATGATCCTGGCGCCGCGGTAAGAGCTTCGTTTCGGATCCTGCATTCCAGATCAACGCCCCGGCCCTCGCCGGGGCGTTTTTCGTTTCCGGCCTCGACTTTATCAAGATCAACCATCAAGGCCGCTCGACACGAACACGCGTCTTGATAGAGTTCCCTTCAGGGTTTGGGGGGATGAGACAGCGTGTTTGGCAAGAACTTGGCCGTCGCGGCGGCATGTGTGGCGATAAGCGCAGGAACCGCGCGCGCCGAGGAAAAGATCCCGCTCGCCGCCTATGGACGTTTGCCCAATGTGGAGGGCATCGAAATCTCTCCGGACGGCAAGATGCTGGCGGTGACGGTCACCAATGGCGAGCATCGCGTTCTGACGGTTCGCAAGACCGACGGGACCAGCGTCGCCGGCTTGAACATGGGCGCGGCCAAGCTGCGCGATGTGCAATGGGCCGGCCAGGATCATCTGGTGGTGATCGTGTCGCAGGCCGCCAAGGTCGCGGACGTATCGGGGCCTCAGCACGAATACTTCATGGCCATGGACTTCAACCTGACCACCGGAAAGCAGACGGGACTGCTTAACGGTAAGTCCAATTCGATGAACCTGGCCGGGGCGATGAACGTGGTGCTCGCCTACCCGATGATCCGCACGGTCGACGGCGCGCCACATGCTTTCCTGGAAGGCATCCGCTTCGTGGACAATGTCGGCGTGAACACGCTGTACCGCGTCAACCTTGCGAACGGCCTGACCCGCATCACCGACTACAGCGGCGAACCCAACACCGATGGCTGGCTGGTGGACACCGAGGGCAAGCCGGCCGCGATGTCACTCTATGATCAGGAAAAGGGCGTCTGGCTGCTGAAGTTACGGATCGACGAACGCTGGCAAGAGGTGGAACGCGTCGTTACGCCCATGGGGTCGTATGGCCTGTCCGGCTTTGGTCGCGACGGCAAGTCGGTGCTGGTCAGCATGACCAACGACAAGAACGAGTCCTTCCTTCGTGAATATGGTCAGGACGGTTCCAAGACGGATTTGCCGCAACTGGGCGGACTTCTGCACGATCCGAATGACCTCAAGCTTCTGGGCGGTGTGAACCTGACCGGCGACGACCTGGTCTATTCCTTTTTCGACGCCAAAAGCCAGGCGACCTGGAACGCCGTGACCAAGGCCTTCAAGGGCAGCATCGTCGGCCTGGCCTCATGGTCCCAGGATCGCCGCAAGGTGGTGGTGAGGGTCGATTCGCCCGTCGCCGGCCCGGGCTACGCTCTGGTCGATCTGGACGCCAAGAGCGCCAATTGGCTCGGCAATATCTATCTCGGCGTGCCGCCCCAGGGGGTCTCCCCGGTGAAAGCCATCCGCTATAAGGCCAAGGATGGCCTGGAGATCAGCGGCTATCTCACCCTGCCGCGCGGAAAGGCCGTCACGAACCTGCCGCTGGTGGTGCTACCGCACGGCGGACCGGAGGGACGCGACTCGCCTGGCTTCGATTGGTGGGCCCAGGCCCTGGCCTCGCGCGGCTACGCGGTCCTGCAGCCCAACTTCCGAGGCTCGGAAGGGTTCGGCTGGGACTTCGTCAAGGCGGGCTTTGGCGAATGGGGCAAGAAGATGCAGACCGACCTGTCGGACGGGGTACGCGACCTGGCCGCTCAGGGCCTGATCGACCCCAAGCGAGTCTGCATCGTCGGCGCCTCGTATGGCGGCTATGCGGCCCTCGCCGGGGCGACGCTCGACAAGGGCGTGTATCGCTGCGCCGCCTCGGTCGCCGGCCCGTCCGACCTCAAGCGCATGTTGGTCGACAACCAGAAGCGCTACCTGAGCAGCCGCAATTCCAGCCTGCGCTACTGGCTGCGCTTCATGGGCGCTGAGGGCATCAAGGATCCGGACCTTGCCGCCATCTCGCCGGCCGCCCTGGTCCAGCAGGTCGAGATCCCGATCCTGCTGATTCATGGGAAGGACGACACGGTCGTGCCCTATGTGCAGAGCCAGATCATGGCTTCGGCCTTGAAGAAGGCCGGAAAGTCCGTGGAGCTGGTGACGCTGGAAGGCGAGGATCACTGGCTATCCAGTGGAGCCACCCGCCTGACCATGCTGACCTCGACGGTGGACTTCCTGGAAAAGCACAATCCGCCGAACTGACGCGCGCTGGCTATAGCGGCTCGCGAGCGAAGTTTTGGTCGTCTGCCACCGCCAAAAGGCGTATTCGGGCGGCCCTTCGAAAGCGCCGACCATGCCCCCGACCGCCTCTCCCGCGTCGTCCGCCCACAGCGAGCGCGCGCTCTACGTCCTGCTGCTGGTGGTGTTCATCAACCTGGTGGGCTTTGGCCTGGTCATTCCGCTGCTGCCCTTCTATGCGCAGTCGCTGAAGGCGGAACCCTGGCAGATCACGGCGCTGTTCTCGGCCTACAGCCTGGGACAGTTCTTCGCCGAGCCGTTCTGGGGGCGGCTGTCGGATCGGATTGGCCGGCGGCCGGTGCTGATCGTCACCATTCTGGCCAACACGCTGTCCTATGTCGCCCTGGCCTTCGCCCCGACCATCTGGATCGCCTTCGCTATCCGCCTGATCGGCGGGTTCGCGACCGGCAATATCTCGACCATCCAGGGCTACATGGCCGACGTCACCCCGCCGGAGAAGCGGGCGGGCCGCATGGGCCTGCTGGGCGCGGCCTTCGGCGCCGGATTCGTGGTCGGCCCGGCCCTGGGCGGCCTGCTGGCCCACCCGGAGGCCGGACGCCTGGGGTTCCAGATCCCGCTGTTCGTGGCCGCCGGCATGGCGGCCCTGGCCTCGCTGGGCGTCTTTCTGTTCGTGGTCGAAAGCCGCTCGCCCAGCGCCCCCGGCGCGGCGAGGCCCCACCGGCGCGAGGCCCTGCAGGCGGCCATGGCCAGCCCGATCCTGAGTCGGGTGCTGCTGGTCACCCTGGTCTCGACCGCCGCCTTCGCCGGCATGGAGTCGGTGTTTGGCCTGTGGACCCACGCCCGGTTCAACTGGGGCCCGCGCGAGGTTGGCCTGTGCTTCGCGGTGATCGGGGTGGTCGCCTCCATCGGTCAGGGGGCCGTGACCGGCCGGCTGGCGCGGCGCTTTGGCGAGCCGCTGGTGCTGACCACCGGCCTGTCGATCATCGCCGTGACCCTGTTCCTGACCCCCTTCGTGCCCAGCGCCGCCCTGGTGCCGGTGATCGTGGGCGGCACGGCCTTTGGCCAGTCACTGGTCTTTCCCTGCGTGGCGGCCCTGATCTCGCGCAACACCCCGCCCGACCGCCAGGGCGAGATGCTGGGCCTGAACATGGCGGCCGGCTCCCTGGCCCGCATGGTCGGCCCCCTGATCGCCGGGTCGCTGTTCGGCCTCGCCATCGGCGGACCCTACTGGTTCGGCGCGGCCCTGATGCTGCCCGCCGTCTGGCTGGGCGTGACCCTGGTGGGCCGCGCCAAGGCGGCGGCCTGAGCGGCGCCGCGCCAGTGCGGTCTGTCCGCCCTTGCCTTCCCCGACTCTTTCCCGTACTAACCCCGCCTTTCCGGAACCGCCTGGCTTATTGGCATGCCATGGCGGTTCGTCTTGCTATCCCAGAGGACAGGGCGAAAGCCCTGACGCGAAATGCCTAAGTTGAAGACCAAGTCAGGCGCGAAGAAGCGCTTCAAGATCACGGCCACGGGCCTGCTGAAAGCCGGCGTCGCCGGCAAGCGTCACCGTCTGATCGGCCACAACGGCAAGTACATCCGCCAAAACCGCGGCACGAAGGTCATGAGCGAATCCGACGCCAAGACCATCCGTTCGTACCTGCCCTACGGCCTTTAAGAGGAGCGCTGACACATGGCTCGCGTCAAAAGGGGCGTTACCGCCCACGCCAAGCACAAGAAGGTTCTTGAGCAGGCAAAAGGCTTCTACGGTCGCCGCAAGAACACCATCCGCACCGCCAAGGCCGCCGTCGACAAGGCCGGCCAGTACGCGTACCGCGACCGCAAGGTTCGCAAGCGCGCGTTCCGTTCGCTGTGGATCCAACGCATCAACGCCGGCGCTCGCACCGAGGGCTTCACCTACTCGCAGTTTATCCACGGCCTGGACGTGGCGGGTATCGTGATCGACCGTAAGGTCCTCTCGGATATCGCGGGTCAAGACCCTGCCGCGTTCAAGGCCATTGCTGACAAGGTCCGCACCGCCCTGGCCGCCTAAGGTCTTTTTCGGGTTCGTCCCGATTGCGATCTAAGAAAAGCCCTCCGGTGCCAACCGGGGGGCTTTTTGCTGCGCGCTCCCCTACTCCGCCCCGCCCGAATGCTCTAGACGGAAGCCCGTCATGACCGATCTCAAAACCCTCGAATCCGATGTGCTGGCGCAAGTCGCCGCCGCCGCCGATCTTTCCGCCCTCGACGCCGTGCGCGTCGCGGCCCTGGGCAAGACCGGCTCGATCTCCGGCCTGCTGAAAACCCTGGGAGCGATGAGCCCCGAGGAGCGCAAGACGCAGGGCGCGGCGATCAACGCCCTGCGCGACGCCGCCGCCACCGCCATCGCCGACCGCAAGGCGACGCTGGAGACTGCCGAGCTGGACGCGCGCCTGGCCAGCGAGACCCTGGATCTGACCCTGCCGCCCCCCTATCGCCGCAAGGGCAGCGTCCATCCCACCATGCAGACCATGGACGAGATGGTCGCCATCTTCGCCGAGATGGGCTTCGCGGTGGCCGAAGGTCCCGACATCGACGACGACTTCCACAATTTCACGGCCCTGAACTTCCCGCCCAAGCACCCGGCGCGGGAGATGCACGACACCTTCTTCTTCAATCCGAAGACCAACGCCGACGGTTCCGACGGCGAGCGCATGCTGCTGCGCACCCACACCTCGACGGTACAGGTGCGGACCATGATGTCGCAAAAGCCGCCGATCCGGATCATCGCCCCGGGCCGCACCTATCGCTGCGACAACGACGCCACCCACACGCCGGTGTTCCACCAGGTCGAGGGCCTGGTGATCGACAAGGGCATCCATATGGGCCACCTGAAATGGACCCTGGAGACCTTCCTGGCGCGGTTCTTCGAGACCGACGCGGTGACCACCCAGTTCCGCCCCCACCACTTCCCGTTCACCGAGCCCTCGGCCGAGATGGACGTGCAGTGCGACCGCTCGGGCGGCGAGATCAAGATCGGCCAGGGCACATCGTGGCTCGAGATCCTGGGCTGCGGCATGGTTCACCCCAATGTGCTGCGCGCCTGCGGGATCGATCCGGACGAATACCAGGGCTTTGCCTTCGGCATGGGCGTCGACCGGCTGGGGATGCTGAAATACGGCATGCCCGACCTGCGCGACATGTTCTCGTCCGACAGCCGCTGGCTGGCCCACTACGGCTTCAGCGCCTTCGCCGCGCCGAACGCCGCCAGCGGGCTGAGCTGATGATCGAGCGCACGCAGGTCTATGTTGGACTCTTGGGTGAAGGCACGGACGCATGGCGGCCGACCATCGCCTACCGGGTATCCGACACGGTCTACGTGCTCTCGAACGAGAATTTCGACGCCGAAACAGAGACGTGGGCCGTGACTCCTGGCTCGTTGATCACATTGGCAAACAAGGAAACGTCGACCGGCTCCATTCCGGTCGCAGTCATCCACGCGGAGCGCTGACGATCAGCCGCTTCCCATCAGGTTCGACACGATGAAATTCACCCTCTCCTGGCTCAAGGATCACCTCGACACCGAGGCCTCCGCCACCGACATCGTCGCCGCCATGACCATGGCCGGCCTCGAGGTCGAGCACGTCACCGATCCGGCGACCAAGCTGGCCGCCTTTACGGTCGCGAAAATCGTCGAGGCCGTGCAGCACCCCAACGCCGACCGCCTCCGCGTCTGCCAGGTCGACACCGTCGACGGCATGAAGGAGATCGTCTGCGGCGCGCCCAACGCCCGCGCGGGCCTGACCACCATCTATGCCCCCATCGGCGCCTATGTGCCGGGCCTGGGCGTCACCCTGGTCGAGAAGCCGGTTCGCGGCGTCGTCTCCAACGGCATGCTGTGCTCGGCCTCCGAGCTGGAAGCCGCCAGCGAGAGCGACGGCATCATGGAGCTGCCGGACGACCTGGCTGTGGGCACGCCCGCCGCCACGGCGCTCGGCATGGAAGCCGTCATCGACTTCGAGGTCACCCCCAACCGCCCCGACTGGCTGGGCGTCGCCGGCATCGCCCGCGATCTGGCGGCGGCGGGCGTCGGCGCGCTGAAGGACCTGTCGATCGCGCCGGTGCCGGGAGCCTTCCCCTGCCCGATCACCGTCAAGGTCGATGGCGAGGCCTGCCCGGTGTTCGCCGGTCGGATGATCAAGGGCGTCAAGAACGGTCCGTCGCCCAAGTGGCTGCAGGATCGCCTGCTGGCCATCGGCCTGCGCCCGATCAGCGCCCTGGTCGATATCACCAACCTGATCACCTATGACCGCGCCCGCCCGCTGCACGTCTATGACGTCGCCAAGCTGTCGGGGACGCAGATCTCGACGCGCCTGGGCCGTCACGGTCAGCATGGCGACGAGCACCTGATCGCGCTCGATGGCAAGACCTATGAGCTGACCCCGGACATGTCGGTGATCGCCGACGCCTCTGGCGAGCGCCCCATCGGTCTGGGCGGCGTCATGGGCGGCGAAAGCACCGGCTGCTCGGAAGACACCACCGACGTCTTCGTCGAGAGCGCCTGGTTCGAGCCGATCCGCACGGCCCAGACCGGCCGCACCACCGGCATCAACAGCGACGCCCAGTACCGCTTCGCCCGCACGGTCGACACCCACTCGCTGGTTCCCGGCCTGGAGCTGGCCACCCGGCTGATCCTCGACCTCTGCGGCGGCGAGCCGTCGGAGATCGTGGTGGCCGGCGAAGCGCCCCCCGCCCCGACCGGCTTCGCGTTCGAGCCCGACTATGTCGAGCAGCTGTCAGGCCTGGCGGTGACACCCGACCAGACGCGCCAGATCCTGTCCGACCTGGGCTTCGACATCGTTCTGGGCTCGCCCTGGACCGTGACCCCACCGACCTTCCGCCGTGACGTGGAAGGCAAGGCCGACCTCGTCGAAGAGGTCGCCCGCATCGCCGGCTATGGCGCCCTGCCCTCGACGCCCCTGCCGGAAGTTCCCCGGGCCGTGGGCGGCATCCTGACCGCCAAACAGGCGCGTGGCCGTGTCGCGCGCCGCGCCCTGGCTGCGGCCGGCTATGCCGAGGCCCTGACCTGGAGCTTCACCAACCAGAAGATCGCGACGCTGTTCGGCGGCGGCGCGGCCGAACTGGTGCTGGCCAATCCGATCGCCTCGGACCTGGACTGCATGCGCCCCTCCTTGCTGCCCAACCTGATCGAGGCCGCCGGCCGCAACGCCCGCAAGGGCTTCCCCGACGCGGCCCTGTTCGAGATCGGTCCCACCTTCCACGGCGACCGGCCGGCCGACCAGCGCACCGTGGTGGCGGCGATCATCGCCCCTCACGCGCCGCGCAATTGGGACAAGGCGGCGCAGGACGACCTGTTCACCGTCAAGGCCGACCTGATGGCCCTGCTGGAAGAACTGGGCGCGCCGGTCGACAAGCTGCAAACGGCGCAAGGCTCGGCCTCGTCCTGGTGGCATCCGGGCCGCTCGGCGCGCCTGCAGCTGGGCCCCAAGGCGGTGATGGCCGAGTTCGGCGAACTGCATCCGGCCGTGCTCAAGGCCCTGGACGTGGCCGGCCCGGTCTATGGCTTCGAGATCACCCTGGAAGCCATCCCCGAGCCCAAGAAGAAAGCCCACAAGTCAAAGGCCGCCTTCTCGCCCTCGCCGCTGATGCCCCTGACCCGCGACTTCGCCTTCCTGGTCGAAAAGGCCAGGCCGGCCGGCGATCTGGTCAAGGCCGCAGCCGGCGCCGACAAGGCGCTGATCACGGCCGTGCGGGTGTTCGACGTCTATGACGGCGCCGGCGTGCCCGACGGCTTCAAGTCGGTGGCGCTGGAGGTTGTGGTGCAGCCGCGCGAGGCGACCCTGACCGACGCCGATATCGAGGCGCTGTCAGGCCGCATCGTGGCCGCGGCCGAGAAGGCCGGCGGGAAGCTTAGGTCGTAACGACACACTCGCCCCCTCCTGACCGCTTCGCGGTCGTCCTCCCCCGTAGGGGGAAGACGCCTTCATCTTCCCCCTACGGGGGAGGAGCGCCGAAGGCGCGGAGGGGGCAAGTGTCCAGACTTCAGGCACCGGCGCCCAAGCTTCGAACATTCTGCCCACAACCGCGACCGATCGCCCCTGCGCGAGGCAAGGTCTTGCGCAGGGCGCATACCCACGCTACCTCTAGTGAACTCGCAAGGAGCTCCTGGGTCCACATGGTCTCGCAACTCGTCCTCAACATCGTTCTCGTGACCGGCTTTACCGCCGTCGCGGCGATGTCGTGCGCCGCGACCATGATGTGGAACCAGATTAAAACCGTTCCTATACGAACGGGGCAACGGCGCGCGAGATAACCTGAACGCAGCCGACGGATCGCAAGATCTTCAAAAAGCCCCGCCTCCGAAAGGAGCGGGGCTTTTTTGTTGCGCGTTTCGTCGGTCCTCCAAAACCAACCCGAGGGGACTTGAGATCCATGAGCTACCTGCCTGCACCACCCGCCTTCCACAGCGACGCCGACGGCGTCACCGTTCACCAGCTGCTGCTGGCCGCCCAGGACGCCCACAGCGCGCTGGACGCCGTGCGCCAGGGCCTGGCCGACAGCGGCGCCGAGCTGTGCAACCTGACGCTCAAGCCCGTGGGCCAGATCGTCGAAGCCAGCTTGCGCGTCCGTCACCTGGGTGACCAGGCCGCCCGCCTGCTGGCCCGCGACCTGGCCGCCTGGCCTGGCGTCAACTCGGCCAGCGTCGAGCATCAGTGGGTGCGACCTTGAACCCTTCCAAACCGGACGAGGACAAACGACGTTTGTTTCTCGTCACGGCCGAAGACACGCCCGACGCCCTGATGCGGGTGTTGGGCGTGGCCAACGTACAGCAGACCCGCCTGCGCGCCCTGACCGCTACGCCCGACGGCCAGACCCTGGCCATCCGGCTGGAGATCGACGACCAGGGCGACCAGCGCGCCCAAGCCCTCGCCTCGCGGCTGGAGGCGTGTCCGTCGGTGCGCGGCGTCGGTTTTGGCTGGCGGGCGTAACCAAACCGCGCGGCCATGCGTATCTAGGTCCAGGACCCGCTAAAGGGTCGCTCCGGAAAGACGTTCGATGCGCCGCCTGCTGACCCTGATCGCCGCCCTTGTCGCCTTCGGCCTCCCCGCCCTGGCCGCAGCGCCCGCCAAACCCAAGACCGCCACCGCCGTGTTCGCCGGCGGCTGCTTCTGGTGCATGGAGCACGACATGCAGGGCGTGCAAGGCGTCCTCAAGGTGGAGAGCGGCTATACCGGCGGCCACGTTTTCCGACCGACCTATCGCGATGTCACCAGCGAGACGAGCGGCCACTACGAGGCCGTCCGCGTCACCTATGACCCCGCCAAACTGGAATATGGCTTCCTGCTCTATCGCTACTGGAAGCTGGTCGACCCGACCGATGACGGCGGCCAGTTCTGCGACCGTGGCCCGTCCTATCGCCCGGCCGTGTTCGTCAGCAGCGCCGAGCAACGCGCCGCCGCTGAAAAGTCCCGCAGCGAGGCCGCCAAGCGCCTGAAGACCGGCAAGATGGTTACGCCGGTGCTCGACCTGAAGACCTTCTGGCCGGCCGAGGAATACCACCGCGACTATGCCAAGCGGAACGCCCTGAACTATCAGGCCTATCGCATCGGTTGCGGGCGCGACCTGCGGCTGAAGCAGGTCTGGGGCGGGTAAGAGCCCTGTCATCCCGGCCAAGCGCGCAGCGCGCCGAGCCGGGACCGCAGCAAGCGCCGCGTTTCCTGCGGTCCCGGGTCTTCGCCCGGGATGACAGGCGAGGAAAACGCCCAAGCTCCACCGCCTCGACTCCGCCTCAATCCCCTGTAGCTTAAGCGTGTAAAACAGGGAGATCATCGATGAACCGTCGCGCGCTTCTGGCGACCGCCGCGCTTGTGCTGGCTGCAGGCGGCGCGCATGCCGCTCCGGCTCCCGATCTCTCGGTCACCATCTACAACTCCGACCTCGCCTTGGTCGAAGATGCCCGCGACCTGGACCTCAAGGCCGGGCGCCAGCGGCTGGAGTTCAAGGACGTCTCGGCCGCCATCCGCCCCGAAACGGTCAGCCTGTCGGCGGCCGGCGTTACGATCATCGAGCAGAACTTCGACTACGACCTGCTGACCCCCGACAAGCTGATGGAAAAGGCGGTCGGCCAGCAGGTCCGCATCGTCCGCACCAATCCCGGCGACGGCAAGGAGACCACCGAAGTGGCCACCGTGCTGGCCGCCAATGAAGGTGTGGTCCTGAAGATCGGCGACCGCATCGAGGTGCTGCGCGACGACGGCGTGCCCACCCGCGTGATCTTCGACAAGGTGCCCGAGACCCTGCGCGCCCGCCCGACCCTGTCGGTGACGGTCGATGCCGACAAGGCCGGCCCGCGCGCCTCGAAGCTCAGCTACCTGACCTCGGGCCTGGGCTGGAAGGCCGACTATGTGGCCCTGTTCGACGAGAAGAAGCAGGCGCTGGACCTGCAGGGCTGGATCACCCTGACCAACAATTCCGGCACCCCTTTCGACAACGCCCGCACCCAGCTGGTGGCCGGCGACGTCAACCAGCTGAACAACGGCGGCTATCGCCGGTCCAGCGCGTCCATGATGTCGGCGGGGACCGAGAGCGGCGACGCCGAGCGTCTGGCCGACTATTATGTCTATCCCCTGCCGCAGCGCACCACGATCGCCTCCAACCAGAGCAAGCAGGTCGGCTTCCTCAGCGCCCAGGCCGTGGCGGCCAAGAAGGTCTATGAGATCCGCGAAGGCGGGTTCGACAGCGACGAGAGCCCGTCGTCGGCCACGGTCGCGATCCAGTTCAGCAACGCCCGGCTGGCGGGTCTGGGCAGCCAGCTGCCGGCCGGCGTCATGCGCATCTACATGCGCGACCAGGCCGGCGATCCCAAGTTCATCGGCGAGAACAGCATCGACCACACCCCGGCCGGCTCGGAACTGTCGATCAAGACCGGCGACGCCTTCGACGTGACCAGCCAGGCCACCCTGATCAGCCAGGAGAAGGTGTCAAAGACCCGCTCGCGCTACGCCATGAAGTACCTGGTCCGCAACGCGCGCCCTGAAGCCGTCACGGTGGAACTGCGCCAGGGCGGCCTGTGGCGCGACGGCGAGGTCAAGGCCGAGAGCCTGAAAAGCCGCCGCATCGACGCCCGCACCCTGGGCTGGAGCGTGCCCGTGCCGGCCAATGGCGAGACGGTGCTGACGTTTACGGTCGAGACGGGCTGGTGAGCAGGCGGCGCCAAGATAGATCCTCCCCCTCCGGGGGAGAGCAGATAGCCCAAAAGCGGCTGTCATCCCGGACGAGCGCGCAGCGCGAAGATCCGGGACCGACGCCTGAGCTCAGAGCTTCCGGCGGTCCCGGATCTGCGCTTCGCTTGTCCGGGATGACAACATTATTCGCTGCGACGCCCTATGCGGTCGCCCTCGCCCTCACCACCCTCGCCTCGCCAGCCCTGGCCGACACCATCGCCTCCCCCGCCGCCGAGACAACGGCCGTCACCCTCTATCGCGCCGGCTCGGAACCCTTCCAGACCCTGCAGCCCTGGCAGCGCGAACAGGCCCTGAAAAAGGGCCTGATCCTGGTCACAGAGACCCGCACCGTCACCCTGCCCGCCGGCCGCCACACCCTGCGCTTTGACGCCGTCGCCGACGGCCTGATCCCGCAGAGCGCCGCAGTCGACGGCCTGCCCGGCGGCATCATCGAGCGAAATTACGACTATGCCCTGCTCAGCCCCGGCACCCTGCTGGAACGCTCGCTGAACCAGCCGGTCGGCATCGTCCGTACCCATGCCAGGACCGGCCGACAGACCGCCGAGAGCGCCATCGTCCGCCAGGGCCCCAACGGCGTCGTGCTGCAGACCGCCACCGGCGTCGAGGCCCTGGGCTGTTCCGGCGGCGCCGAGCGTCTGGTGTTCGATCACATCCCGGCCGGCCTGTCCGACAAGCCCTCACTGTCGACCCTGATCGACGTCCCGGTCGCCACCACCGTCAAGCTCACCCTGTCGTACCTGGCCATCGGCGTGAACTGGCAGGCCGACTATGTGGCCCGCATCGCGCCGGACGGCAAAACCCTGGACCTCACCGGCTGGCTGACCCTGGTCAACAGCAGCGGAACCAGCTTCGTGGACGCCTCGACCCAGGCGGTGGCCGGCAAGCTGTCGCGCGTGCCGGTCGACATCCCGAGGGCGGAGACCAAGGCGATCACCCGCGCCTGCTGGCCCATGGACACCACCACCCACGGCCGCAGTCCACCGCCTCCGCCTGTTGTCGCCTATGACATCATGACCTCCCCCCAGCCGCCCCCCATGGCCATGGCCGGCGCCCGCGAGGAGGTCACGGTCACCGCCTCCCGCGCCAAGCTGGCCGAGCAGTCCGAACTGGGCGACTACAAGCTCTACACCCTGCCCGAACCCGTCACCGTCGCCGCGCGCCAGACCAAGCAGGTGGCGTTCCTCGATCAGAAGGGGGTGGCCTTCCAACGCCTCTACATGGTCACAGTCGATCCCTGGAGCGACTACCGCAGCAATGACGTCCCCGCCGCGACAGTGCTGCTCCGGCTCGAGAACAAGGTCAGTCAGGGCCTGGGCAAGGCCCTGCCCTCGGGGGCCCTGGCCGTGATGGAGACGGCCGGCGGCCGCCCGGCCTTCGCCGGCGAACAGACGATGCGCGACGTGCCCGTGGGCCAGCCGTTCGACCTGGCGATCGGGCGGGCGATGGATGTCTCGGTCAGGCCCCGCCTGGTGTCGGAGACGCGGGCCCGCGCCGGACGCACGCGGCGGACCTATGAGGTCGATCTGGCCAACGCCAAGACCGGGCCCATCGTCATAGAGTTGCGTCACCGGCCGGACCGGACCGCCTTCAAGGTGATCCGCGAGCCCAAGCGCCACGATATTCGCGACGGCGCCATCGCCTGGCGTTTCACCCTGTCGCCGAAGGGTCGCGAGACCGTGCGCTATGTGGTGGAATACGAAGGCTGACGCCTGAAGGATTCGTCGAATGAAAAAGCCCCGGCTGGAAACGATGCTGGAGCGAGGCCTCTTCGCATCACGCTGGTTGATGGCGCCGTTCTATGTGGGCCTGGTCGTCACCCTGGCGGCGCTGCTGGTTGTGTTCTTCCAGGAACTGTTCCGCGAACTGTCCAACGTGCTGTCGATGACGCCGGAAGACGCCATCCTGATGGCTCTGACGCTGATCGACCTGTCGCTGGCGGCCAACCTGCTGGTGATCGTCACCCTGTCCGGCTACGAGAACTTCGTCTCCAAGATCGATACCGCCTCGCACGAAGATCGTCCCGACTGGATGGGCACGGTCGACTTCTCGGGCCTGAAGATGAAGCTGATCGCCTCGATCGTGGCGATCTCGGCCATCGCCCTGCTCAAGGCCTTCCTGAAACTCAGCGAACCCGGCACGCCCCTGGACGAGCCGCGCCTGCTGTGGCTGGTGATCGTCCACCTGTCCTTCGTGGTCTCGGGTGTGCTGCTGGCCCTGATGGACTGGCTCAACAGCAAGGTCTCCAGTCATTAGGGCGCGCAATCCTGGGCGTCTTCGGCTAAGCCAGCCGACCGAACTCTGAGCGACACACTCCAGGCGAATTCGCCAGTGGGATTCATCCACCACCGTCGCCAATCTGGATGGGGCCGGTTCGAAAAGGAGACGCCATGCGTCTGCATGTCGAGGCACGCCTGGACTACGACTTCATCGGAGAGGTCGAGTCGCTCCTGCATCTGGAAGTCGCCCTGTCGCCCGGACAGACGATCGTCACCGAGAGCCTGGTCCTGGATCCGCCCATCGCCTGGTCACGGCTGGATGACCCCGCCACCGGCGAGCGGCGGGTCGTTTTCACCCACCAGGGTCCGCTGCAAATCACCTATCTGGCGACGGTCGACCTGACCCCGCGCGACGATGGTCTGGCCGGTGCGGCCCAGCACGCCATCGCCAGCCTGCCGGTCGAGGTTCTGCCCTTCCTGCGCGCCAGCCGCTACATCGAATCCGACCTCTTCGAACAGATCGCGGCCTGCGATTTCGGCCCCTTGCAGGGCGGCGACAAGGTGGTGGCGATTATCGACTGGCTGCGCGGCGCCCTGACCTATCGCTGGGGCGCCAGCACCTCGACCACGACGGCGATGAACGCCTACATGAACCGGCAAGGCGTGTGCCGTGACTATGCCCACATAGCCGCAGCCCTGTGCCGGGCCAGCGATATCCCGGCCCGCATGGTCAGCGCCTATGCCGTGGGACTTGAGCCACAGGACTTCCATGCCGTGATCGAGGTGTATGTCGGCGGTCGCTGGCGGCTGGTCGATCCGACCGGTCGGGCTTGTCCTGAAACCCTAATCCGCATCGGTGAGGGCCGCGACGCCGCCGACATCGCCTTTCTGACCATCTTCGGCCGGGCAACCATGACGCGGCAGTCTGTGCGCGTGCGCGAGCTGTTACGGGAGCCGGCGGCGGCGTGAAGCCGCCAGCAGGCAGGCCTAAAAGGGCATGAGCCGGCGTTTGCGGCTGTAGCCGAGATAGCCGATATTGGCCCCCAGCCGCAGACCCACGCCCGCGCGGATCGGGGCCAGGGTGATATCGTCGGCCTTCTGATAGTTCACGCCCAGGCCGCCGATCAGATAGGCGGTGCCCTCAACGCCGGGGAAGCGGCGGAAGATCGCCTCGGGGTATTGCAGGTTATAGCAGAGGGTGAAGACCCGGCTGGCGTTGCCGCCCCAGTCCCAGCCCACCGAGGGGCCCTGCCAGAAGGTTTCCTGGGTCGGCCGGCCCTTCATGTAGAGCAGGCCCCGGCCATAGCGCAGGCCGAGGGCGATGGCGCCCGAACCTTCCTCGCCCGCGATGTAGCCGGTGGGCTGGCCCTTTTCGCGGAACACCTTCTCGATGGCGGCGCCGGCGCTCTCGGCCGTGACGCCCAGGAAGTCGGACGTGGCCCGGATCATCTCGTCGGCCGAATAGGTCTGGGCCGAACCGGTGTCATAGGCCGGGGTGGTCGTGCCGCTGGAGGCCACGTCCTGGGCCATCGTGTCCTGGGCGAAGACGCTGGACGCCCCCGCACTCGCGCCGAGGGTGGCTGCGCCCGAGAGGATCAACTTGCGACGGTCCATGACGGCCCCTTCAGAAATATCGTTGCGCTACTGTCGCAGCCCATTGGGACCGGTTTGCGGCCACCCGCTTTAAGGTTCGGTTAAGCATGAGGAAAACCGGCCGCCTGGAGGGCGCATCGCCCTCTCGCGAAGCGGCCCAAATGTGCTAGACGCGGGCGCATGACCTCTACGCCGCTCGACAAGATCAGAAATTTTTCAATCGTGGCACACATTGACCACGGCAAGTCCACGCTGTCGGATCGCCTGATCCAGGAGACCGGCGGCCTGACCGCGCGCGAGATGACCGCGCAGGTTCTCGACAACATGGACATCGAGAAGGAACGCGGCATCACCATCAAGGCCCAGACCGTGCGTCTGGAATACAAGGCCGATGACGGCGAGACCTATATCCTCAACCTGATGGACACCCCCGGCCACGTCGACTTCGCCTACGAAGTCTCGCGCTCGCTGGCCGCCTGCGAAGGCTCGATCCTGGTCGTCGACGCCTCGCAAGGCGTCGAAGCCCAGACCCTGGCCAATGTCTATTCGGCCATCGACAACAATCACGAGATCGTCCCGGTCCTCAACAAGATCGACCTGCCCGCCGCCGAGCCCGAGCGCGTGCGCGCCCAGATCGAGGACCTGATCGGTCTGGACGCCAGCGACGCGGTGCTGTGCAGCGCCAAGTCGGGCCTGGGCATCCACGACGTGCTGGAAGCCGTGGTCACCCGCCTGCCGCCGCCCAAGGGCGACGAAAATGCCCCGCTCAAGGCCCTGCTGGTCGACGCCTGGTACGACGCCTATCTGGGCGTGGTGGTGCTGGTGCGCGTCATCGACGGCCGCCTGAAGGCCGGCATGAAGATCAAGATGATGCAGCACGGCTCGACCCACCTGATCGACCGGGTCGGCGTCTTCAAGCCGAAAAACACCCCCGTCGAGAGCCTCGGCCCCGGTGAGATCGGCTTCATCACCGCCCAGATCAAGGAAGTGGCCGACGCCGCCGTCGGCGACACCATCACCGACGAGAAGAAGCCCACCGAAAAGGCCCTGCCCGGCTTCAAGGACGTGCAGCCCGTGGTGTTCTGCGGCCTCTTCCCGGTCGACGCCGCCGACTTCGAAGACCTGCGCGCCGCCGTCGGCCGCCTGCGCCTCAATGACGGCAGCTTCACCTACGAGATGGAGAGCAGCGCCGCCCTGGGCTTTGGCTTCCGCTGCGGGTTCCTGGGCCTGCTGCACCTGGAGATCATCCAGGAGCGCCTGTCCCGCGAGTTCGACCTCGACCTGATCGCGACCGCCCCCTCGGTGGTCTACAAGATCCACATGCGCGACGGCAGCGAGATCGAGCTGCACAACCCCGCCGACCTGCCCGACCCGATGCACATCGAGAGCATCAGCGAGCCCTGGATCAAGGCCACCATCTTCACCCCCGACGAGTATCTGGGCGGCGTGATCAAGCTGTGCCAGGACCGTCGCGGCCAGCAGCGCGAACTGTCCTATGTCGGCAACCGCGCCATGGTCATCTACGACCTGCCGCTCAACGAGGTGGTGTTCGACTTCTATGACCGCCTGAAGTCGATCTCCAAGGGCTATGCCAGCTTCGACTATCAGGTCGAGGACTACCGCCAGGGCGACCTGGTCAAGATGTCGATCCTGGTCAATGCCGAGCCCGTCGACGCCCTCTCCATGCTGGTCCACCGCGACCGCGCCGAGGGCCGGGGCCGGGGCATGTGCGAGAAGATGAAGGAGCTCATCCCCCAGCACATGTTCGTCATCCCGATCCAGGCGGCCATCGGCGGCAAGATCATCGCCCGCGAAACCGTTCGCGCTTTGCGCAAGGACGTGACGGCAAAGTGCTACGGCGGCGACGCCAGCCGCAAGCGCAAGCTGCTGGACAAGCAGAAGGCCGGCAAGAAGCGCATGCGCCAGTTCGGCAAGGTCGAGATCCCGCAGGAAGCCTTCATCGCCGCGCTGAAGATGGACGAGGATTGATCCTCTTCCCTCTCCCCTTGCGGGAGAGGGTGGCCCCGGCGAAGGCCGGGGTCCGGTGAGGGGTCGCTCAGACCCTTCCTGAGAGGGCGATCAACCCCTCATCCGTCAGCTTCGCTGACACCTTCTCCCGCAAGGGGAGAAGGGAAGCGTCGCTGAGCCCTGCATCTGACGCCTTCACCGAACCTGGCACTACGGTGACAAAGCCCCAAACCGACACCGAGCGCGGTGCCTGTGGGCGTCGCCGAGGGCGCATGGCGGGAACCGACGGCACGGTCACCGCAATCCCCGTCTGGCGCCCGGCGTCCCGATGAAGTCTTCCCAGGCCAGCCCGCCCTCCCCCCGCCGTTTTTCCCGTCTGAGCAGAAAGTCCGGGCCGGCATCGCCCAGACCGTGTTGAATGGGTCTGGTTAATGCGCGTAGCGGGAGTCGGCGTCGGGTGGGCAGGTTGAGCGGGATGTGGCGGGCCTCGGCGGCGAGCCTGGCGATGATGGCGGTGCTCGGCGCGGATATCAGCCAGGCCGGCAGCGGCGATGACTGCCCGCCCAATCCCCAGCCCGGCAAGTGCTATGAAAAGGTCATGTCGCCGGCCCGCTACGAATCCTATGTCGAGCAGCTGATCGACCGGCCCAGCCGCACCGAAAGCCGGATCATCCCGGCCGTGTATCGCCTTGAGGAACGCCAGGAGCTGGTCACGCCGGCGCGGACGGAATTGGTCACCGTGCCCGCCACCTGGCGGACGGTCACCGAAACCGTCGTGGTCCGGCCCGAATCGATCCGGATCGAGACCGTTCCGGCCGTCTATGAGACCGTGACCGAGCAGGTTCTGGTGCGTGAGGCCTATACCGAGTGGCGGCGCGGCATGCTGCTGGACCGGCGCGAGACCGCCCCGGGCCGGACCATGATGAGCCCGACCGGCGAGGTCCTGTGCCTGGTCGAGGTGCCGGCGGAATATCGCCTGGAGACCCGGCAGGTCATGGTCAGCCCGGCCCGTCAGGTGCGGGTCCGCGAGCCGGCCGAGATCCGGACCGTCACCCGCCAGGTGATCGACCGCGAAAGCTATGAGGCGCGCCGCGAGATCCCCGCCCAGTATCGCACGGTGTCGGTGCGGGTTCTGGTGACCCCGTCACGGGTCGAAACCTATGACAGCCCGGTGCTCTATCGCAATGTGGTCAGCCAGCGACTGATCAGCCCGGCCCGCTTTGAATGGCGCGAGATTACCTGCGACCCGGGCTCCTCGCCGGCCCGCCACGGGACCTGAAGGCGCTTTCGGCTGTTCGTGGGACGGCGAACGCACGCCTGATCCTGCACAGGATGAGAATATGTTCCCCTGCGGGTTGAAAACCACGACACCATCGACCCGCGTTCGGTTAAGGTTAACCTGCTTCTCCTCCGGACCGGTTTCCACGCAGGATCCGGAGCATGGGCGACGGGATGTAACGGGGTCGATGGGCTCATGAGGGGATCTGGAATGAAGTTGAAACTTGCCGCTGGCCTGCTGGCCATGCTGGGCGCCAGCGCTGTCGTCGGATCGGCCACGGCCGCGGAAGACTATCGTCGTCCGTCGCCGCCGATGCCGCCGTCGCCGATGCCTGCGATCGACTGCCTGTGCACCCGGGCGGTGGTCTTCTATGGCCCGACCTCTTCCTATGGCGACATCCGCGTTTCGGCGCCGGGCGTTCGGGTCTATGGCGAGCCGGTGGTCGTGCCGTCGGGCCGCATCGATATCCAGGGCCCGCCGGTCTATGTCGACGCCCCGCCGATCCGCATCGCCGCGCCGCAGATCTATCTGCATCGTCCGGAAGTGCATGTTCGCCCGTCGGCCGTCACGGTCGATGCGCCCGAGATCCACTTCACCGGCTGCCCCGACGGCGTGCGCTGCGCGCCTGTCCGCCCCTAAGGGCGGCAGGGCTAACAGCATTCAGAACTGGAAAAGGCGGGGTTCACACCCCGCCTTTTTTCTGGCCGCAACCGCCCGGATCAGGACGGGAAACAGGACTGTAAGCAGGACGGGGATCAGGGCTTGCAGAAGTCGCGGGCCTCGCGGGCCAGGGCCATGTCGCCACCGGCCAGGGCCGTCTTGACCGCCTCGTCGCACCGCGATTCGCTGAGCAGGGCTGTGACCCGGCCACGCAGAGCCGCCGCAGCCTGGGCCTCCTCGCGCAGGACCCGCGCCGCGCGGCGATCGGCCGGCAGACAAAGAGACAGCCAGGTCGCGTCGGCGCAATTGGCGATCAGCCGGGCCCGCCGCACGGCCTCGGCGCTTTCGACGGTGTCGGCGGACGGCCGGGCGACCGCACTGGCCGGCGGCGCGGCGCTTGCAGCCTCGCCTGGTGTGGAGTCGGTCGAAGGCGCATCGATCGGGCGGACCACGGTCACTGACGGGATCTGGTAGTGGCACACCCAGCCCTTGGCCGTCATCTCGCAGGACTGGAGAGCGGCCTGAGCCTCCTGCGGCGCAGGGCCTTGCGCCAGGGCAAGCAAAAGCAGGAACATCGCCAACCTCACGCACGGGAGCCACTGCCCACGACCCTAGGGTCAATGGTGGCGGCAACCTAGCCGTTTATCCGGCAACACCCAAGATCGGGCCAATCTGCCGGGTCGGAGGCAGGCCTACCGGGCGGCGGCCGGGTCCGGACCGCTGGCGCCCGCGCTCAAATCGCGGCACGACTGCCGGCAACGGGAGGGACAAGTCCGTGGCGGTCGAGACCTATGACTACATCATCGTCGGCGCGGGGTCGGCCGGCTGCGTGCTGGCCAACCGGCTGTCGGCCGATCCGCAGCGGCGGGTGCTGGCGCTGGAGGCAGGGGATCGCGACGACTGGATCTGGTTCCACATCCCGGTCGGCTATCTGTTCGCGATCGGCAATCCGCGCTCGGACTGGATGTATCGGACAGAGCCGGTGCCGGGGCTGGACGGCCGCAGCCTGGCCTATCCGCGCGGCAAGGTGATCGGCGGATCGTCGGCGATCAACGCCATGATCTATATGCGCGGCCAGGCGGCCGACTATGACGGCTGGCGCCGGCGGGGTCTGGCCGGCTGGGGGTGGGACGACGTCCTGCCGCTTTTCAAGGCCCAGGAAGACCACATCGCCCCGCCGTCGGAGCATCACCAGTCGGGCGGCGAGTGGCGGGTGGAGCATCCGCGCATGCGCTGGAAGGTGCTGGACGCCTTTGCCAAGGCGGCGGCGCTGGAGGGCATTCCCGTCAGCCCCGATTTCAACGGCGGCGACAATACCGGCTCGGGCTATTTCAACGTCAACCAGCGGGCCGGCCTGCGGTGGAGCGCGGCGCGGGGGTTTCTGAAACCCGTGCTGTCGCGGCCCAATCTGGAGCTGCGCACCGGGGCGCGGGCGGATCGGGTGATCCTCGAAAACGGCCGGGCCCTGGGCGTGGCCTGGACCGAGGGCGGGGAGGCTCGCGAAGCGCGATGTCGCGGCGAGGTGGTGCTGACCGCCGGGGCGGTGAACAGCCCTCACCTGCTGGAGCTGTCGGGTATCGGCGACGGCGCGCGGCTGGCGGCCCTGGGGCTGAGCGTCCACCGCCATCTGCCGGGCGTGGGCGAGAACCTGCAGGACCACCTGCAGATCCGGCCGATCTATCGCGTCAAGGGCGTGGCGACCCTGAACGCCCACTACGCCTCGCTGTGGCGGCGACCCCTGATGGCGCTGGAATATGCGCTGCTGCGGCGCGGGCCGATGTCGATGGCGCCGTCGCACATGGGAGCCTTCGCCAGGACCTCGCCGGACTATGCGACGCCCAATGTGCAGTTCCACGTCCAGCCGCTGTCGCTGGACCGGTTCGGCGAGCCGCTGCACCGCTTTCCGGCCATCACCATCAGCGTCTGCAACCTGCGGCCCTCCAGCCGGGGGAGCATCCATGCGGGCAGTCCTGCTCCGGCCGCCGCGCCGTTGATCCAGCCCAACTATCTGTCGACGGCGGAGGACGAGCGGGTGGCCGTCGACTCCCTGCGCCTGATCCGCCGCATCGTCGCCCAGCCGCCTCTGGCCTGCTTTGGCCCCGACGAGATGAGCCCGGGGCCGGCGGTCGATGACGACGCCGGACTGCTGGCGGCGGCCCGGCAGCTGGGCACGACGATCTTCCACCCGGTGGGGACGGCGAAAATGGGCCTGGCCGCCGATCCAACCGCCGTGGTCGATGCGCGCCTGCGGGTGCTGGGAGTTGCGGGCCTGCGGGTCGCCGACGCCTCGGTGATGCCGGCCATCGTCTCGGGCAACACCAATTCTCCCACGCTGATGATCGCCGAAAAGGCCGCGCGGATGATCCTGGAAGACGCGCGCTAGACGGCTTCGACCTCGACGGCCTCGACAGCCTGGGGCGGGCGCAGCTTGTAGAACCGCAGCTCGCGGCCCAGGTCGTAGAGGCGATACAGGCGGAAGACGTCGGGGCGGGTGGTCCACAGGGCGTCTTCGGCGTCGGTCAGGGCCATGGGCGTGCCGACGCCGCCGGTGGTGGTCTTGACCACGATCAGCCGCTCCTCGCCGGTGGGCTTGAAGCTGAGGATGTCGTGGCCCGCCAGGTCGACGGGCGGCCGGGCCGGGCGGACCTTCTCGGCCAGGTCGGCGCGGCCGTGCTCACGCAGGCGGCGCTGCTCGAAGGCCAGGACGGCGGCGCGGCCGGCTTCGGCCAGCAGGCTGTTGGCGTGGTCGCGGCCGGCGGGGTCGAACTTGGCGATCAGCTGTTCGGCGCGGGGGCTGGGCTGCAGCTGTTCGGGCTCGAAGGCGGGCGGCGGCCCCTCGACCAGATGCAGCGGCTCGCGGGCCGTGAACAGCACCGGCGGGCGCATGGCGGCGGCGATCAGGGTGGGCCGGGTAGACAGCTGGCGGTCGACGGCGTCGATCAGCTGGTCATGCAGTTTCCAGCGCGGGGCGAAGTCCTTCAGGATCGGCACGCCGATCAGGCTGAGGGCGGCCGAAATGTTGCGCTGGCGAAACTCGATGGCTCCGCCGGGACGGCCGGTGACGAATCGCAGGGCGCGCTGGTGGCCGGCGGCCTTGACCTCCTGGCCCGCTAACTGCTTGGCCAGCATGACGAAATAGTCGCCGACCACGAGGTCCAGGTCGGCCTCGGTCCAGTCTCCGGTCTTGTGTGTCTCATCGCTCACGCGGCGACGATGCCTCAGGCGCGGGCGTCGCGCCACAACAGCTTGGCCCTGAGTTAAGGCGCGGGGCGAACCGGCGGCTTGGGCGCCTCGGCGATGGGTTCCTCGTCGGGCTTCAGGCCCGCCGCCTTCAGGGCGCGGGCGATCGAGGTGACCGGCTCGCCGCGCACCACCTGGAAGGTCAGCACCAGGGGCTCGGCGGGGTTGTCGCCGAGATTGGCGAAGCCCCCGGCCCGCTCGCCATTGAGGGCGACCTTGTAGGTGCGGTTGGACAGCACCCGGCACAGCAGGACGAAGGTCTTCTGGTCGTTCAGCAGCCGGGGCGTCTGGATGCATTCGGGCGCCTCGCCGCCCTCCGCGACGCCATAGTTCCAGGCCCGGGGGTTCATCTTCTGGTCGAAGGCGACCTTCACGATCAGCACGCCGGGGGCGATGGTCTCGCCCTGGGCCGGATAGGTGGCCACCACCTTGGGCGGCAGGGTCGGCGGCATCACCGTGACCGGCGAGACGGCGGTCGGCTCCTCACGAACCTGGGCGGTCGCGCCAGAGGCGCTGGCGAGAAGAACGGTCAGGGCGAGGGCGCGGAGGATCATGCCGCGCAGCTTGACCGCCAAGCGCGGCGTTCTCAAGGCGGATGCGCGCCTCCCCGCCGCAGATTGTGCTATAGGCGCCGTCATGACCGATACGCCCGACCTTTCCAACGAAACCCCGATCCAGCGCGCCCTGCGCCTGAAGAAGGCCGCCATCGACGCCAAGCCCAAGCCGCCGCGCGGCGGCAAGTTCCAGCGCGAGCAGGCCGCCGGCGTGCAGGCCGGCAAGTCCAAGCCCTGGATGAGCCGCTAGCCGGTGCGCGTGCTGGGCCGGAGCTCGTCGATCAATGTCCGCAAGGTGCTGTGGACGCTGGACGAGCTGGGCCTGGCCTATCAGCGCGAGGACTGGGGCGCGGGCTTTGCGCCCACTGGCGATCCTGCGTTCCTGGCGCTCAACCCCAATGGCCTGATCCCGGTGCTGGTCGATGACCAGGGGCCGCTGTGGGAGAGCAACACCATCTGCCGCTATCTGGCTCACCGCCACGGCGACGGCGCCCTGCTGCCCGCCGATCCGCGCGGCCGGGCCGGGGTGGAGCAGTGGATGGACTGGCAGGCCACCGAGCTGAACGGCGCCTGGCGCTACGCCTTCCTGGCCTTGGCCCGCAAGGCGCCGGGCTTTGACGATCCGACCAGCATCGCGGCCAGCACGGCGGCGTGGAACGGGGCCATGACCCTTCTGGAGCGCCGGCTGGAGACCACCGGCGCCTATGCGGCCGGCGAGACCTTCACCCTGGCCGACGTGGTGCTGGGCCTGTCGACCCACCGCTGGGCGGCGACGCCGATCGACCACGCCGACCTGCCGGCGGTCCAGGCCTATGAGGCGCGGCTTCGCCAGCGCGCCGCCTTTGGGCCGCATGCGCGCCCCGACGTTCCCTGAACCCCGCACCCCTTCCGCCACGTCGCCCTTCCCCTACCCCGCCACTTACCCCCATGATCGCGACAACGAGAAAAGACGGGGAGACTTGGATGCGGTGGATCCTGCGCGGGATCGGCGGACTGCTGGCGCTTGTGGTGCTGGCGGCCGTCACTCTGATCGTCATCGACCGGGCCAGCCTGCCCCCGGCGCCGGACAAGGCGGCCCTGATCGCGGCGGGCCAGCGCTATGAGGTCCGCATCCGCCGCGACGAATGGGGCGTTCCCCACATCCTGGGCAAGACCGACGCCGACGCCGCCTATGGCCTGGGTTTCGCCCAGAGCGAGGACGACTTTCCCACCCTGCGCGACGTGACCCTGGCCACCCGCGGCGTGCTGGCCCGCACCAACGGCGCCTCGGCCGCGCCGACCGACTATGTGGTCTCGCTGCTGGGCGTCTGGCCGACGGTGGACGCCAACTACAGCAAGCTGCCCGCCGAGTTGCGCGCCGTGCTGCAGGCCTATGCCGACGGCGTCAATCACTATGCCGCCCTGCACCCTGAGGTCGTGACGCCCGGCCTGCTGCCGGTCACCGGCAAGGACATCGCGGCGGGCTTTGTCTTCAAGCAGCCGTTCTTCTACGGCCTGGACGGCGAGCTGAAGAAGCTCACCGCGCCCGATGCGCCGCCGCCCCCGCCCAAGGGCTCCAACGGCCTGGCCATCGCCCCGTCGCGCAACGCCGACGGCGCCACCCGCCTGCTGGTCAATTCGCACCAGCCCTATACCGGCCCGGTGGCCTGGTACGAGGCCGTGGTGCAGAGCGGCCAGGGCTGGCATGTGGCCGGCGGCTTCTTCCCCGGTTCGCCGTTCATGCTGCATGGCCACAACGCCACCCTGGGCTGGGCCAATACGGTCTCCAAGCCCGACCTGGTCGACACCTACCGCCTGACCATCAATCCGCAGGACAAGAACCAGTATCGGCTGGACGGCGCCTGGCGCGACTTCGAGATGTCCACCGCCATCCTGCGCGTCAAGCTGTGGGGCCCCATCGTGCTGCCGGTGCGCAAGGCCGTGCTGCGCTCGGTGCACGGCCCGGTGCTGGAGACCAAGGCCGGCGTCTTCGCCATCCGCTATGCCGGCATGGGCGAGTACCGCCAGCCGGTGCAGTACTGGAAGCTGGGCAAGGCGACCAACCTGACCGAATGGCGCGCGGCCATCGCCACCCACGCCCTGCCCAGTCTCAACTATGTGTATGGCGACGCGGCCGGAAACATCGGCTTCGTGCACAACGGCCAGTATCCCAACCGCACGGCGCAGGCCGACTGGGCCAATATGCTGCCCGGCGACCGCTCCGACCTGATCTGGCAGGGCTATCGCCCGGTGGAGCAGAGCCCGCAGCTGTGGAATCCCGAGTCGGGCTTCGTCTTCAACTCCAACAACAGCCCGTTCGAGGCCAGCGCCCCGGCCGATAATCTCAAGCCCGCCGACTTCCCCGCCGCGATGGGCCTGCAGACCAACATGACCAACCGCGCCCTGCGGGTGCAGGAGACGGTCGGGGTCGATCCGGCGATCACCGACGAGAGCTTCCGTCGCTACAAGTACGACCTGACCTACAGCCAGCGCTCCAGCGTGGCGGAGATGATCGCCAAGGTCACCGCCGTCGATCCCAAGGACGACAAGGACCTGGCCGCCGCCCAGGCCATACTGAAAGGCTGGGACCGCCGCACCGACGCCAAGAATCGCGGCGCGGCCCTGGCGGCGCTGATGAGCCAGCCGATCCTGTTCGCCCGCACCAGCGGCGAGGCCGAGCCCGACCCGATGGACACCCTGAAGACGGCCATCACCACCCTGAAGACCCATTTCGGCCGGCTCGACCCCGAATGGGGCCAGGTCAACCGCATCCGCCGCGGCAAGGTTGATCTGCCCATCGACGGCGCCGCCGACACCTATCGCTCGGTGTGGGGCATCCCGCAGAAGGACGGCACCACCACCGCCGACGGCGGCGACACCTACATCATGTTCGTGACCTGGGACCGCAATGGGAAACTGTCGTCCGACAGCATCCACCAGTTTGGCTCGGCGACTTTGGATGCGGGGTCAAAGCACTATGCGGACCAGACGCCGCTGTTCGTGGCGATGAAGACTAGGCCGGTGCTGTTCACCGAGGCGCAGCTGAAGGGGAATGTGCGGGAGGACTACCGGCCGGGGGGAAGGTAGGCTCCGTAGCGGACGGTTTGAAGGTCAGCTTAGGGTGGTTTGCGGACGCTCTGATCGAAACCCTCTCTCTTTGAGAGAGGGCGGGGCCCGCCGCCGTAGGCGGTGGGAGGGTGAGAGGTTTCGCCGTTGGCCGGAAAATCTCGATTCCTGTCGTTGAGCGCCCTGACGCTTCAGATCATGCTCTCGACATGGACAAGACCGCCATTGCCCGTCGCCTCCGCCGCAACCAGACCCTGGCCGAGAAGACGCTATGGACCCTCGTTCGCAATCGCCGACTGGGCGGGTTCAGGTTCCTGCGGCAGGTCGCTATAGACCGCTACTTCGCCGACTTCGTCTGCGAGGCGGGCAAGCTGATCGTGGAGCTAGACGGCGAGGCCCATGAAGGCCGCGAGGACTATGATGAACAGCGCACCCAGGCGCTGGAACTCTACGGCTATGTTGTGATGAGGTTTCCCAACGCGCGGGTGCTGACCGACCCTGGCGGCGTATCAGATGACATCCTGGCGGTGCTTCGTTCGGACAGGGTGTAACCTCTCACCCTCCCACCGCTGCGCGGCGGGCCCCGCCCTCTCTCAAAGAGAGAGGGTTGATTGAGCCCGGCTTGGGTCGAAAGCGGTCCCCGGCTCATTGCCAGCAAGCGGACGCCCCGCGTCCCGCTCATCCTTAAATCTCCTGGAGGCTGCAGCGTGCCGGTCTGTCCAGGTTGGTCAAGGCCCGCCTTCGGCGGCCGCGTCGCGGCGGCCCGCAGGGCCGGCCTTGAGCAACCTGGACAGACCGGCGATCGTCTCGCCGTGAGATTTAAGGGTGGCTCCCTTCGGCGCGAAGGGGGGCGGTGCTTTCCAATAAATCACCGTCATTCCCGCCCTTGTGGCGGGAACCCCTGTTTCAGCTGACCCGTGAAGCGCCAGCGAAGTGCGCGCGCACTTCGCCCCTACCGCACCTGCGGCGGACAGAGGGGTTCCCGCCACAAGGGCGGGAATGACGGTCGATTATGGGGATTGGCCGTACTTTATCCCCGCACCCCCCAGATCAAACCTGAGCGAATTCAACCGCTTGTAAAAAACCTGATCGCACCCATCAGACGCGCTGAAACCGGCCGCATAATCATCCCACCTCGTCGCGAGGAAAGGGCGCAAGGCCAGCGACCATTGCGGCGGCGGGGGGTGATCGAGCGGGACTGGGCTTCAGGGGGATACTGAAGCGCGTCCGGGGATCCTGGCGTTGCAGGACCCGCCCGCCGTCGGCGTGGATGGGGATCAAGGCGAGTGTTGGTCAGAATTGGCCCCACGCCCCCCGACCTTCGTTCTGCCGGGGAAACCCGACAGGCGAGTTCCGGTAAGGCCCCAACTGGGCCACCCGCTGGGACGCTGACGGATAACGACCACGCGGAGCGCTCGGCTTCGTCGAAACGGTATTCTCTATTTCTCATCCGGACGTGGTCCGGACGCTCCGCGACCCTTTCCATCAACTCGGCGGTTTCCGCGCGAGGGCGCCAGGGCGTGTCCGCCGAGGCCTTGCCAGCAACGCCCGTCTGGCGTTCAGCTACGGTTCAGCCGCACGGCCTAGCCTGGCGGCCTAAAGTTCAAAGCGTGGGGAAACCGCAATGCACAAGACCATCAGCCTGATCGCCTTTGGCGTCGCCTCCTGCATCGGCGCGGCCGCCCAGGCCCAGGCGCCCAGCTGGAACGGCCCTTACCAGGAACCGCCGCGCGGTTCCTATGTGCAGAGCTGCCGCGAGATCACGACCTTCAGTGGCAACGTCTATGCGCGCTGCCAGACGAAGGACGGCCGCTGGACCTGGACCGGCGCCCATCTGCGCGACTGCAACAGCCAGGGCCTGGCCAATGCCGGCGACGGCCGGCTGATCTGCCAGAGCCTGGTGGGCGGCGGTGGTGGCGGTGGTGGCGGCGGCTTCCCCGGCGGCGGCGGCGGACGCCCGGGCGGTGGCGGCTCCCCCTATCGCGCCGACGCGGTGCTGTTCGAACACGCCGGCTATGAGGGCGCCGCCTATGAGGTGCGCGGCGACATGCCCGACCTGACGGCCATCAAGTTCAACGACGTCGCCTCGTCGATCAAGGTGATGCGCGGCGAATGGGAGCTCTGCGAGCATACCAACTATCAGGGCCGCTGCTGGATCCTGACGCGCGATGAAGGCCTGTTTGATCGCAACCTGAACGACCGCGTCAGCTCGATCCGGCGGGTGCGCTAAAGGCCCGCAGTCGGCCGCGCCGCTCTTGATGGGCGGCGCGCGCCATGGCTAAGGTCCCGCGCCATTTTACGGAGCTTCACCATGCGCAAGATCGTCGTCCTGGCCGCCGCGGCGGCCGCCCTGCTGGTTTCGGCCTGCAACACCATCGAAGGCGTGGGCAAGGACGTCTCGGCCGCCGGCCGCGCGGTCACCGACACCGCGCGCGACGTCAAGAAGTAGCCGCGTCAGGCGTCTTCCTGACGGGACGTCTCGATGGCGATGGCCTGTTTTTCGTGCGGCGCGATCTCCTGATCGGTCGCCCTGCGCGCCGCCTGTTCGGCGCGGGAGGCGGCGGGCGGGTGATCGTTCTGCGGCGGCGCGGGAGGGACATCTTGCGGCATGTCGGTTTGACTCCGTTTCAAGCACGCCGTGGAAACGTGCAGCCATCGCTTGGGTTGCCGCCGGACGCTCGCAAACCTCCGACCACTGACCAAGGGTCTGAACAGTCAAAATACCGATCTCGTCAATTTTGTTCAGATCGTGTTATGAACTGGACCATATCGATACTTGATAGTGTCGATATTCAGCCCCAATTAACTAAGCGATGCGTCGCTAGGTCACTCTTTAAACTCACGCGCTGGGGGCGCATATTGCGGACATGTCGAGCACACCCGCCCCAAGCTTCCTGACCGGCCTCAAGCGAGGCCTCCTGCATCGCTGCCCCAACTGCGGCGACGGGCGTCTGTATATGCGCTATCTGAAGGTTGATCCCGAGTGCGAGGTCTGTGGCCACGACCTGGCCGACTATCCCGCCGATGACGGCCCGGCCTATTTCACCATCCTGATCATCGGCCACCTGTTCGTGGCCCCGCTGCTGCTGTTTCCGTTCATCTGGAAGGCCCCGGTGGGGCTGGTCCTGCCGCTGACGGTGCTGCCGCTGGCCGCCCTGACCCTGGTGCTGTTGCCGCGGGTCAAGGGCGCGGTGATCGGCGCGCTGTGGGCCATCAAGCTGCGCAAGGCCCAGGACGCGCCGGGCGACTGAGCGCGACCTTCACCGGAACCGACAAGCGGCGCCATACATTCTCCCTCCGACACGGTGACCCGGCGCTGAAGCCGACGGTCGCGGTGTCGGGAGAACGGACATGCTCGGCACGATCCTCATCATCATCCTGATCCTGGCCCTGATCGGCGCCCTGCCGACCTGGGGCCACAGCAAGTCGTGGGGCTATTTCCCCAGCGGCGGCCTGGGCCTGGTCCTGGTGATCCTGATCATCCTGGTCCTGCTGGGACGCCTCTAGAGCCATCGCCGGACGCCGCCGAACAGCGGTTGGCGTCCGGCTTTGCCTTCGCCTAAGGTCCCCGCGACACTAGGGGGAATCTGGGCATGACGACGCAAGCCGCCGGGACACCGATGAGTCCCATGACCCGGGCTCGCGCTATCCTGGGCGGCTCGGCGGGCAATCTGGTCGAGTGGTACGACTGGTTCGCCTACGCCGCCTTCTCGATCTATTTCGCCAAGGTGTTTTTCCCGGACGGCGACCAGACCGCCCAGTTCATGAAGACCGCCGCCGTGTTCGCCGTGGGCTTTCTGGCCCGTCCGGTCGGGGCCTGGCTGATGGGCCTGTATGCCGATCGCGCCGGCCGCCGCGCCGCCCTGACCCTGGCCGTGGGCCTGATGAGCCTGGGCTCGCTGATCATCGCCATCACCCCCGGCTTCGACCAGATCGGCGCCGCCGCTCCGGCCATACTGCTGGCCGCCCGCGTGCTGCAGGGCCTGTCGGTCGGCGGCGAATACGGCGCCAGCGCCACCTATATGAGCGAGATGGCCGGCAAGAAGCGCCGCGGCTTCTGGTCCAGCTTCCAGTATGTGACCCTGATCATGGGCCAGCTGGTTGCGGCCCTGGTGCTGGTGATCCTGCAAAACACGCTGGAGCCTGCGGAACTTTCGGCCTGGGGCTGGCGCATCCCGTTCTTCATCGGCGCCGCCCTGGCGGTGGTCGTGTTCTGGATCCGCAGCGGGCTGGAGGAGTCGCAGTCCTACACCAACGCCAAGGCTGCCGGCGCGCCCAAGGCCAACACCCTGGCGATGTTCACCGAGCATCCCCGCGAGGCCCTTGCGATCATCGGCCTGACCGCCGCCGGCTCGCTCGCCTTCTATGCCTACACGACCTACATGCTGAAGTTCCTGACCAATACGACGGGCTTCTCCAAGGAGGTGGCCGGGGCCGTGAACCTGGCCACCCTGGTGGGCTTCATGCTGATCCAGCCGTTGTTTGGCTGGATGTCCGACAGGCTGGGCCGACGGCGCATGCTGGTCTTTGCCTTCTCGGTCGGCGCGGTGATCGCCTGGCCGATCTTCACCCTGGTGGCCGGCGCGACCGACCCGGTGGTGGCCTTCCTGCTGATCTTCGCCGCCCTGGTGGTGCAGTCGGCCTATACGTCGATCAGCGCCGTGGTGAAGGCTGAGCTGTTCCCAACCCATGTCCGCGCCCTGGGCGTGGCCCTGCCCTACGCCCTCGGCAATGCGGTGTTCGGCGGCACGGCCGAGTTCGTCGCCCTGTGGTTCAAGAGCATCGGCATGGAGAGCGGCTTTTACATCTATCTGGCCGGCATGATGGCCATGGGCGCGCTGATCGCCCTGGCCCTCCGCGACAGCGGCAAGCACAGCCGAATTCTTGAGGACTGAGTTCTTTCGTCGAATCCGCTCCAGCCATAGACTCCCGTCATGCCGATCATCGACATCGCCGCCCTCGCCCTCTTCATGTTCGCCTGGCTGTTCTATGAGCCGCTGCTCAAGCGGCTGGGCGAAGGCGGCAACCTGATCAATACCGACATGACGGTCATCCGGCGGCGCTGGATGCAGGAGATGGCGGTGCGCGAGATCGCCCTGCTGGATGGCCAGCTGCTGGGCCACGCCATCAACTCGGCCAGCTTTTTCGCCTCGTCCAACCTGATCCTGATCGCGGCTGCGGCGGGGGTGCTGTTTGGCGGCGACACGGCGCTGAAGGGCATTGAAGGCCTGGCCGTTCTGGCCCCGGCCACCCAGACCCTGTTCGAGCTCAAGCTGGGTCTGGTGCTGTTTGCCCTGGCGCGCGGCCTGCTCGACTTCATCTGGGCCATTCGTCAGATGAACTACTGCCTGGCCGCTATCGGGGCCACGCCGATGTGGGCCTCGCCCTCCACCCTGGCGGAATATGCCGAGGCCACGGGAGGCATCCTGAACCCGGCCCTGTCGGCCTTCAACGCCGGGGTGCGCGGCTACTATTTCGCCCTGGCCGGCGCCGCCTGGTTGCTGGGACCCTACGCCTTCATCGCCGCCACCCTGGGCGCCCTGGCCCTGTTGCTCTGGCGTCAGCGCCGCAGCCGGGCCTCATCGGCGGTGCGCAAGGTCAGACAGATCCTGGAACGTCAGCCGGTGGTGCACGGTCCACATCTGAAGCACGCCGAGAAAGACCCGCCGGTCGATACGATCTAGGCTAGGCCCAGTTCGGCCCGGACCTTTTTCGTCAGCCTGGCCGCGACCAGACCATGGGCGGATTTCAGCCAATCGGCGACCTCCGCGTCATCCAGCGCGCCAAGGTCGTGGAACTTCACCCATTTGGCGCGGGCCAGATACGGGGCGGGGATCGCCCGACCGGTCTCGATCAGAACCTCGAAGGCAACGTCGGAGACCTTGAACGACACGCCGCCCTGCGCGACCGCGTCGCCGATCACCGCAAACATCTTGCCGCCGACCTTGTAGACCTGATCGGAGCCCCAGGGCCGGTCCATGGTCACGGCCGGCAGGGCTCGACAGGCGTGGTCGAAATCCTCAGGGCTCAAGCCTCGACGCCCACACCGATCGGGCAGGTCACGCCGGTGCCGCCGATGCCGCAATAGCCGCCCGGGTTCTTGGCCAGGTACTGCTGGTGATAGTCCTCGGCGAAATAGAACGGCCCGGCGGCGGCGATCTCGGTGGTGATCGCCCCAAGACCCTTGCCGGCCAGGGCCTGGCCATAGGTTTCCTTCGACGCGGCGGCCGCAGCGGCCTGACTGTCGCTGGTGACATAGATGCCCGAGCGATACTGGGTGCCGATGTCATTGCCCTGGCGCATGCCCTGGGTGGGATCGTGGTTTTCCCAGAAGGTCTTGAGCAGGGTCTCGTAGCTGACCGCCTTGGGATCAAACACCACCAGCACCACCTCGGTATGACCGGTGCCGCCGCTGCAGACCTCCTGATAGGTCGGGTTGGGCGTCACGCCTGCCGCGTAACCGGCGGCGGTGACATGGACGCCAGGGACCTTCCAGAAGATCCGCTCCACGCCCCAGAAACAGCCCATGGCGAACACGGCGGTCTCCATGCCGTCGGGATAGGGCCCCTTCAGCGCATGGCCGTTGATGAAATGGGTCTGCGCGGTCGGGATCGCCGCCTCGCGGCCCGGCAGGGCGCTGTCGACGGTCGGCAGATCCAGGGACTTCTTGGCGAACAGCATGGCGTGGCCTCGGCGGGAAAGGGTCTCAGCCGATATATGTGCTCCCGCCGCACATTTCATCCCTCATGAGCGCTTGCCCCGGAAAGCCCCGTGAGTATATTGCGCGCCTTCCTGCGAAGGGGGGCCTCAACCGCTCCCGATTCCGTGCGCATGGTGAGGTGGCCGAGTGGTTGATGGCGCACGCTTGGAAAGCGTGTTTAGGTGAAAGCCTAACGAGGGTTCGAATCCCTCTCTCACCGCCACGCGCCCTCCGGCCCTTGATCTGCAAGGGAAAGCCGGAAAATCAATCCCTTACAATGCCGAAGCGCTCTGTGTCTGTTACGCTTGGAACAGCGCAGGCGGACATGCTCACAGGGCTCATACGGCGAAATGGCCGGTACTGAACTCGTCGAGTGATACCTCTCGATCTGCCGGCCCACTTCGGCCGAAGAGAGATTGTTCAAGCCCTTGGCGCCCGCTTCTCCGAGGAAGCTAAAAAGCTGCATCCACGCATGTGGCGGGCGCTCGACGATGAGTTCGACAAGGCACGCGCGCACCTATCGGCGCTGCTCCAAGGCGAGCCGGCGTTTTCAGGTTAACCTGGTTGGCCGGGATCCAATCGCGAGAGATAATCTTTGTGCGGCCACGGCTTCGCTCCAGACACGCATGGCGCGCTCCTGCCCACCGCACCGAACCGTGTCAGCCCCGACGTCCAGTATGGACGGCGTAGAGCTGACAGCACCAATGGGCCGTCAGTTGTCATCCACAAGGCTGCGGTAGGCGCGCCAACTGGCGAGGCCCAGCCAAGGAAAGACGAAGACCAGGGCGAGAAATCCCGTCGCGGCGGAGAGCATAAGGAGAGCGGCGATGATCCCCGCCCAGAGCAGCAGCGGGAAGAAGTTGGCGTTGACGGCGCGCACGCTGGTCGCCACCGCCTCGAAAACGCTGGCCCGGGGGTTTAGCAGCATCGGCGCGGATACGACCATCAGGGCGTAGGTCACGAAGGCCAGGGCCCCGCCGGTCAAGGTTCCGGTCAGCAGCATCACCCGCCCGTCACTGGAGCCCAGAGCAAAGGCCACCAGGGCGTCCACGCTGGGGTGGCTCTGATAGGTCGACAGGCCGTAGACGATCTGGGCGATCCGACCCCAGAAGAAATAGATCAGCACCAGAAGCAGGCTGAGATAGGCGACGTCCTGGCGAAAGGCCGATCGGACGAAAAGGATCTGCATCAGGCCGGGTCGCTCTCCCCGTTCGATCCGTCGGCCGGCTTCATAGGGACCCATGGCCAGGATCGGGGCGACGATGACGAACCCGGCGGTCAGGGCGAGGACCCAGAATGCGCCATTGGTGGCATAGACGCCGTAACACAGCGCGAAACTCGCGGCCGCGACGCCGAGACCGTAAACCAATAGCGGCGCTGGCGCTTTCACCAGGTCCCCCCAGCCTTCGGCCAGCCAGCCGAAAGGCGCCGAAAGGCCTATCGTCTTGATGGCCGGCAGCCTCCGAGGTGCGTCCATGATGGGTTCCGGTCGCCTTTGAGGATAGTTTCTGAGCCGGAAGGATGTCGCCGATCCGCAACGCTGGCAAGCATCGGAATGACTTTCGGGCCGCCTCAATTCCGCCCGCCGGACCAGAAGCCCGCCTTCGCCGGCCAGACCCATGCGCCCGGCCCGCCGCTGGGGTGTTGTCAGCTTAACCGGGTCACGTCGCGGCGCCTGGGCGCGACGCGGCGTGGTGCGGCGGGCAGGAGCGCGCGATGGGCGCCCTGTCCTTCAAGCGTCATCGGTTTCCGCCCGAGGTGATCCGCCACGCGGTCTGACTCTATGTCCGCGTCACCTTGAGCTTCCGCGACTCGGCTAAACTCAGCGCTTGATCATTGCCCCCGGAACCCCGAGTTCGCGGCGGCGCTACCCCCTCACCGCCTCAGGACTCCTGGCCGCCTGCTGCGCGGCCTCCTTCTTGAACACGAAGTCGGTGTAGCCGTTCTCGGCGGCCAGCCGGCAGGCTTCCGTGTAGCGCTGGAAGCCGCCGGTATACATGCTCAGCCCGCGCGGCTTGCCGCTGATGTTGCCGCCCACGTACCAGGTGTTGGCCTTGGAAACGAGCGTCAGCCCGGCCAGACCGTAGACGGTCTCCATCCACGCCTGCTGGGCCCCTTCGGTCGGCTCGATGCTGGCCAGGCCCTGCTGGCGCATGTGGGTGATCGCGTCGGCGATCCAGTCGATGTTCTGCTGGTCCAGAGTGATGATGTTGGCGAGCGCCGCCGGACCGTTGGGCCCGCAGACCAGGAACAGGTTCGGGAACGACGAGATCATCAGGCCCAGATGCGACGAGGCGCCGTCGCGCCACTTGTCGCGCAACTGGACCCCGCCCCGGCCCACCACGTCGAAGTTCAGAAGCGCGCCCGTCAGACCGTCATAGCCGGTGGCGAAGATCAGCGTGTCCAGCTCCACCTCGCCCGTGGCCGTGAGCAGACCGGCCGGGGTGATCTTGATGATCGGGCTTTCCAGACAGTCGTGCAGGGTCACGTGCGGGAGGTTGAAGGTCTCGTAGTATTGAGTATCGAGACACGGACGGCGCGCGAAGATCGGGTAGCCGCGCGGCTTCAGCTTCTCGGCGGTCACAGGATCGGCGACGACCTCGCTGATTTTTCCACGGACGAAGTCGGCGACCTGTTCGTTGGCCTCGGCATTGACCAGAAGGTCCGAGAACGTGCCCAGGAAGGACAGGCCGCCCCGCGCCCAGGAATCCTCCATCAGCGCGCGGCGCTGCTCGGAGGTGACGCTGAAGAACGGCCGGGTTGATTGCGGACGAACGCCGCCGAGCGGGCTGTTGCGGGCGACCTGCCGGATACCCGCGTAGTTGCGCTTGAGTTCGGCGACGTACTCCGGTTCCAGAGCCACGTTGCGCATCGGCAGGGTGAAGCTGGGGGTGCGCTGGAAAACCGTCAGCGTTCCGGCGGTCCTGGCGACCTCCGGCACGATCTGAATGCCTGTCGAACCCGTGCCGACCAGGCCGACCCGCTTGCCTTCGAAGCCGACCGGCGTATGCGGCCACTTGGCGGCGAGCAGGATTTCGCCCTTGAAGTCCTCGGCGCCGTCGAAGGGCACACCCTTGGGGATCGACAGCGGGCCGGACGCCATCACGCAGTATGTCGCTTCGAAGATGCGGCCATCGTCGGTGGTGACGCGCCAGACATTGGCGTCCTCGTCATAGGCCGCGCCCGTGACCCAGGTCTCGAACAGGAAATGGCGGCGCAGGTCCAGGCGATCGGCGACGAAGTTGGCGTAGGCCAGGATCTCGGTCTGGGCGGCGAACTGTTCGCTCCAGGTCCATTCCTGCTCGATTTCCGAAGAGAACGAGTAGCAGTAGTCCAGGCTCATCAGGTCGCAGCGAGCGCCGGGATAGCGGTTCCAGTACCAGACGCCGCCGACGTCGCCGCCGGCCTCGACGCCCCTGACGCTCAGGCCCATGCTGCTCAGCTTGTGAACGGCGTACATGCCGCCAAAGCCGGCGCCGATCACGAGAGCGTCGATTCGGGTCGGCTGTTGGCTTGGGGTCGGCTGCGGCAACGCGGTCATGGCGATCTCCCTGATGGACGTCCTCTTGTTGCGGCCCGGACCCAGGCCGTGCCAGTGGCGGGGTCCTTGGCGCGCGAACATCACGGATGTGTCTGTTGAGGAGCCATGCCCGCCGCGCCTTGATCAGAATCCCGGACCTGACGCATGGCTTGGCGCGCCGATCTGTGACCACGGCCCAGGGGCCCCGCGAGGGGAGACACATGAACGACGAGACCACTGCGGCGACGGCCCTCAGCGAACCGCCCTCGCGCCTGATGCGCTTCGAGGCGGAGATAGGCTCTCCCCGCCAGACCCTGAAGGCCGACAAACGCCTGTGCGTCGGTCCGCCCGGCAATGTCTTCGTCTTCGGCGGCGTGCTTTTCGGCTCGGCCGTGGCGGTGCTGGAAGACCATCTCCAGCGCCCGGTCATCTGGTCGACGATCCAGTTCCTCGGCCCCCTCCGCCCCGGCGAAGTCCTGGAACTGGGCGTCGAGGTCCCCGGGCCCGGACGGACGATCTCGCAGGCGCGCGTCGTTGGGCGCGTGGACGATCGGGAAATCTTCCTGGCCTCGGCGGCGCTGGGCGTGCGCGACGAGCCGTTGGACCATGCCTGGGATCACGCTCCGGAGGTTCCCCCGCCCGAGGCCTGCGAGACGGCGAAGCTTTGGCCTCATGGCCAGGAGCCCGGCACACTGCTGGAGACCCTGGAGATGCGCATCGCACCCGGCGCGTTCGCGGAAGCCGAGCCGACCGGGCGGCTGGCCGACAGCGGGCGAGCGGTCTTCTGGATGCGGGCGCGCAAGGACCTTCCGATGGATATTAGCGTGCTGGCCCTGTTCGCGGACTTCACGCCCTATGCGCTGAGCAAGGCGCTCGGCGGCGGCCTGGGCGGCGTCAGCCTGGACAACACACTGCGGGTGGTGCGTCGCGTCGAGACCGACTGGATCCTCTGCGACGCCCGGATCCAGGGCATCCGCTCGGGATTCGCCCATGGCGACATCCGCCTGTTCGCCCGGACCGGCGAGCTCATGGCGATCGGCGGCCAGTCGATGAACGCCTGGCCGCCGCGCCCGCGCTGACGGCTAGGCGGTCTCGTCCGCCATAGCGATAGCGGTTCGGTAGTCGGCCTTGCCGCTCTCCTGCCGAGGCACCGTATCCACCAGAATGAAGCGCTTCGGGTGCTTGTAGGCCGACAGCGTCTGGGTCAAACCCGCCCTCACCCGGGCCTCGTCGAACAGGCCGTCGGGCTTGAGGATCGCCACGACGATCTTGCCCCACTTCTCGTCGGGTTGCCCGACGACCAGGACGTCGGCCACGCCGGGCTGAAGCTTCAGGGCCTCCTCAACCTCCTCGGGGAAGACCTTCTCGCCGCCGGTGTTGATCGACAGGTTACCCCGTCCGATCAGGGTGAACTGGTTGGGCGGCATCCAGCGCGCGAAGTCTCCGGGCACGGCGTAGCGCACGCCTTCGATCGTCCGGTAGGTGGCGGCGGTCTTCTCGGGATCGCCGAAATAGCCATTGGCCATCGACCCGCTGCGGGCGATGAAACCCTCGGACGGGCGGTCCTTCGGCATCACCGCCCCCGTGTCGGGATCGATGAGCACCGTCAGGGGCGCGGCGTCGAAGACGCCGGTCTCGGGGATCTTGCCGGCCTTGGCGACGGAATAGCCGAGGCCCGAGGCTTCCGACGCGCCCAGGATGTCGACGAGCGCAATGTTGGGCATGTGCCGCAACAGGCCCGCCTTGACCTCCTTTGACCAGGTCAGCCCCGCCGAACTGATCGCCCTCATGCTGGACAGGTCATAGACGCCCGGCGCGTCGTCCAGCGCCTTGAGCATGGGCTTTGCGAAGACATCACCGACGATCGAGACCCGCGTGGCGCGATGCGTCTCGACCTCGCGCCAGAGCTGGGCGGCGTCGAACCGCTCACCGGACAGGATGATCGCCGTCCCGCCGTTCAGCAGGTCGCCCATGGCCGAGTTGCTGCCCGATCCGTGCATTAGAGGACACGCCGGAATGATGCGGCTGTCGGTGGCGCGCACAACCTCGACATGCTCGTCCATCGACTGCGGCGCGCGCGCGATCAGCGGCGACTCCAGCTGAACGCGACGCGATTGGTCGGTCGACCAATGGACGCCCTTCGGCTTGCCGGTCGTGCCGCCCGTGTAGAGCAGATAGCCGTCGTCGCCCGAACGGGTGATGTCCAGCGGCTGGCCATCGCCGGTCCGCGCCAGGGTCTCGTAGGACAGCGCGCCTTTGGGGGCGGCCTCGGGTGACCGCTCGTTCTCAATGCGCACCCAGGCGCGAACGTCCGGCAGGCGGGCCTGCAGCGGCTCCAGCATCGCGTCGAAGTCCGACTGGTAGAACAACGCCTCCGCGTTGCAGTCAGTCAGCACGTAGGCGATCTCGTCGGCCGTGTAGCGATAGTTGAGATTGACGGTCAGCAGGCGGGCCTTCACGCCGGCTACGAGGAACTCGAGATAGGCGGGATGGTTGCGGCACAGGATGCCGATCCGCGCATCCGGCTCGAGGCCGAGATCGACCATGGCTTTGGCCAGGTTGTTGGTGCGGCGATCGAACTCGCCCCATGTGACGACCACATCGCGCCAGATGAGGGCAGGACGATCGGGCGGGACGGCGCGCGCCACCGCGTCGAAGATGTCTCCATAGTTCCAGTGCACGGCAGCCTCCCGAGGTCTCTTTCCTCGAAGGTCTATGGGGCGGGGGGATCGCCGCCGCGCCGGCCACCACGTCCGGCCAATAAATCACGTGGGTGATGCGCGTGATCCCGGCGCGAACTTTGATGCGCCCACCGATCGCCCACGACTAGTCGTTGCGAAAACTTGGCTGCCCGCCCGAAACGCGATGCTTCGGGACGCCCCATTCGCATCCGGAGGATCGCCGTGTCCGCTTCCACGCTCTTCGCGCCGACGACCGTTGCGGGCCTCGCGCTTCGAAACCGCGTGGTCATGTCACCAATGACCCGTCGCTTCTCGCCCGCCGGCGTCCCGACCCAGGCTGTCGGCGACTACTACCGCCGCCGCGCCGAGGCCGGCGTCGGCGTGATCATCACGGAAGGCGTCGCCATCGACCATCCGGCGGCCGTCGACCATCCGGACATCCCCAACTTCCATGGCGCGGCGCTTGAAGAATGGAAGACGATCGCCGCGTCGGTGAAGGCTGCGGGCGCGGCGTTCATCCCCCAGCTCTGGCACATGGGCGGCCATCGGTCGTTGACGGTGGGTCCGCCAAATCCCGACACCCCCTCGCTCTCGCCTTCGGGAATCTACGAGCCTGGAACCCGGTTCGGTGCGCCGGCGACGGAGGCCGAGATCGGCGCCGCGATCGAGGCCTATGCCCAGGCCGCGCGCGACGCGGTGTCGATCGGGGCCAGCGGCGTCGAGATTCACGGCGCCCACGGCTATCTGATCGACCAGTTCCTGTGGGCGGCGACCAACCAGCGCGGCGGTCACTATGGCGGCGGCATGACCGATCGGCTGCGCTTCGCCATTGACGTCATCAAGGCCTGCCGGACTGCGGTGGGACCGGACTTCCCGATCTTCTTTCGCTACTCCCAGTTCAAGCAGGTCGACTACAAGGCCCGCCTTTGCCAGTCGCCCGACGAGCTGGCGGCCTTCCTCCAGCCCCTGGCCGACGCGGGGGTCGACGTCTTCGACTGCTCCCAGCGCCGCTTCTGGGAGCCGGAGTTCGAGGGCTCGCCGCTCAATCTGGCCGGCTGGACGAAGACGCTGACCGGCAAGCCGACCATGACCGTGGGCTCGGTCGGCCTCGACGGCGACGTCGTCGCCAGCTTGCGGGACGGCGTCGATGTCATCGGCGCGTCCTCCCTCGACAGGCTCGACCTGATGCTGGAGCGCGGCGACTTCGATCTGGTCGGGGTGGGCCGCGCCCTGCTGGCCGACCCGCGATGGGTGGAAAAGGTCCGCGACGGCGAGACAAACGGACTGGTCGGCTTCACGCGCGCGGCGCTCGAGACCCTCGTCTGATCCATCACCCATGTGATTAGCGCCGTCGCCAACGATCAAATGCCCGCCGCGTCAAAGGGCTGGCGTTTGGTGCCACAAGGAGGACTTCATTCATGCCGCAACTGGCCATGGTCACCGGGGCCGCCCAGGGCATCGGGCGCGCCATCGTCGAGCGCCTCGGCGCTGACGGCTTTGACATTCTGGCGCTGGACGCGGACGAGACCCAGCTTTCGCAGTCCGCAAATGACTGGCGCGAGGCCGGGCTGACTGTCCGGACCGCCGTCGCCGACTGTCGTGATCGCGTCGCGGTCACCAAGGCGCTCGACGGCGTCGAGACTCTAAGCGTCCTGGTCAACAACGCCGGGATCAGCGGCGCCCTTGACCCGATCGGTCAGGTGGATCGCGCCAGTTGCGACCGCGTGATGAGCATCAACCTGCTGGCGACGATCAAGGTCGCCCAGGAAGCCGCCCGCCGCATGCCGAACGGCGGCAGCATCATCAACATCGCCTCGCGAGGCTATCTCGGCGGGGCCGGGGCCGCCCACTACGTGGCCTCCAAGGCCGCCGTCGTGTCGCTGACGCGGGCAATGGCGATCGAGCTGCGCTGGCGCGGCGTCCGCGTGAACGCGGTCGCGCCCGGCATGGTCGACACCCGGATGATCGACGGCTTCGGGGACATGCTGGGCGCGCTGAAAAGGCTGGAACCGACCGGGGCTCCCGCCGATCCGGCCGAGATCGCCGCGATCGTCAGCGTCCTGGCCGGTCCCGACGCCAGCTTCGTCAATGGTCAGATCCTGATGGCCGATGGCGGGAAATCCCTGGGGATGCCGCCGCTATGATGGCCTCGAACTCTCCCATCCTGGTCGTTGGGCGCGGGCCTGTCGCCGACGCGATCGCCGCACGCCTGGACAGCGACACTCCCGGCGGTGTCGTGGCGCTGGCCCGGCCGGACGCAGCGGCGGTGACAGCCCTTGGGCATGGCCTGGCCGCCGCGGTCATCGTCACCCCGCCGGGGCCGCCGCCCTGCCTGTTTCTGGACATCGACGACGAACGACTTGATGCGCAGCTGGCCGATTTTCTGGATGTCTTCGAATGCCTGGGCGCCCTGCTCGGCCGCCTGGACCCCAACGGCGCGATCGTCCTGATCGGTGACCGGGGCTATCTCGGCGCCTGGGGGGCTGCAGACGCCCGCGCCTTCTCGGGGGCCCATGTCGCGCTGATGAGGTGCGTGACCCTCGAGGGATTTGGCGCGGGCCATCGCGCCAACTGCATCGCATTGGATCTGGCCGAAGACGGGGCGAGCACGGCCCCGGGCGAGATCGCAAATCTGGCCGCCTACCTGGTCGCGCCCGAGAGCCAGGCCATCAATGGCGAGATCATTCTGGCCAATCGCGGTCGCAGCCTTCGCATACGCGAGGCCAAGGATCGCCGCGCGGACTTCGCCGCGACCGCCTCCAGCAAGGGACCCACCCTATGACCTTCACCGTCGAGATCATTGGCAAGGAACGCTGTCTGCTGGGCGAGTCGCCACTGTGGGACGCCGAGGCAGGCCTGCTCTACTGGGTCGACAGCATGGCGCCGGCCATCTGGCGCTATGACCCGTTCACGGGCGAGCAGTCGTCGATCCCGGCGCCCAAGCCTATCGGCAGCGTGGTTCTGGGCCGTCCAGGGGAACTGATCGCCGGCCTCGCTGACGGGGTCTATCGCGTCCAGCTGGACACCGGCGTCTTCACGCCGATCGCCCTGCCTGACACCCTGGCACCGATCGAACGCTTCAACGACGGCAAGGCCGATCGCCAGGGCCGCTTCGTCACCGGAACGATGGCGATGCACAACGAGACCGGACGGATCGGCAAGCTCTATCGCTTCTCGGCCGGCGGCGCCTGGGAAGTGCTGCCCACCGAACCGATCGAGATCGCCAACAGCACCTGCTTCAGCCCCAGCGGCGACACGCTCTACTTCGCCGACAGCCTGCGCCACATGCTCTGGGCGTTCAGCTATGACGCCAAGACCGGCGCACTGGGTCAGAAGCGCGACTTCTTTGACACCACAGACTTCAGCAGCGCCCCGGACGGCGCCACGGTCGATGCCGAGGGCTATATCTGGCTGGCTCTGGTGCAGGCCCAGAAGCTGATCCGCATTTCGCCGGACGGCCGCCTGGATCGGGTCGTCGAAAGCCCCGCGCCCTTCTGCTCGTGCCCGGCCTTCGGCGGCGAAGACCTCGACATCCTCTACGTGACCTCAATCTCCGACAGCGGCGGCCGGCTGAAGACCGACGTCGACGCGTCCGGTCGCCTGATGGCGTTCCACGGTCTTGGCGTGCGCGGCATCGCCGAGACCCGTTGTTTCCTCTGACCCGCGGTGAACCATGAATCTTGACCTGACCCCGGAGCAGTCCGCCTTCCGAGACGAGGTGCGCGCTTTCTTTACCGAAAACGTCCCCGAGTCCTTCAAGAGCCGTGTCCGCGCCGGCATGCGCCTGGAACCCGAGGAGTTCACCCGGTGGCAAAAGCTGCTGCACGCGCGCGGCTGGGGCGCGCCGTCCTGGCCGAAGGCTTACGGCGGCACGGGCTGGGACCCGACGCAGCTCTACATCTTCGAGACCGAGGCCTCGCGCGCCGACGCCCCCGTACAATTCCACCAGGGCCTGGAACTGATCGGGCCGATCATCTTCACGTTCGGCAGCCCCGAACAGAAGGCCAAGTACCTGCCGGCCATCGTGTCGGGCGACGACTGGTGGTGCCAGGGCTATTCCGAGCCAAATTCCGGCTCCGACCTGGCTTCATTGTCGACCCGAGCCGTACGGGACGGCAATGAGTATGTGATCAACGGCCAGAAAGCCTGGACCAGCTACGCCCATGTGGCCAACCGGATGTTCCTGCTGGCCCGCACCGACCCGGACGCCCGCAAGCAGGCCGGCATTTCGCTGTTCCTGATCGATATCGACACGCCGGGCGTAACGATCCGTCCCGTGGTCACGATGGACGAGATCCACCACACCAACGAGGTCTTCCTCGACAATGTGCGTGTTCCGCCCTCGGCCCTGCTGGGCGAGGAAGGCATGGGCTGGAGCTACGGCAAGGTCCTGCTGGACCGCGAGCGCGGCGTCACCGCCGCAACCACCATGCGCCTGGCCCAACAGCTGCGCGGCGCCCGCAAGGTCGCAGCAGAGACTGTCGTCGGCGGACGCAGCCTGCTCGACGATCCCCGCGTCGCCGACCGCCTGGCTCAGTTCGAACTGGAAGTGATGGCCCTGGAAGGCATGGTCATGCGGACCATGGCCGAGGCGACCTCTGGCCAGGATTCCGGGCCCCGGGCCTCGATGATCAAGATCCGCTGGTCCGAACTCCTGCAGCAGATCACCGAGTATTGGGTCGAGCTGCAGGGTTACGACGCCATGGCCTTTGCGCCACTCGGTCCGTTCGAGGCGCCCGAGGCCTGGCCGGCCAAGGGGATGATCTATTCCCGGGTCACCAGCATCTACGGCGGCTCGAACGAAATCCAACGCAACATCATCGCCCGTCGGGCGCTCGGTCTCTGAGGTCCCCATGAACTTCGATCTCTACGAAGAGCAGCAGCTCCTGAAAGACAGCGCCTGGCGCTACGGCGCCGACCACGGCGACTTTACCGCCTGGCGCGCCCGGGCCGATCGCGGTGAGGCCTACGACGCGGCCAGCTGGCGGCAGATCGCCGATCTGGGATGGCTGGCCCTGAACGTCCCCGAGGACGACGGCCGCTTGGGTGCGGGCCCGGTGGAAACCATGGTCGTGGCCGAGGCGATGGGCCGCTATCTGATGCTTGAGCCGTTTGTCTCGACCGGCGTCATCGCGCCGGTCCTGCTCGCCGCCGCCACCGAAAGCGTCCGTGCGGACCTCTCCTCGGGACTGATCGAGGGCAAGGTCATTATCAGCCTGGCCGACGCGGAGCCTGGCGGCCGCTTCGACCTCAACCGCATCGCCACCCGCGCTGAAGCGGTCGAAGGCGGCTTCCGGCTCACCGGCGAAAAGAGCCACGCCCTGGACGGCGGCTCGGCCGACTGGTTCATCGTTCCGGCCCGGACGGCCGGCGCGGACGACAGTGCGGACGGCGTGAGCCTCTTCCTGGTCCCGGCCGACGCGGCGGGCCTGACGGTCATGCGCAGCCGCGCCATGGACAACCGCCACAACGCCAGCCTGAAACTCGATGGCGTCCTGGCGCCCGTCGAGACCCTGATCGGCGGCTTGGGCAAGGGCTTCCCGCTGCTGCGTGACGCCGTCGATCGTGGCGTGGTCGCGCGTCTGGCCGAAGCTGTCGGGGCGATGGACGCCGTCCGCGAGATGACCCTGGAGTACCTCAAAACCCGCAAGCAGTTCGGCCAGACGCTCGGCGCATTTCAGGCGCTGCAGCATCGCGCGGTCGACATGGCGATCGCCTGCGAGGAAGCCCGCTCGATGATGTACCTGGCGACCATCGCCCTGTCCGGAGCCCCCGCCGAACGCCGCAAGGTGATCTCGGCGGCCAAGGCCCGCGTCGGCCAGACCAGCCTCTATGTGGGACGTCAGGCGGTGCAACTTCACGGTGGCGTCGGCTTTACCGAGGAGCTGGCGGTGGCCCACTACCTCAAGCGCCTGATCATGATCGACATGGCGTTCGGCAATGCCGACCACCATCGAACCGAACTGGCGGCCAGCCTGAACCCAGGCGTGATCGCCGCCTGAATCGAAAGCGCGCCGGGGGCTTGATCCGCCTCCCCCGGCGCGCGCCAGATCTGTGACTGTGAGAGCCCTTGCCGGCGTCGGATGATTTCATCCGACGCCGTTGTTTTCAGGACAGGGCGGTGGCCAGACCGCCATCGACGGTGAGCATCTGGCCCGTGACGAAGTCGCTGTCGTCGCAAGCCAGGTAGCGGACCGCCTTGGCGATGTCCTCGGTCGTGCCGAGCCGCCCCAGCGGGGTCTGGCCGATCCGCATGGCGATGCGCTCTTCGGAGACCACCCGGCGCACGCCCTCGGTGTCCACCGTCGACGGCGCCACGGCGTTGACGCGGATGTTCATGGTTCCGAGCTCGGCGGCGGCCGCGCGGGTCATGCCCGCGACGGCGGCCTTGACGCCGCAGTAGGCTATGCCGTTCGGGATACCCAGAAGCGCGCTGACCGACGCGATGTTGATGATCGAGCCGCCGCCCGAAGCGGCCATCAGGGGGGCCGCGGCCTGCATGCCCCAGATCACGCCCGAGAAGCCCACGCCGACCATGCGGTCGAGGCTTTCCGGCCGGATGTCGGCCAGGGGCTCGTAGACGTTCCACATGGCGTTGTTTACCAGGACGTCGAAGCGGCCATGCTGTTCATGGATCGAACCCAGGGTCGCGATCAGCGCCTCGCGGTCGGAGACGTCGCAGCCCAGCCCCAGGGCCTGCCCGCCAGCGACGACGATCTCGTCGGCCGCCGCCTGGGCCCAGTGCGCCTTCAGATCCAGCAGGGCGACAAATGCCCCCTCGGCGGCGAGCATGGCTGCAGTCGCCCGCCCCAGGCCCCGCGAAGCGCCCGTCACCACAGCGACCCGTCCTTGTAGGCGACCACCCATCGTTTCCTCCTGCAGCATTTTCGACCGGCGAAGAGCCTGATCGGTCTTGGGCTTCATGATTAGCCCGCTCTCCCCAACCCACCCGAGCTTGCGACCCACGAACCGAAAACATCACCGACGTGATGCGCGTGAAAAAAAGGCGGCGGTCTTTCGACCGCCGCCAGATGTCCGAGGATCCTTTAGGGAGGATTAGAAGGTCTTCTGGAGCGACACGCCAATGATGCGAGGCTCGGTGAAGACCGCGTTGGCGACCTGGCCGAGCGCTTCGTCCATCAGGAACACATCGGTGATCGAGCGCTTGTTGAGGAGGTTTTTCACATAGGCTTCCAGTTCCAGGCCGCGCTCGTCATTGACGACGCGGAACGAAAGGTTGGCGTTCGCCCAGCCCTTGATCTGATCCACTGGCGTGTTGAAGACCCGGGCGTGGGACTTGCCCTGGCGGTAGTAGTCGCCACGCACAGTGCCTTCCCAGCCGTCCAGGACGTCGAAGGAGTACTGAGCGCCGATGGAGCCCGTCCAATGCGGCGAGCCCGGCAGTTGATTGCCCTTCAGCTTGGCCGCCACGCCATCGGTGGGCGTAACGCCGAACGAGGTTGCGAAGCTGCCCGCGCAAGCGCCCAGCAGCGCCGCCGGATTGCCCGAGACCCCGGTAACCGTCGCCGCGCCCGGCGCCTGCTGGATGACCGCCAGCAGGTTGCCCAAGGCGGCCGTCGGCACCACGCAACCCGCCGCGCCCGAGGTCTTGACCAGGGTCAGGCTCGGATTGTTGCCGGTGCGGTTCATCGGATCGATGGACTCGCCGGTCTTGATCTTGGTGTCGAGCAGACCCAGGGTTCCGTTCAGGCGGAAGCGCTTCACAGGCTGCCAGACGGCTTCCAGCTCAAGGCCCTTGATCTCGGCGTCGATATTCTCGGTGACGGAAATCCGGTTCACGAACTTCGAGATCTGGTAGCCCTTGTAGTCGTAGAAGAAGGCCGACCCGTTCAGGACCAGTGCTCCGCCCAGCAGGGTGTTCTTGCTGCCCAGCTCAAAAGAATTGACGTATTCTGGCTCGTAGAACGGCTTGAGCGTTGCGACCTGGCCGATGTTGTTGGGGCCGCCTCCTTTATAGCCGCGCGAGTAGAACCCGTAGATCAGGGAGTCGTCGGTGAAGCTGAGGGCGGGCTTCCAGTCGAAACCCGCACGGCCGGTGAACTTCTTGAACTGAGCCGTCAGTTGCCGCGGCGTTCCTGGGGTCAGTCCGCTGCCGGGCGTCAGGAGTTTGACGGGGAAGTTGTCCAGCGTCTTCTTGTCATCGGTATAGCGCAGGCCGGCCGTGAATTTCAGCTCCGGCGTGGCCTCATAGTAGACCTCGCCGAACAGGGCGTTCGAGTCCAGGTGATAGGGCTGGAAGCTCAGATAGTTGCCATGACCCTGGCCGGTCGGCACGCGGTCCGGATCGATATAGACGCAGGTCCCGCCCGGGGCGCAGGTCGCGCCGCCATTGGCCACCCTCGCCGCATAGGTGAAGGCGTTCGACATGATGTAGAACGACTGGACCACGTCATAGCGCAGGGCCAGGCCGCCGAGGCTGAAGTTCAGGGGGCCGTCGAAGCTGGACTGCAGGCGCAGCTCCTGACTCCACTGGCGCGAGGGCGTGGTGATGCGGTCCGACACCGACATCCGGTTGGAGGCCCCCAGCTGGGGATCGTTCACCAGGCCTCCGGGCGCCAGGGCGGTATTATTAAACACCGTCGAGGCCTGGAAGCGGTTCATCTCCTGGCGCGCGTCCAGTTCGCCGTCGTAGTACGACGTCAGCGAATTGAACTGCAGGTTGTCATTGATGTCCCACGCGACGTTCAGCGTGAACACGTCTTCTTCGGCCCTGTAAGAGGGGTTCATGGCCGAGTCGATCACGTCCAGGCCTTGGGGCTGGGTTCCGCCATAGACGTCGCCGCTGGTCAGGCCGCGCGCGAACCCGATGATGCCATACAGGGTGGCCAGCGAGTTGGGCGTGCCATAGGCGGCGGCGTTGTAGACCGACGCGTCGGCGCAACCCGCGCTCAGGAACCCGCGAACCGTGGCGTTGGTGATCGCAGTGTTGCCCACCGAGCTTGGGCCATTGTCGCGTGTGCACAGACCCTTGCCCGTGCGCAGACGGGAGTCCCGCTCCTTAAAGTGCTGCCAGACAAAGTTGGCGTCGACGGTCGAGGTCGGGCGCCAGCGCAGGCTGGCCCGGAAGGAGTAGAGATCGCGGTCATCGACCTTGTCGCCGGTGCCCAGGTTGTCGACGAAGCCGCTTCGGTTGAGGGTCGCGCCGGCCAGACGCAGGTCCAGCTTGTCGCCGGCCAGCGGGACGTTGATCATGCCTTTCAGCTTGCGGCCGTCATAGTTGCTGAAATCGGCCCGCAGCATGCCCTCGAACTCGCCGGTGGGCTTGGCGCTCAGAACGTTGACCACGCCGCCGGTGGCGTTGCGGCCGTAGAGGGTGCCTTGCGGACCGCGCAGGACTTCCACGCGCTCGACGTCGAAGAACTCAGCTTCGAACAGGCGGTTGGACGTCAGCGGCGCACCATTGAAGTGCACGCCCGTGGAGCTGTCGCCCGTCACGGCCGTCTGCTTGGTGCCGATGCCGCGGATCTGGAAGTTATACCCGCTGTAGAAGCTCTTGGCGAAGGTGACATTCGGAATCGCCAGCTGCAGGTTCGGGCCGCCGTCGATCTTCTGACGACGAAGCATGTCGTTGGAGAAGGCCGAAACCGCGATCGGCACGTCCTGCAGCCTTTCCTCTCGCCTCTGGGCGGTGACAACCAGCTCGTCGATGGTGACGCCATCTTGCGCTGGCGGGGACGCGGTCTGGGCCGCTGCGGGCAGCGCCAGGAAGAAGGACAGGGCGGAAGCGCCGGCCATCAAGGCCGTGCGCCGCAAGGTCTGCGAGATCACCATTTGTTTCCCCCAATAAGCTTCCGCGCGGCGCGGGCTCATCTGTGATTGTTGCGACGCGGCAGAGGCGTCGCCTTAGGGAGCCGTGACCGACCCGATCCGACCAGTCTGGGGACCCATGGCTTTCGAATATCGCAAACGAGATAATTGAGTTCCGGACCCGGCAGCATTGAGCATAGGCTTCGGGCGAGAGCTCGCAGCGTTCAGATCCCGGGTAGATGGCGCTCAGACCCGACATGTCGGTTGCTGGCGAATAGCATCACATATGTGCTGGAAGGCTGGACGGCGCGGGAAGGCGGCGATCTAAAGGCGAGTAGTGTCAGAGTTGGCCCATCGCGACCTGGAACCGTTCAATGCGCCGAGAACCGATCAAATCCGCCGCGCGCACCTTGGAGATTCTCGAGCTTTTCCAAGAGCAGCGTTCACCTCTGCGGCTTACCTACATATTCGAGAAGCTGGGCTATCCGCAGTCGAGCACAACCACCCTGCTCAAGAGCATGGTCGTTCTGGGCTATCTGAACTACGACCGCGCCTCTCGCACCTATTTTCCTACCCCGCGCGTGGCGGCGCTGGGCGACTGGGTCAACCATCACCTCTTCGGCTCGGGGGATCTTGATCGGCTGGTCGGGAGCATCTTCGAGCAGACCAACGAGACGGTGGTGATCTCGTCGCAAAACGACATCTTCATCCAGCATTTGCGGATCGTGCAGCCCAGTCATCCCCACAAGATCGCGATGACGGAGGGCAGCATGAGGGTGCTTCCGCACTCCGCAGCGGGCCTTGTCCTGATGAGTCGGATGCCCAGCAAAACCGTCGACAAGCTGAGCCGGCATATCAACGCCTATCTCGGCGGAACGGGCGATCGGATCGACATCGGCCAGCTACAGGAGCAATTGGCCTGGGTGCGTCGCGAAGGGTATAGCCTGTTGGCCGCATTCCCCTTTCCCAATGCGGCGGCGATCGCCATGCCGTTGCCCGCCGCGCCGCATGGTGTTCAGCTGACCCTGGGCGTGGGCGGCCTCAACAGCCGCATCGCCCGAAACAAGAGCGAGATCGTGGCGATCATGAACGCAGGCGTGGCCGAATACGCCGAAAGCCTCAGGCAATATTCAGCCCCCGAGACCTGAGCCGCGCTCTAGACGACCTCGGCGGACGGGTCGAGGTGGTGACGATAGGTCTCGCGCAGCTTTGACTTCAGGAGCTTGCCCGTCGCAGTGTGCGGCAGGGAGTCGACGATCACCACGTCATCGGGCACCTGCCAGCGCGCCACGCGCGAGGCGAGGAACTTCAGGATGTCGTCCTTGTCGGGGATGGTCTCCGGAGCCGGCACCACGATCAGCAACGGACGCTCCTGCCACTTGGGATGCGGCACGCCGATGACCGCCGCTTCGCGAACGTCGGGATGGGCGATGGCGACATTCTCCAGATCGACCGACGAGATCCACTCGCCCCCCGACTTGATGACATCCTTCGAACGGTCGGTCAGTTGCAGGTAGCCATTGGGGTGGATCTTGGCCACATCGCCCGTGGCGAACCAGCCGTCCTCAGTGACGGCCGGCGCTTCGGCCTTGAAGTAGCTTCGCACAACCCAGGGACCACGAACCTGCAGGTCGCCCACCACCAGGCCGTCATGCGGCGCGATCACGCCGTCGGCGTCGACGATCCGGAGCTCCACGCCATAGATGGCGCGGCCCTGAAGGGCCTGAACGTCATAGCGCGCCTGACGATCGAGGAAGGCGTGCTCAGGTAGCGGCGTCCCGATGGTCGCCAGCGGGCTGGTCTCGGTCATGCCCCAGGCGTGAATGACATAGACGCCCAGCATGTAGTCAAAGCGCTCGATCAGGCTGCGCGGCGCGGCCGAACCGCCGACCAGGATCCGCTCCAGCGCCAGTCCAGCCAGGTCCAGATCCTCGCGATGGGAGGCCACATAGTCCAGGAAGCCCAGCCAGACGGTCGGCACCCCCAGGCTGAAGGTGCAGCGCTCTGCCCGCATCAAGTTGAACAGACTTTCGCCGTCGACAGCAGCGCCCGGCAGCACCAGCTTGGCGCCGCACATGGCCGCGCTGAACGGAATGCCCCAAGCGTTGACGTGGAACAGCGGCGTCACCAACAGGATGCTGTCGCGGCGGGAGATTGCCATGCCGTCCGCGCCGGTCGCCACGAAAGCGTGCAGAACCAGTGAACGGTGGCTGTAGAGCACGCCCTTGGGATCGCCCGTGGTTCCCGAGGTGTAGCAGAGGATTGCGCCGGCGTTCTCGGAGACGACGGTCCAGGGCGCGTCTTCGGGCTCGGCCGCGAGAAGGTCCTCGTAGGCGATCAGATTGGGCAGGTTCAGGCGCGGCAGGTCCTGCGCGCTGCACAGGCAGACATAGACTTCGACCTGCGGCGCCTGGTCGACCAGGGTTTCGAGCAGACCCCCGAAGGCCGGGTCGAAGAACACGATCCTGTTTTCGGCGTGCCGAAGGATGAAGGCGATCTGCTCGGGGAAGAGCCGAGGATTGACGGTGTTCAGTATCCCACCCGCGCCCGTCGCGCCGTAGTAGAGCTCAAGATGGAGCGCGCTGTTAAGCGCCAGGCTGGCGACACGATCGCCTTCGCTCAGCCCTCGGCGCCGCAAGGCTGAGGCCAGTTGGCGCGCCCGGACCGCAAGGCGCGCGTAATTACTTCGAGTGACGCCTCCAGGCTCCTTCGAGACGATCTCGACCTCGCCATGAAAACGCGCTGCGTGATCAAGGAGCGAGGACAGCGTCAGAGGCGTATCCTGCATCAGGCCGAGCATGGCGTTTCCTGTGTCCGATGGTCTTTGCGGCGGACCTTAGGGACGGATGGCGCGGCGCCGGGACGCGGTTCGATCCACAGGCGTCTTTTCACATACGCGATACTGGATGGAGCAATCGACGCGCGGCTTTCACCTTCCCTCAGGGCATGCTGTTGTCGCCCATGGCGGACGCTTTGGCGTGCGTCGGACCGGAAAGAACCGCTCAAAGCGGACTGCGACACGCAACCGGTTGGAGGAAATATGGGAACGGGAACGACCCGCCGGCCGACTCAGGCGGCGCCGAATGGCCAAGCCATGCGCTTTGAATTAGCGCTCCGGCGCGGCGTAGCGCAATTGAAGCTGGACTGCCCGCCGCCCTGCAGCTGGGACGCCGCGCATGCCCGCGCCTTCATCGAAAAAATCACCGCGTTTGGCGCGGACCCCGAGGTCTGCGCCATCGTTCTCCACGGCCGCCGCCTGTTCAACGACGTGCTCGCCGCCCAAACCGCGCCCGACGACGCCCGCGCGGCAATCTATGCGGCGGTCGCAGGCTCGACCAAGCCGATCATCGCCGCCCTCTCGGGTCCTGTCACGGGCTCGGGCCTGGAACTGGCCTTGGCCTGCGCCGCGCGGGTCGCCTTGCCTAACGCCACCTTCTCGAATCTGGCGCGCAGCGAAGGCCACCTTCCCGCAGCCGAGACCCTGATCCGTCTGGCGCGATTGATCCAGGTCGAGCGCGCCGCCGATCTGGCCGTCTTCAATGCGGTCTGGGACAGCAAGGCGGCGATCGAGCATGGCCTGATCGATCTTGTCGCCGCCCGCGATCTCGTCCAGGTCGCCGAGAAGCTCGCCTTCAGCTTCGGGAGCGAAAGCAGGATCGCGCTCACCGCCGAGCCGGAGGTCATCACCGCCAAGATATACGGCCTGCGGGCCAAGGTGCGCCGCGAGGCCCCCCAGCAGACGGCCCCGATAACATTGCTGCGCGCGCTGGAACTGGCCTGGCAGACGCCCTCCCGCCGCGCGCGCGTCGAGATCGATCGCCTGGACGAGACCTTCGCGGCCTCCCCCGAGGCCCAGGCCCTGACCTATGCCGAACATGGCCAGTCCGCCCTGGCGCGCCGCGCCCTCCCCGCCGAACTCGCGCACGAGCTTGTCTGGCCTCTCTTGCGTGAAGCCATCCATCTGCTGGACGAGGGCGCCACACCCGGCCAGATCGACCGAGAGCTTCAGAAGTTCGGCTTCCGCGTCGCTCCCTTCCTGCGTTCGGACCGCGAGGGACTGGAAACCGTGTTCCGGCGTCAGACCGGCCAGACCAATGGCGAGGACTGGATCACCTATTCGCCGACCCTCGATCTCATGATCGACGAAGGCCGTGTGGGCGGGTCCGACGCGCCGGGCTGGTATCGCCATGGCAGCGACGGCCGCTACACCTTTGAGCCAGAGGTCGAGCGGCTCCTGAAAGCCTCAGCGACCTTCCAGCGTTGCGCCCGCGCGCTAATCAGCGACGAGGTCGTGATCGATCGGTGCCTGACCGCGGCGATCAACGGAACCGCCCATACGCTCGAAGCGCATCCGGACCTTTCGCCCAACCTGGTCGACGCCATCTGGACCCAGCAACTGGGCTTTCCGAAATGGCGCGGCGGCCCGCTCTACATGGCGCGGACCCGGGCCTGCGATCCGCTCGCCAGCCTCGAACGCTGGGCCAGGGTGCGCAACACGGCCGGCGTCGCCGCTCCGTTGCTGCGCCGGATCATCGCCAACGCCTGAGGCGGCCTAACAGTCCTGAAAACAAGAAGGCAGCGTCACCATGTGACGCTGCCTTCTTGTTCACGCAGATTGCTTGTGCGCCGGCGCCCGGTCTCGACCGGGCGCCGATCACCGCTAGCGGCCCTGGAACACCGGGGGACGCTTTTCGATGAAGGCCTTGACCGCCTCCTTGGCGTCCTCGCTCTTCGACAGCTTCAGCGTGTTGCCCTGCTCATAGCGATAGCCGTCGCGAAGGCTCAGATTGTCGATGACATTGAGACTGTCCTTGGCCGCGGCGACGGCCATGGGGCTCTTGCTGGCGATTTCCCTGGCGATCGCGCGGGCGTACTCTAGGTACTCCTCATGCGGCAGCGCCGCCTCGATCAGGCCCCGGCGATACATCTCTTCGGCCGGCACGCGCCAGCCCGTCAGCACCATGCGGCGCGCGAGGGAATGGGGAATGAAACGCAGCGCGTGTTTTGCACCCCCGGCCAGACCCACGTCGATCTCGGGAAGACCGAAAACCGCCCGCTCAGAGGCCACAATGATGTCGCAGCTGGCCACAATGCCCAGGCCCGCGCCCAGCGCCGCGCCATTGACCGCCACGACGACGGGCTTGCTGCACTCAACCATCGACCAGCTCATTTCGCGCGCCATGCGCTGGCGGACGAACGCGGTGCCGGCCGGGGCGTCGGGACCGGGGCGGTTCTTCAGGTCGGCGCCCGCGCAGAAGGTCTTGCCCTCGCCCGTCAGCAGAACCGCGCGAACATCGGCGCTCTCGTTGAACGCGTCGAACGCCGCCGTAAGCTCCAGCATCATGTCGACACTCGCCGAATTGACCGGCGGATTGGCCAGCGTCACCGTGGCCACGAAGTCTTCGACCTCAATCTTCAAGCACGACATTCTTTGCTCCTTGCCAGTCGTCGGTCACGGACCGTCTCCTGGACTTGGTAGCCCCTCTCGACTCTGGATCTTAGTCCGGTCGGACAGCGCGCATCACATCACATAGGCGATATTTGACAGGCGCGCGGGCGCCGGCATGGCGCGCCGGAGGGCGCTGTTAGGGTCCGTCAGATCCGCAGCGGCGCCCCCGCATCACACAGAGCACAGCATGACCTCCAAGACGCCGTCGCGAGTGGTCCTGGTCACCGGCGGGGCCGACGGGATCGGCTGGGCGGCGTGCCGGCGCTTTGCTCAGGCCGGCGACCGGGTGTTGATCGCCGACCGCAACATCGAACGCGCCCTGGAGCGCGCCGCAAGCCTGGGCGCCGACCACCACGCCATCGCGATGGACGTCTCCTCGGAAGCCCAGATTCGCGAGGGCTTCCAGCGCGTGGCCCGCGAATTCGGGCGGCTCGACGTTCTGGTCAACAACGCCGGCGTGACCGACCCCCAGCCTACCGCGACCCTGGACCAAACGGCCGAAGAGGTCGCATGGCTGCAATCGATCAATGTCACGGGCGCCTTTCTGGCCGCGCGGGAGGCGGGACGCCTCATGACCGCCCAAGGCCATGGCGCGATCATCAACCTGGCCTCCGGCGCGGGACTTGTCGCCCTGACCAAGCGCACCAGCTACAGCGCCAGCAAGGCGGCCGTGATCTCGCTGACCCGCACCCTGGCCTGCGAATGGGCGGCTCAGGGTGTCCGCGTCAACGCCGTGCTGCCCGGCTACACCCGAACCCAGATGGTGCAGGACCAGATCGACGCCGGCCTTCTGAACCCATCCACGGTGCTCGCCCGCATTCCTCTGGGGCGCATGGGCGAGCCCGAGGAGATGGCCGAGGGTGTGTTCTTTCTAGCCAGCGAGGCGGCCAGCTACATCGTGGGCGCGACACTGGTCGTGGACGGCGCCTACACCGTCTATGGCGGCGCCGGCCCGGCTTCGACAGCGCCCGCGCCCAGCGTTCCGGCGCCGTCCCCCCGCGTCAGCGCGATCACCGGCGGCGGACGTGGGATCGGCCGCTGCGTCGTGGACCTGTTTCACGCCGCGGGGGATCGGCTGCTGGTGATCGAGCGCGACCCGCAGAGCGCCAAGGCGCTGGCCGAAGTGCTGGGCGAGGGCCATCTCGTCGTCCAGGCCGACATCACCGACATCCCTGCGGTCGAGGCGGCCTTCGCCAGGGCCACGGCCCGCTGGGGACGCCTGGACGTTCTGGTCAACAACGCCGGCGCCGCCGACGTGTTCAAGCCCACCCTGGATCAGACCGTCGAGGACTTCACCAGCGTCTACGACGTCAATTTCAGCGGACCGCTGGCGACGGCCAAGGCGGCCGCGCGCGCAATGGGTCAGGGGGGCGTCATCGTCAATCTCGGCTCGATCGCGGGCCTGGGCGCCCTGCCCCGGCGCAACGCCTACTGCGCGGCCAAGGCGGCCGTGACGATGATGACCCGCAGCCTGGCGTGCGAATGGGCCTCCGCCGGCATCCGTGTGAACACGGTCGCACCCGGCTATATCGAGACCCCCGCCGTTCTGGCCCTCAAGTCCGCAGGGCGAGCGCAGTTCGACTCTATCAAGCGCCGCGCGCCCATCGGGCGCCTCGGAGACCCCATGGAGGTCGCCCGAACCATCGCGTTCCTGACCTCGCCCGCCGCCAGCTACGTCACGGGCGCCACTCTGAGTGTCGATGGCGGCTGGACCGCCTTCGGCGACGCCGGCGACGCCAGCGACATCCTGTAACCCCAGTTCATTTCACGAGACCTCCAGATGGCAGACCAACCCAATCTCCAGCAACTCTGGGACAGCGAGCAGATCCGCCAGTGCCTGTACCGCTATTGCCGGGGCATCGATCGCATGGACGAGGCGGCCCTGCGCTCAGTGGCTTGGCCGGAAGGCCCTGACCAGCACGGCGCGTTCAAAGGCACGGCGTCGGAGTTCGTCGACTGGGCGCTGACGGTCCTGCCTCACATCGAGCGTGCAGTGCATCAGGTGCACAACGTCATGATCACCTTCGAAGATGGGTCGGCCGCCGCGGTAGAGTCCGTGTTCACAGCCCTGCACCGGCAACCTGATGACGACGGGTCGCTGGTCGTCCTGCACATGTGCGGCCGCTACCTCGACCGGTTCGAAAAGCGCGACGGCGACTGGCGCATCGCCGCGCGTCAGGTCGTCTTTGACTGGATCGAGAAGTCTGCACCGACACCTGGCGCACATCCTGACCGGTTCGCGGCCCGCACGCCCGTGGGCGGCCGTTTCCCCAACGACCCCCTCTACGCGTTCCTGGGTCGAAACGGCTAGCGGGTGGCGGGCGCGGCCCTAGCCGCGCCCGCCTTCCTCGCCCTAACCCGGGCTGCGCGCCGTGAAGTGGCACCCTTCGTAGCCCGCCGCCGCGACCCCGGCGCAGACCTCGGCATAACGGTTTAGGCCGCCGGCGAAGACGAAGAAGCCGCGCGGCTTCCCCTCGATATTCGTCCCCGTGTACCAAGTGTCCGCCCTCACATAGAGGGTGCGATCCGCGATCTCGCAGACGGTCTGGCCCCAACGCGTTTGCGCGTCGGCCGTGGCCTCGACGGTCGCCAGGCCCTGGCGGCGCATGTGCAGGATGCAGTCCACCACCCAGTCGACGTTCATCTCATCCAGACGGATGTAGTTGGCCAAAATTGATGGGCCGCTCGGGCCGCCGATGATGAACAGGTTCGGGAAGCCGTGCATCAGAAGCGCCAGGTAGGATTTTGGCCCATCGCGCCAGGCTTCGCTGAGCTTCAGCCCATCGCGGCCCGTGATGTCGATGGCCAGCATCGGGCCGGTCAGGGCGTCGTAACCGGTGGCCATGATGATCACGTCCAGCGCGATCTCGCGCCCGGCCGTCCGCAGACCCGCCGGGGTGAATTCAACGATCGGCTCCTCGAAGCAGTCGACCAGAGAGACGTGCGGCGCGTTGAACGTCTCGTAATACTGGGTGTCGAGACAGGGCCTGCGCGCATAGATCGGATAGCCGCGCGGCTTGAGCTTCTCGGCCGTCACCGGGTCCTTGACCGTCTGGCCGATCTTGTCGCGCACGAAGTCTGCGACGATCTCGTTGGCTGCGGCGTTGGTCAGAAGGTCAGAGAACAGGCCCAGAAACTGCAACGCGCCCTTGGCCCAGGCCTCCTCCATGAGTTCATTGCGCTCCTCGACGGTCACGCTGAACAGCGGGCGGGTTGAGAGCGGCCGGACACCCCCGGTGAAGGTGGTGCGGGCCACAGCCCGCAGGCCCGCCATGTTCGCCTTCAACTGTGCGGCGTAGACCTCCGAAATGGCCGTGTTGCGCATGGGAAGCGTGAAGCTCGGCGTGCGCTGGAAGACCGTCAGCGACTGACAGGTCTCGGCGACCACGGGCGCGATCTGGATGCCGGAGGATCCGGTGCCCACCAGGCCAACCCGCTTGCCCCGGAAATCGACCTCGTGATGAGGCCATTTGCCCGAGCGATAGAGCTCGCCTTCAAATCGGTCGGAGCCTGGAATATCGACGGGCTTGGGCAGGGACAGCGGGCCGGTGGCCATCACCAGGTAATCGGATTCGAAACGGTCGCCATGCTGGGTGGTCAGGGTCCAGACGCGCCGCTCATCGTCGAAGGTGATGGCTTCCACCCGCGTATCGAAGAGATAGGCAGGTCTGAGGTCCAGGTGATCGGCGACGAAATTGGCGTAGGCCAGGATCTCGGAACCGGCCGCGAAGGTTTCGCTCCAGGTCCAGGCCTGCTCGATCGCCTCGGAAAAGGCGTAGCTATAGTCGATGCTTGTGACGTCGCAGCGGGCGCCAGGGTAGCGGTTCCAATACCAGGTTCCGCCGACATCGCCGCCCGCCTCCAGGCCAATCACCGACAGGCCTTCGCTCCGCAGCCGATGAACCGCGTACAGTCCGCCGAAGCCGGCGCCCACGACAATGGCGTCGGTGCGGCGCGCCTGCGCTCGGCGTGAATCAGCGATCGTAGTGGTCATTGCGGGGCGGCCCTACCAGCGAGGCGGCTACTGGTCGGCGTGGCGCATTCCGTTCTCAAGCCCGGCGCTCGTACAAAGGAACAAGATCACATAGGCGATATTGAGCGCCTTCAGCGGCAGCGAGGGCCCCACGGTCTGAGCCCACCCCATAGCGTAGGGATCTGACAAGCAACGAGCAGGTCCATGGCTGAAGAGACATCTATCGGATCCCCGACCGAGCAACCGGCGTGGTCCTCAGGCTATCGGCGCTATGCCTTGGTGCTGTTGATGCTGATCTACGCGCTCAACATGCTCGATCGGCAGATCGTCACGATCCTGGCCGAACCGATGAAGGCTGAACTGCACCTCGCCGACTGGCAGATCGGCGCGGTCAGCGGCCTGGCCTTCGCTCTCTTCTACTCGGCGGTAGGCCTGCCGATGGCGCGCCTCGCCGACCGCGGGGACCGCGTTCGGCTGATCGCGATCTCGTTGGCCGTCTGGAGCGCATTTACCGCAGTCTGCGGCTTGGCTCGCTCTTTCCCGCAACTCATTCTGGCGCGGATCGGGGTCGGCATCGGCGAGGCTGGCTGTACACCGGCGGCCCATTCGCTGATTTCCGAGTTCACACCGCGCGCCAAACTGGCCTCGGCCCTGGCTTTCTATTCACTGGGAATTCCCCTCGGCTCGCTTTTGGGCCTGGCGGTGGGCGGACTCATCGTCGACAGCCTTGGCTGGCGCGCGGCCTTCATGGCCGCCGGATTGCCCGGGTTGGGCGTGGCGGTCCTCGCCATTGTCACCCTGCGCGAGCCGCGTCGCCTACGCCCCGCGCTCGCCATGCAGACCAAAGGTCTCCAGTCCTTCAGGGCGGCATTCGCCGAGCTGAAGGGCAAGCCCGCATTCTGGCTTATCGCCTTTGCCGCCGCGCTGACGTCATTTTCCTACTACGGTCAGTCTACGTTCTTCGGATCCCTTTTCCTTCGCAATCACAGTGAGGCGCTTACCCTGCTGGGGGCAAAGCTTGGGTTGGGTCCCGCAGGCATGGTCGGTTTAGCCCTCGGACTCATCATCGGACTCGGCGGCGGCGCGGGTACGTTGATCGGTGGCCGGCTGGCCGACCGGGCCGCCCGCAGCGGCATCGCCGGCTATGCTCGACAGCCGATGTTTGTCCTATTGGCCTCCACGCCGTTCCTGGGCCTGATGCCTTTCGCGCCAAACCTTGCGCTGGCCCTGGCCGCCCTGATGGTCGGCGTCTTCCTGCACGCGATGGCCTATGGACCGACCTTCGCCTCGGTTCAGGTTCTGGCAAGCCCCAACGTCCGCGCGACCGCCTCGGCGATACTGTTTTTCCTGACAAGCTTGATTGGTCTGGGTCTTGGGCCCCTAGCCGTCGGATCGGCCAGCGATCTCCTCAGCCAGAGATTTGGGCCGGTCCAAAGTCTGAACATCGCCTGCGCAGGCGCTTCGGTCGCCATGTTGGCGTCAGTCATCTGTTTTGGCCTGGCGGCGAAACGCATGGCGGCCAAACCGGCGGTCGCGACCGAGGCCGCAATGGGGATGGCTTGACCGCGCGTTGCCTCCAGCGAGACCCTGATGACTGCATCAAGCTGGGCCGCGACGGCGCGCCTCGATCTGCGCGGAGACGACAGGAGCCTTGATGGATTGAAGATTGGCGCAAGGTCCCCCATGGCGCGATCGGCGACAAGGACCTCGGCATGGACATCCGCCCTGCGGGGCCAAGCTGGCCATGCCCCCTGATGAAACGCGACATGGGTTGCCGCGTCGCTGCCACAGCCGCATAAATCCATATGGCTCCAAGCTGGGCGCGTTGGTTCAGGATTCCCCTATGCAGTTTGACGACGTTATCCTGGGTCGCCGAAGCATCCGCGGTTACAAGCCCGACCCCGTTCCCCGAGCCCTGATTGAGGAGATCATCGGCCTGGCGATGCGTGCGCCATCGTCGATGAACACCCAGCCGTGGAATTTCTACATCATCACGGGCCAGCCGCTGGAGCGGATCCGCGCCGGCAACACTGAGCGAACCCTGGCCGGTGTGCCGCAGTCCCGGGAGTTTCGGACAGGCCAGACCTTCGCCGGCCAGCACCGCGACAGACAGGTTGGGGTCGCCAAGCAGCTGTTCTCGGCGATGGGGATCGAGCGCGATGACAAGGATGCCCGACAGGACTGGGTCTTGCGCGGCTTTCGCCAGTTCGACGCGCCGGTCTGCGTGATCGTCACCTATGACCGCGTCCTCGACGGCAGCGACGACACGCCGTTCGACTGCGGCGCGGTCGCCACCGCCCTGGTCAATGCCGCCTGGTCTCGCGGCCTTGGCGCGGTGATCAATAGCCAGGGCATCATGCAGTCACCGGTGGTTCGCGAGCATGCCGGCATTGCCGACGATCAGGTGATCATGAAAAGCATCGCCCTGGGCTGGCCGGATGAAAGCTTCCCGGCCAATGCCGTGGTGTCCGAGCGCAAGTCGGTGGCGGAAGCGGCGGTGTTTGTCGGCTTTGGCGACTAGCGGCGGTGGCGGAGGGACTTCAGACGCCGGCTCGCCGGGCTGATGGCGCAAACAGCGGCCAAAGGCCCCTAGGAACTTGGCGCTTGGCGGCCTTTGCCCTGCCCTGCGTTCCGGTGGCGGCGATGCTCATGCCCGTCGTCGTCTATCTTCCCAACTACTACGCCACAGATCTGGGCGTCAGTCTGAGTGCTATCGGACTAGCCTTCGGCATCGTTCGACTTTTCGATTTGTGGCTGGATCCGACCCTCGGGTTCCTGATCGACAGGACGAACACGCGCTTTGGCCGGTTCAAGCCCTGGCTGGTAGGCGGCCTGCCCATTGCCGTCCTCGCGGTCTGGATGCTGTTCATGGCGCGCCCGGGCATCGACGGAAACTACATCCTGTTCTGGCTGGTCCTGGGGTTTCTGGGCCAGTCCATGGCGACGATGGCGCACGTCACCTGGGCGGCCCGACTGGCTCCGGAATATGGGCAGCGCGCGCGCGTCTTCAGTTGGTGGCAGGGCTTCACCGTCGCGGGCATGCTCATTGTGCTCGCCATGCCGCCGCTGATGAAAATCGGTTTCGGGCTCGATTACGGGCAGGGCGTGCGGGCCATGGGCTGGTTCGTTGTGTTGAGCCTGCCCGTGGCCATCCTTCTGGCACTGCTTTCAATTCACGAGCCGGAGTCGCCGCCGAACACCCATTCTGCAACCTGGCGCCACTATCTGGATTTGATGCGCCGGCCATCGATCATGCGTTTGCTGGCCTCGGATATTCTTCTCGGCACGGGCCCGGTCATCGCCGGAACCCTGTTCTTCTTCTATTTTGACGCCATCCGCGGCTGGGACCGTTCCGAAGCCGGCCTGCTGCTGCTGCTCTATTTTATCGGCGCACTGCTTGGCGCGCCGCTTTGGGGGCGGCTGGGACAGGCCATGGGCAAGCATCGCGCCTTGGCCATCGCCGCAGTCGCCTATGCCGTCGCACAATTGGCGGTGTTGATCGCGCCGGAGGGCCTGGCTTGGGGGATCGTGACCATGATCCTTGCCGGCCTGCCCTACAGCGCGGGGCCAATATTGCTGCGCGCCATGATGGCCGACCTGAGTGACGAAGAGCGCCTCAGGAGCGGCGTGGATCGCAGCGGTCTGATGTTTGGTTTGCTGAGCGGGGCCGTAAAGATCGGCTCTGCGGTCGCGGTTTTTGCTTCCGTCAGCGCGCTGGAGTTTTTTGGGTTCAAGGCTGACCTGGGGGCCGAGAATGCGGCTCTGGCATTACTGGTTCTCTCGGTCAGCTTCGCCGTCGTGCCCGCCCTTTTGGCGCTTGCTGGCGCTGCCCTGATAGCCGGCCACACCATGGACAAGGCTGCGCATGATGAGATCCGCAAGGCGCTTGAGGCGCGCGATGCTGCGCAGACCTCACGCGCATCGGCGTTTGGATCGCCGCTCTGAAGGCGCGCGCTCCTGAGGCGATCGGGGAGCTGCCAGCCCAAACTTTAGTCGCCCGGGAAGACGGTCCGAGCCTCGCGCCTGGCCTGCAAAATCGACCAATCCGTTCCGCTGGTTTGACAGCTCGCCCGTCGCCCGACTGACTGGGCCCCAAAGCCCTGACATGACGGGAGCCCCTCCCCGTCTTCCTGGCCGAGCGCTGACCTGAACGTCCGCGAGCCAGCCCGGAGCGGCAACGTCGCCTTGCGATCACACACCACCCGACACTAAGGTCTGCAATTGCGAGGTTCCGAGAATGGCCGACCTGAAGAGACGCGGCTTGATCATCGCCGGAGCCGGACTCGCGACGGGTCTGGTCGCCCGTTCCGCAGCAGCCCGGAATCTGGCGGTCTTCGCAAACGGGCAAGCCGGGCGCGCCACGGTGGACCACGCCGCCTTTGACACCCTGCTGGCGCGTTGGGCCCATGATTCAAGCGACGGGGTGGTGCGGGTCAACTATGCCGGCTGGCGTCGCTCCAACCCTGACCGCGACGGGTTGGGCCGCTATATCGATCACCTGTCGACCCAGGATCCCCAAGCCCTGAGCCGGCCAGAACAGTTCGCCTTCTGGGCCAATCTCTACAACGCCCTGACGCTTCGCGAGGTCATCGACGCCTGGCCGGTCAAGTCGATCCGCGACATCCGCTCATCCCTGCTGGTCGCCGGCCCCTGGAAGAAGACCCTCGCCCGGGTTCACGGCGTCGATCTTTCGCTGGACGGGATCGAGCACGGCATACTGCGCAAGGGATGGTCGGATCCGCGCGTCCATTATGCGGTCAACTGCGCCTCGTTCAGTTGCCCTAATCTGCCACGGAAAGCCTGGCGGGGTGCGGGACTGGGTCCGGCGCTGGACGCCGCCGCGCGCGCCTATGTCAATCATCCCCGCGGCGTGGCCTTCAAGGGCGCGGCGCTCACGGTGTCCTCTATCTACAAATGGTATTCGAGCGATTTCGGCGGCTCTGACCGACGCGTCATCGACCACCTCGCCGGCTATGCGCCAGCGCCCCTCAAGGCCCGCCTTCTCCAGGTCGACCGGATCGCCGGCGACACCTATAACTGGTCGATCAATGCCATGGAAAACCGCTGATGAGCCTGCTGAGACGCTTTCTTCCCTTGTTGCTTCTCGCGGTGTTGGTGGTCGCCGTGTTTGCCAGCGGCGTGACCCGCTACCTCAATTTCGAGGCGCTTCGGACCCATGAGGCGGCCTTGCGGGCCTTTGTCGGCGAACACCTGATCCTGGCCCTGCTCAGCTTCATGGCCGTCTATGCCGTGGCCACGGCGATCAGCCTCCCCGGGGGCCTGGTCCTGACCCTCACGGGCGGCTATCTGTTTGGCCCCTGGGTCGGTGGCGGCGCGACCGTGGTCGGCGCCACGATCGGGGCTATTCTGGTGTTCTATGCGGTCCGCACCTCGCTGGGCGAGGTGTTGCGCCGGCGCGCCGAGGCCTCAGGAGGGACGCTCAAGGCGGTCATCGATGGCGTTCAGGCCGGGGCCTTTGGCTATATCCTGACCCTCAGGCTGGTGCCGCTGGCCCCCTTCTGGTTGGTCAATATCGCCGCCGCCCTGGCCCATGCGCCGCTGCGGGCCTATGCCCTGGCCACCTTCCTGGGCATCATGCCCGCCACCTTCATCTATAGCGGCATCGGCGCCGGGATCGGCGATCTGATCGCCCGCGGCGAAACGCCGAACGCCGGCGCGATCTTCGAGCCCCGCGTCCTCCTGCCCCTGATCGGGCTGGGCCTGCTGTCGCTGGGCACCACCCTCTATCAACGCCGCCGCGCCAGAACCGGAAACGCCCTGTGACATCCAAAACCCTCAAGGTCGACATGGCCGTCATCGGAGCGGGCTCGGGCGGCCTGTCCGTGGCTGCTGGGGCCGCTCAACTGGGCCTCAAGGTGGTGCTGTTCGAAAAGGGGGAAATGGGCGGCGACTGCCTCAACTATGGCTGCGTTCCCTCAAAGGCGCTGATCGCAGCCGCCGAAGCCGCCCATCAGGCTCACGCCGCCTCGGCGCTCGGCGTCCGGGTCGGCGAGTTGTCGATCGACTTCTCCAAGGTCATGGCCCATGTCCACGCCGCCATCGCGGCCATCGCGCCCAATGACAGTCAGGCGCGCTTCGAAGGGCTGGGCGTGCAGGTGGTGCGCGAGGCCGCCCGCTTTGTCGACGATCGCACCGTCGCCAGCGATAGTGTGCGCGTCAGGGCGCGAAAGATCATCGTGGCCACCGGCTCCCATGCCGCCGTACCGCCAATTCCCGGCCTCGACGCCGTCCCCTACCTGACCAATGAAACCCTGTTTGGCCTGACGACCCTGCCCGAACGCCTTATCGTGCTGGGCGGCGGCCCGATCGGCGTCGAGCTCGGCCAGGCTTTCCGCCGACTGGGCTCAGAGGTGGTGATCATCGAGGCCGATGCCCTTCTGGGGCGCGAAGACCCGGCGGCGGCGGCCGTGGTTCTGGCCCAACTCCGCGCAGACGGCGTCGAGGTCATGACCGGCTGCAGGGCCACGCGGATCACGTCCGGTCCCGTGGTGGAGGTGGAGGCCAATGGCCAGACCCGCACGGTCACGGGCTCGCACCTTTTGATCGCGGTCGGGCGCCGCCCGGCCCTGAGTGGACTGGACCTCGACAAGGCAGGCATCGAGACTGACCGCAACGGCATCATCACCGACAAGTCCCTGCGCAGCAGCAACCGGCGGGTCTATGCGGTCGGCGACGCCGCCGGTCGCGGTCAGTTCACGCATCTGGCCGGCGCGCACGCCTCGCTGGTGGTGCGCCGGACTGTCTTCGCCCTGCCGGTCAATGCCGACGCCCTGCACACGCCCCGGATCACCTATTGCGATCCGCAACTGGCCGCCATCGGGCTGGGCGAATCCGAGGCCCGTGCGATCCATGGCGATGACCTGCGCGTCGAGCACTTTGACTTTGCTGAAAATGACCGGGCTATCGCCGAGGGCGACACGCGTGGCTTCGGCAAGCTGATCACGACGAAAAAGGGCAAGATCCTCGGCGTCACCCTCGTGGGCCGTCAGGCCGGCGACCATATCCATCTCTGGTCCCTGGTGATGTCGGCGGGGCTCAAGCTGAGCCAGATCACCAGCATGATCGCGCCCTATCCCACCCGGGGCGAGATCGGCAAACGTCTGGCCGGCCAATGGTACACCCCGGCGCTGTTCTCTGACCGCACACGCAGGCTGGTGGCGATCCTGAAGCATTTCGCCTGATGGATGGGCGGCGACCGCGCGGCTGTGGCTAGGGTCTTGAAGCCGGCGGCGCCCGCATGCGCCGGATAAAGCCGAGGTCGAGATAACGCTTCAACCACAGCGAGGCCCGGCCCAGAAGCCAGAGCCGGCCGCGCACCGCTAGGCCCCGACCATCGCCCAGATCCATGATCGACAGCCAGCGTGTCTGCGGGTGGTAGGGCCGGGTGGGCCGGTCATCACCCTGGGCCGCCAGGTTGTTGAGCAGGACTGGCGCAGCGCGAACCCCGAAAACGCCAGCCGCCGGCCGCGTGTAGCCCTCGATCACGGCGCAGTCCCCGACGGCGAAGATGGCGGGGTCGCCGATGGCCTGCAGGGTCGGCATGACCCGCAGCCGCCCCTGTCCGTCCAGCGGCAGTCCGAGTTCGCCGATCAGCGGCGGGGCTGAGAGCCCGGCCGCCAGAACCAGGATGTCACAAGGCTGGAGCGCCCCATCGGCCAGGCGACAGCTGTCGACGGTTCGATCCACCACAAGGCCGGACCGCAAAACGACCCCCCGCTCAGCCAGGGCCGCCGACAGCCGGGACCAGGCGGCGGGCGGAAGGCCGACCCCATGGCGGGGCGCGATCACCGTGACCAGGGGGCGACCGTCACCCCGCTCGACCAGGCCGCAGAGGCTGGCGGCGATTTCCAGCGCGCTATGGCCGCCCCCCGCGACCACGATCCGCGGCGCCGCAGCGCCCGGCGCCGCCTGCGCCTCGATCCGGGCGCGCAAGGTCAACAGCCGCGACAGAGGCTTGACCGGCCAGACCCCGGGGCCGCCGACCAGGCCGTGAGGATCAGCGGCCACGCTGCCGATATTCAGCGACAACCGGTCATAGGTTTCGGTCTGGCCATCAGCCAAGGTCAGGATGCGTGCAGCACGATCGACCGCCACGACGGACTGGGCCAGATGGCGGACGCCGAACGCCGCCGCCAGGGCCGCCACATCGATCTGGGCCTCATCCAGCGCCAGCGCGCCGGAGAGCACGCCGCTGGCCAGCCCCGAATAGTGAAACAGCTCGGGCGCGATCAGCGTCACCGTCAGCCCTGCGGCCCGCAGCCGGGCGGCTTGCCGCACGACGTGCAGATGGGCGTGGCCCGCCCCGACCAGGGTGACCGACCGCGCCGTCACGCGAGCCGCGCCGCAAGAACGCGGAAGGAGACGCCCTGTCGTGGCGCCCGCCTCAGGTTTTCAGTCCTGCCGAAACCCGCGCCAGATAGGTTTCAATACGTTTGGCGTTGGCGCCCAGATCGCTCAATCCGACGCGCGAGATGGATCGCACATCAATCCTGGAGCCCTGCCCCCCGGCGCCCGAACGCACCCGCACGACGACATCATCCTTGAAACCGAACCAGAAGGTCCCCGCCGTCGCCTCGATCACGCCGGCCTGCGGGTCCTGGGTTACCACGGCCCAGCCCATGCCCCGGGCAGCCTTGAGCGCTGCCGAGAAGGTTGTCGTCGGCGCCTGGTCGAACGCGGCCGTCCGCAGGCCCGGATAGGCCGCATGGCCGACCTGCCCCAGGCTCTTGCTGCCATATTTGGCGAACCGAGGATCGCGGTACGGGTCTGAGGAGACCAGGGGCGCGCGCAGGTCGGCAACGGGATTGGCCTCCGCCGCCGTCCGGAGGGACAGAAGGCTAGGGCTCGGAGCCGGCGGATCGGCAATGTCGGTGGCGACGTCGTGTATCGGCGGGATGTTTGCCGCCTGGGCCCGCACCCAGCCCAGATAGCCCAGGCCGGTCGCGGGGATGATCAGGGCGACGAGCGCCGCCGCCCAAGCGGCCCGGGGACGGCGGATCAAGACCAGGATCAGGGCGACGAGGGCGATCACGGCCGTGGCCAGCAGCAGACGCGGTCCCCACTGTATGATCAGCACACCAAGCCCCAGACGCCAGGACCAAAGGCCAAACTTCACCCCAAGGGCGGAGACCAGGAACCAGACGGGGATCAGCAGGGACAAGGCCAAGGCTAGGCCTGCGAATTTCGCTCTCGTCAGCATGATGGTTCTCCTGTGTCTCACAACCGTTCCACGAACCTCGCCGGGACGCCAGAGTCCGATTTCCAGGCGGTCGGTTGAAACCTTTGTACCGCCTAAGCCGAATCTGGTGGGTATCCCCGCTCGGCGCTGGGACGAACGGCCGGAAACTGACACAAAGGACGCCATGACGTCGACCGCCTCGCCCTTCGCAACCCATCGCGCCGCCGCCGGGCCCGGCCGCTTCGTGGATCCTCTCGTCACGGCGGATGGATCGCCGCGCGCCCGAGTCGCCCAGACCGCGCTGGAAACCCTGTGGTTCAACACCGGGTCTCTGTGCAACATCGCCTGCGTCAATTGCTATATCGAGAGTTCACCGACCAACGACGCCCTGGCCTATCTGACCCTGGAAGACGTCGGCCGCTATCTGGTCGAGATTGCCGAGACCGGCCTGCCGACCCGCGAGATCGGCTTTACCGGCGGCGAGCCATTCATGAACCCAGACATCCTGGCCATGCTCGACGCCGCCCTCGGCGCGGGCCATCAGGTTCTGGTCCTGACCAACGCCATGCGCCCGATGCTGCGTTGGGGCGAGCGCCTGAGCGATCTGGCCAGGCCGCATCGCGACCGCCTGACCTTCCGGGTCAGCCTCGACCATCACACGCAAGCGGTCCACGACGCCGAGCGCGGGACGGGATCCTGGGACAAGGCCTGGGAGGGTCTGGACTGGCTGGGCGACCAAGGTCTTCGCGTCGCGATCGCCGGTCGTCGACTGGCCGATGAGAGCGAGCCCGCCGCGCGGCAGGCCTATGGCGACCTGTTTCGCACGCGCGGCCTGGCCGTCGACGCCGAGGACCGATCGACCCTGGTGCTGTTTCCCGAAATGGAAGCGGACCGCGCCGTGCCGGAGATCACCGAGGCCTGCTGGCAAATTCTCGACCGGGCGCCCGACCAGATGATGTGCGCCACCAGCCGCATGGTCGTGCGCCGCAAGGACGCGGCCGAGGCTGCCGTCGTCGCCTGCACCCTGACGCCGTATGATCCCCAGTTCGAACTGGGCCAGACCCTGGCGCAGGCCTCCGGCGCCGTTCAGCTCAACCACCCTTTCTGCGCTCAGTTTTGCGTCCTGGGCGGCGCCAGTTGCAGCGCGCCATGATGTCACCCGGCCCTGGGCTGGAGGACCTCTCAGTGATCCTGCCCGTGCTCAATGCCGGCGAACGCCTGGCCCGGACCCTGGTCGATCTGCCTGCGGTGCGCGAGGTGATCGTTGTGGATGGCGGCTCCGTCGATGACACCGTCGCCCGCGCAGCCGCCCATGGCGCGCGGGTGCTTCACTCGGTCCCGGGGCGCGGCCATCAGCTCGCCCTCGGCGCCGAGGCCGCCAGCGGTGCATGGCTGCTGTTCCTGCATGCCGACACCCGGCTTGACGGGCCCGCCTGGGCGGCTCTGGCGAACCATATCGCCGACCCTAAAAGACGGGGATGGGCGGGGGCCTTCAGGTTCAAGCTCGACGACTCAGCCTGGCAGGCGCGGCTGCTGGAATGGGGCGTAGGCTTCAGGGTCGCGCTCCTGGCCCTGCCCTATGGCGACCAGGGCCTTCTGATCCATCGCGACCTCTATGCCGAGATCGGGGGATTTGCCGCCCTGCCCCTGATGGAGGATGTCGACCTGGCCCGCCGCCTTGGTCGCCACCGTCTTCGCCGGCTGGACGGTTCCGCCCTGACCTCGGCCGAGCGCTGGCGTCGCCGTGGCTGGATCCGCCAGAGCGCCCTGAACCTACGCTGCCTGGCGCTCTATTTCCTGGGCGTCGCCCCGGCCCGGATCGCGTCGCTCTATGGGCGCTGATCCAACCCAGCAGCATCTGGTGCTGTTTACCCGGCAGCCGCGCTACGGCGTGGGCAAGCGCCGGCTCGCCGCAGATGTCGGCGACCTGGAGGCTGTACGGTTCGCTCGCGCGGCTCTGGCGCGCCTGCGTCGCACCCTGGGCCGCGACCCGCGATGGACCCTGTGGATGGCCGTTTCGCCGGACCGGCCGACGGACTGGGCCGCGCCGGCGCGCGTGATCGCCCAGGGGCCAGGCCATCTGGGTGAGAAGCTGGAACGGGTCGTCCGCGCCCTGCCGCGCGGACCGGTGGTCATCCTCGGCGCCGACACCCCGACCGTGACACGTCAGGACGTGGCCAAGGCCTTCGCTGCGCTCGGCGCCCACGACGCCGTGTTCGGCCCGGCCCGCGATGGCGGCTATTGGCTGATCGGTCTTCGCCGTCGGCCACGGATGCATCTGCCGTTTGAGGGCGTCCGCTGGTCGACCCAACAGGCCCTGGCCGACACCTTGGCCAACATGGGGACCCGCCCGGTCGCCCTGCTAAGGCTGCAGGAGGACGTCGATGACGGGGCGTCGCTTCGGCGCTATCTCAGCCAATCGCGCTGGGGCTGAACCGTCTCGGGCAGATCCCCGCCAGCTTGCCTGCCAGCACCGGATCCCATGACGCCGGATCGGTAACGACGGCATAGTTCAGGCCTGTGTCGATCGGTGAGGCCGGCCGGTCCTGCGGCAGGCCGCGCGCCAGTTCGGTCAGCATCCGGCGCGCCGCCTCGGCATTGGCCTTCATGGTGGCCAGGATCCCGGCGACCTCGACATGGGCCGTATTGGCCCGCCAGCAGTCATAGTCGGTGACCATGCAAACGCTGGCATAGGGCAACTCCGCCTCACGGGCCAGGCGGGCCTCGGGCATCGCCGTCATGCCGACGACTGAACATCCCCAGGCGCGATAGAGCTCACTTTCAGCGCGGGTCGAGAACTGCGGGCCTTCGATGGCGACATAGACGCCGCCCTCGACCGTCACGGCGCCCGCCGCGCGCGCTGCGTTCGCGGCTGCGGACGACAGGCTCGGACAGACCGGATCGGCCATCGAGACGTGGGCGACGAGCCCCGGACCGAAGAAGGAGGCGGGCCGCGCGACGGTCCGGTCGATGAACTGATCGACCACGACGAAGGTCCCTGGCGGCAGCTCTTCCCGCAGCGAGCCGACCGCCGAAACCGAGACAAGGTCGGTACAGCCCGCCCGCTTCAGAACATCGATATTGGCGCGGGCATTGATCGCGCTCGGCGGAATGCGATGGCCCTGGCCGTGGCGCGGCAGGAAGACCAGGCGAACCCCTTCAAGGGTTCCGGTGACCAGATCGTCGGATGGCGCGCCCCACGGCGACTCCAGGCGGAGGGTCTGCCGATCCGACAACCCGTCCAGGTCGTACAGGCCAGAACCGCCCATGACGCCGATCACCCAGTCCTTCATGCCGTTCCTCTCCGAGCCCACGCGCCACTGATACGTCATCCGGGCGCGATGGGACAGGCTGGCCTTGCAAGCCTAAGGGGCTGCGACGACATCGAAGCGGTCGTTGACCGGTTCGAGAGCTCGGGTTTCGCGCCGCGCCACGACGTCAACATTGCCCAGGGGCTGGGCATGAACCCCGACAAGGACAACGCCGAATACAAGATGACCGGTCCCGAAGGCGTGATGATCGACGTCTCGGAACGCGGCTGGGCCGGCGCCGACACCGACAAGGGCAAGCCTCCGGCATGACGGCCTCCAGCTTTGCGCCTATAGCGGGGGCCATGTCAGACTCTCTCTCCCGCGCCGCCGCCGAGGCGATGGACGCCGCCGATCCGCTGGCCGCCTTCGTCGCCGAGTTCGCCCTGCCCGAGGGCGTGGTCTATCTGAACGGCAACTCGCTGGGCCCCGCGCCCAGGGCCGCTCTGGCGCGCGTCGCACAGTCAGCGCAGGAGGAATGGGCCGAAGGCCTGATCACCAGCTGGAACAAGGCCGGGTGGTTCGCCCTGCCCTATCGCCTCGGCGATCGTCTGGCCGACCTGATCGGCGCGGGTCCGGGCGAGGTCGTGCTGACAGACGGGACCAGTCTGAACCTCTTTCGCGTCGTCTCCGCCGCTCTGGCCCTGCGCCCGGATCGGCGCGTGATCGTCATGGAAGGCAGCAACTTCCCGACCAATAACTACATGGTTCAGGGGCTGATCGAGTCCTTGTGCAAGGGTCACCAGATCCGCTTCGCCGAGAAGGACGCCATCGACGACGCCATCGACGACGATGTCGCCGCCGTGGTCCTGACCCAGGCCCACTACAAGACCGCCCACGTCCTCGACATGGCCGGGATCACAGCCAAGGCCCACGCCCACGGCGCGCTGGCGATCTGGGACCTGTGTCACAGCGCCGGCGCCATGCCGGTCGACCTGAACGGCTGCGACGCCGACTTCGCCGTCGGCTGCACCTACAAGTACCTGAACGGCGGGCCTGGCAGCCCGGCCTTCCTGTTCGTCGCCAGCCGCCACCAGGGCGCGGCGGCACAGCCCCTGACCGGCTGGTGGGGCCACGGCGCGCCGTTCGCCTTTGACCGCGACTATCGTCCCGCCGAGGGCATCGGCAAGATGCTGACCGGCACCCAGCCGATCCTCAGCATGGTCGCCACCGAAGCCGGGATCGATATGGCCGAGCGAGCCGGGACCACGGCCATTCGCGCCAAGTCGCTGGCTCTGGGCAAACTGTTCCAGGACTTGATGGCGGCGCGCCTGCCCGACGCCGGCTTCGTGCTCTGTAGCCCGGCCGATCCCGCCGAACGCGGCGGCCACATCGCCTATGACCATCCGTCGGGCTATCCGATCATGAAGGCCCTGATCGCGGGCGGCGTGATCGGCGACTTCCGCGCGCCGGCCACCATGCGTTTCGGCTTCGCGCCGCTGCACCTGCGGTTCGTCGATATCTGGGACGCGGTCGACCGGCTGGCCGAGATCATCGACAAGCAGATCTGGCGCGAGCCGGCCTACGCGGCCATCGACGCCGTCACCTGAAGACGAGGCGGCGCCTGGCGTCCTCGTTCGCTCGGGCCAATGTGGTGTGACAGTTCACGAGCCCGGCATTGGCGCGCCTCACAGCGGCGGCTTGCCAGCGCCGTGAGCTTAGTCCGCCAGCACGATCGGCACCACCGCTTCAACCCCGTCGGGGGCGAAAAGCAAGGTGGGGCGGCCGCCAAGGTCGGCCGCCAAGCCGCCGTCCAGCAGGCGCGAGCCAAAGCCCTTGCGGATCGGCGGCGAAACCGGCGGACCGCCATGCTCCTTCCAGCGCAGCTTGACGTTTCGCCCGTCTTCGCTGGGCTCCCAGACGATGTCGACGCGGCCCTCACAGGTCGAGAGCGCGCCATACTTGACCGCATTGGTGCTCAGCTCGTGCAGGGCCAGGGCGAGCGCCAGGGCGGCTGATGGCCCCAGGCGGCCGGCTGGCCCGCTGACGTGAATGCGCGCGGCGTCCGGGCCGACAAAGGGCTGGATCGCGCCGAGGACGATATCGTGCACCGCCGCCCCCTCCCAGCTTTCGCGGGTAAGGATATCGTGGGCCACAGACATCGCCATGATCCGATCCAGCAGCAACTCGCGCGCCGCGCCGGTGGTCTGGCCCTCGCGCAGGGTCTGGCGGGCGATCGATTGCACCGAGGCCAGCGTGTTCTTGACCCGGTGATTGAGCTCGTTGATCAGCAACCGCTGGCGGGTCTCGGCGGCGCGCAAGTCGGTCAGATCGATGGCCAAGCCGACATAGCCAAGAAAGCCGCCCGTGGGGTCAAAGCGCGGCTTGGCGCTGACAAACATCCAGCGACATTCGCCGTCGATCCGCTGGAAACGCGCCTCGAACGTATAGGATGACAGGGTCTCGCGGGCGGCCATGCGGGCCCTGGCCACCTGGATCAGGTCGTCAGCATGGATCAGCTGGATCCAGACATCGCCCAGCAGGCTGCCGGCCTCTACGCCCGCGATCTCGACAAAGGCCTGGTTGACGAACTCGATGCCGCCATCGATGCCGGTGATCCAGATCGGCGCGGGCGCGGAATCGGCCATGCCTCGAAAGCGCGCCTCACTGTCGCGCAGGCGGTCCTCGGCGGATTTGCGCTCGGTGACATCAACCAGCACACCCAGCAGGGTATGGCGCAATCCGGTCGAGCCCAGCTTGATCTCGGCGCGCAGTTGATACCAGCACCAGGCGCCATCCAGCCGGCGATAACGGAACTCGACCTCGAGGAAACGCTCGCCGCGTTTCCAGGCCGCCTGGGCCGCTCGCGCGATGCAGCCCACGTCTTCAGGCTCGAATCCGCCACGCAGCGCTTCGAGGCTGGGCTGTGCATCCTCGGGAAAGCCCAGCAGGCGATAGAGTTCAGGTGAACCACTCACGCACTCGGTGGCGACATCATAGTCCCACACCGCCATGCGGCCGGCGTCCAGCGCCAGTTGCAGGCGATCGCTGGCCCGGCGCTCGGCCTCCTCCAGCCGCTTGCGCTCGGTGACGTCCTGCAGCGAGCCGATATAGCGCACCGCCCGCTCGACACCCTCGACCTGAGCGAAGATCGCTTCACCATGGGCGACCACATTGCGCACGGCTCCGTCGGGCCGAACGATGCGATACTCGTAGACCACCTGTGTGCGGAGCGCCGGATCCAGGGCCTTGGCCGCCATGTCAGCCGCGTGACCGCTGTCCTCACAGTGGGTTAGGGCCCGGACGTCTTCGATGCTGATCGCCTGGTCCAGATCGAAACCGCTGATGACGCGCGCCACCGGCGAATAGACGATCTGATCCGTCAGCAGGTCCCAGTCCCATATGCCGATGCCGGCGGCGCGGGTGGCGATTTCCAGCCTGATTTCACTGTCGTTCATGCGGCTCTGGTGGCTTTCCGACGTCGCGGCGCTCGACAGAATCGATGATGACCGAAGCGATGCAAGGCGTCACCCCGCGCCCTGCACAAACCTTGCTCACCCAAGCCTGCGGTCGGTCGAGGATTGAGATTGCCGAGCCCGACGGCTCGTTTAAGGTTCGCCCCATGCAAACGCACCTTCTCCCCCTCCTCGCCCTGGTCATGTGCGCCTGTGGCCCCGCCCCCGACGCCCCAGCGGCTCAGGATGGTTCGAGCCCGCCGGTCGAGACCCGGGCCGCCAATGCGCCCGACCAGAAGCCCGCCTTCGCCGGCCAGACCCGCGCGCCCAGCCAGGCGCTGGGCGTGACCTATAGCGTCGAGACCGTGGTCGGCGGCCTGAACCACCCCTGGGGTCTGGCCTTCCTGCCGGACGGGACCAGGCTGGTCACCGAACGCGCCGGACGACTGCGCCTGGTGGGCGCCGATGGCCAGCTGTCGACACCTGTGGCCGGCCTGCCTGCGGTCGACGCCAACGGCCAGGGCGGCCTGCTGGACGTGGCGGTCGATCCGAACTTCGCCAGCAACGGCCTAATCTACTGGACCTACGCCCAGGCCGGCGAAGGCGGCAACGGCACGGCGGCGGCGCGCGGCAAGCTGATCAGCGGCCCCTCCCCGCGCGTCGAAGGCGTGCAGGTGATCTGGAGCCAGACGCCCAAGCTGAACTCCAGCCTGCACTTCGGCGGCCGCCTGGTCTTCGCCAGGGACGGCACGCTGTTTATCACCACCGGCGATCGCTCCATCCAGGAAGGCCGCATGCAGGCCCAGCGCCTGGACGGAACCCTGGGCAAGGTGATCCGCATCAAGTCCGACGGCTCGATCCCCTCGGACAATCCCTATGTCGGCAAGGCCGGCGCAAAGTCGGAGATCTGGTCCTCGGGCCACCGCAATCTTCAGGCCGCCGCGCTGGATCCCCAAGGCCGGCTCTGGACCGTGGAGCATGGCGCCAAGGGCGGCGACGAGCTGAATAAACCGGAGTCGGGCAAGGACTATGGCTGGCCGACCGCCACCTATGGCGAGGAGTATTCCGGCAGACCAATCGGCGACGGGATCACCGCCAAGGCTGGCACGGAACAGCCGGTCTATTACTGGGATCCGGTCATCGCCCCTTCGGGCATGGCCTTCTACCAGGCCGATCTGTTCCCCGCCTGGAAGGGCAGCGTGCTGGTCGGCGCGCTGCGGGGGCAACACGTCGCGCGCCTGACGCTGAAGGATAACAGGGTGGTCGGCGAAGAGCGGCTGTTCGAGGAGCTCGACCAGCGGATCCGCGATGTTCGCGTCGGTCCCGACGGCGCGCTCTACCTGCTGACAGACGCGGACGACGGCAAGCTGCTGCGGGTCGTCCCCAAGCCCTAGGGTCTGGGGCACGATCGCTGACGAGACGGCGGTGACGCGGGGCTTTCCCTGTGAACCCGCCTGCTCGCCCCACTCTCCAGCCCTAGAAGGCCGGCACCACCGCGCCTTGGTACTTCTGAGCCATGAATGCAGCCACTTCAGGCGTCGTCAGGGCGGCGGCCAGTTTCTGGACGCGAGGGTCGTCCTTGTTGTCGGGCCGGCCGACCAGATAGTTCACATAGGGGCTCTTGCTGTCCTCGATCAGCAGGGCGTCCTTGGACGGGTTCAGCTTGGCGTCGAGGGCGTAGTTGGTGTTGATGATCGCCAGGTCCACCTGGTTCAACACGCGCGGCAGGGTCGCGCCTTCCAGTTCCTTGAACTTCAGCCCCTTGGGATTGGCGGCGATGTCCTTGAGGCTCGACAGCGGATTGGCCGGGTCCTTCAGGGTGATGACGTTGTTGCGCGACAGCAGCAGCAGGGCGCGGCCCTCGGTGCTGGCGTCATTGGGAATGGCCACGGTGGCGCCCTGCGGCAACTCGGCGATCGACTTGTACCTGGCCGAATAGGCGCCGATCGGCTCGATATGCACGCCCTTGATCGCGATCAGGTTCGTGCCCTTGTCCCTGTTGAAGGTCTCCAGATACGGCAGCGTCTGGAAATAGCTGACGTCGATGCGCTTCTCGGCGACCTGGGTGTTGGGCTGGACGTAGTCGTTGAAGACCTTGATCTCGATCTTCAGGCCCTGCTCGGCCAGCTTGGGCTTGATGAACTCCAGCACCTCGGCGTGCGGGATAGCCGTGGCGGCGACGGTCAGGGTGTCGGAGGTGCTTGAGGAAGCGGCGGGCTTCTGGCCGCAGGCGGCGAGAGCCCCAAGGCTCAGCACGGTAGCGGCGAGGCTGAGGGCGACAAAAGCACGACGGGCGACCATGAACGGCTCCACAAGACGATAAATCGAGTTGGGTTTTGCCCCGTTTCGATAGCCTTATGAAATCAGATTTCCTGATCAGGGTGGGAGAGTCTTGCCCCTCCCCCACCCTGGCGCTCTCGTCAGCCCAGCGCTGCCTTGTTGGCCAGCAGGAAGTCGCGCACCGTCCCAGGCTTGCGCCCGGTCAGCGCCTCGACGGTCGGCGTGAGCACCGCATGATAGCCCTGAGCGGCGGCGACATCGAAGTCGATCAGCATGTCGGCCACAAAGTCGGGCAGACCCGCGCCGGTCAGACCACCGCGCAGTTGTTCGGCGGTAAGGCCGATATGGGCGACGGGACGCCCCGAGACCTCGGACAGGAGCGCGGCAAGCTGGTCCTGAGTGATGGCTTCAGGCCCGGTCACGTCCAGGATCTGGCGCCCCTTCGCGTGCAGCAGGGCTGCGGCGTCGGTGCGGGCGCAGTCTTCGCGGGGGACGTAGGACCGACCAAGACCGCCTGTGGCGGTGAACAGCTGTCCGCTGGCCACGGCCTGCGCCGCGCCCATCAGGATCACCTCGGCATAGAGGTTGTGGCGTAGCAGGGTCCAGTCCAGACCCGAGGCGATGATCGCCTGCTCGGTCCAGAAATGGTCGTCCATGACGCCGCCGCCCGCCTTGGGGGTCGGAGCCGGGGCCGAGGTGTAGACGATGTGCTTGACGCCGGCCGCCACGGCGGCGGCCACGGCGGCGCGGTGCTGGCCGATGCGCTGGCCCGGCTGACCCAGGGCGTCGGTGCTGATCAGCAACAGGCGGTCGACGCCGGCGAAGGCCGAGGCCAGCGAGGCGGGATCACCAAAGTCGGCCCGGCGCGCCTCGGCGCCCCGCTCGACCAGATCGGCCAGCTTGGACGGATCGCGCGACGTCGCCACCACATCGGCGCCGGCTTGCAGCAGCAGTTCGACCACGCGACGGCCCAGTTGGCCGCCGGCGCCGGTCACGAGAAGCTTGGAGGAAGAAAAGCTCATCTTGAAAATCCTGGTCTCGAAATGAGACCTGCACTACATATGAAAGCGCCTTGGCCCCGTGAAGGAGGCAGTTTCGCGGGACCAGGTATGCAAAAGGGAACCGCCTGATGAGCGCTCAACAGCTGATCGAACGCCTGAAGCAGTGGCAAGGCCAGGCCGTCCCGGCCGGCGCCTGCCCGGTTCGCGACGTCATCGACCACCTGGGCGACAAGTGGAGCACCCTTCTGATCATCGTCCTGGCGGACGGTCCGCAACGCTTCAACGCGATCAAGCGCGCCGTGCCCGATATCAGCCAGCGGATGCTGACCCAGACCCTGCGCGATCTGCAGCGCGACGGCCTGATCACCCGCCAGGTGTTTCCAACCCTGCCGCCCAGCGTCGAGTACCGTTTGTCGGGCATGGGCGAGAGCCTGCTGGAGCCACTGGCGGCCCTGATCGGCTGGGCCGAGGCGCATCATCCGGCGATCCGCGAGGCGCGGGCGGCCTATGACGGCCCAGTCGTCGCTTAGGGGTCGTCGCCTAAGCGAGCTTGACCCCCGCCCCGAACAGGCCGCCTGAGTGGCGGATGGCCAAGGAAACCGTCTACATCGTGCAAGCCTATATCGCCGGGCGCGGCAAAGGCTTGAAAGCCGAGCAGCAGATCGGCTGCAAGGACGCCGCCGAGGCGCGCCGCAAGGCTGAGCGCCTTGCCCCGCTGCGCGAGGGCGTGGTGGCCTTCGCCGCCTCGGCCGATGTCGAGCTGGGCGACTATGACGAGAACCCCGACATCCTGTTCAAGGCCGGCCGGCTACCGTTTCCGTTCGACCAGGCCTAGTCTTCGTCGTTGGCCGGCCCGTCATCGGCTGACTCGTCGGGTGATCCGTGGATCGCCCAGTTGACGACGAAGTCGGGCGTATCGCCCTCGAGACTCGTCACACCCGGTTCGGCGGCCAGGATATTGGATGTCTGCGGCGGCAGGGCATAGGTGTCGCCGTCGTGTTCGCCCAGCAGGTCGAGCAAGATGCCATCACGGTCGTCGGCCTCGATGACCACGCCGAAGAACTGCTGGCGCTCGGTGACCTCGCCCTCGTCGTCGAGAAAGGTCAGGCCGACTAGCAGGGTCTTGCCAATCAGGGCCTTGGCGAAGGCCTCGTCCCAATGCTCTGGGGGCGGCTCGGACAGGATGGGGATGTCGTTATCGGTCATGGCGGTCTTCTAGCGATGTGAAACCCGGCGCACCACCGTGTCGCCGACCATCTGCAGCGCCTGCACCAGGATCAGCAGCAGCACCACGGTGACGACCATCACGTCGGTCTGGAAACGCTGATAGCCAAAGCGGATGGCCAGGTCGCCCAAGCCCCCTGCCCCGACCACGCCGGCCATGGCGGTATAGGACACCAGGGCGATGGCCGTGACCGTCGCGGCGGCGATGATCCCCGGCATGGCCTCGGGCAGCAGAGCCCCCAGTACCACCTGCCGACGCCGGGCGCCCATCGCGAAGCTGGCCTCGATCACGCCCTTGTCGACTTCGCGCAGGGCCGTCTCGACCAGTCGCGCGAAGAAGGGTGCGGCGCCGGCCACCAGCGGCGGGATCGCGCCCTGCACGCCCAGCGACGTGCCGACCAGGGCCACGGTCAGCGGGATCATCACGATCAGAAGGATCACGAACGGCACCGAGCGCAGGACATTGACCAGCAGCGACAGCAGACCATTGGCCGCGCGGTTCTCCAGCATCTGGCCCTTGCCGGTCAGGAACAGGATCACGCCCAGCGGCAGACCCAGGATGACGGTCAGGACCATCGATCCCCCCAGCATGGTCAGGGTGTCGAGGGTCGCCTGGCCGATCTCGGACCAGTCTATGTTCGAGACGCTCATCGGGCAGTCTCCCCGGAAAGTTCATCCACGCGCACGCCCTCGGCCTGGAACCGGGCGATAGCCGCACCGACGTCGCCGCCGGTCAGGGCCAGGGTCAGCTGGCCATAGGGGGTCTCGCGCAGGCGATGGATGCGGCCGCCGAGGATGGAATAGTCGACGCCCGTGGCGCGGGCCACCTCGCCCAGCACCGGCTTGTAGGTCGCTTCGCCCTTGAAGGTCAGCCGCACCACACGACCCGTCAGAGCCGCGTCGGCGGCGGGCTCGCCGTCCGCCTCGCGCACGAAGCGGCGGGCCGTGGCGCTGGCCGGATGCAGGAAAACGTCCTCGACCGGCCCGGTCTCGACCACGCGCCCGGCCTCCAGCACCGCCACCCGGTCGCAGACGCGGCGCACCACATCCATCTCGTGGGTGATCAGCACGATGGTCAGGCCCAGTTCGCGATTGAGGTTGGAGACCAGATCGAGGATCTGCTCGGTGGTCTCGGGATCCAGGGCGCTGGTCGCCTCGTCGCACAGCAGGATCTTTGGGCCGGTCGCCAGGGCCCTGGCGATGCCCACGCGCTGTTTCTGGCCACCCGAAAGCTGGGCCGGATACTTGTCGGCGTGATCAGACAGCCCTACCCGCGCCAGCAACTCGGCGGTGCGCGCCTTGACCTCGGCGGCCGGTCGCCCGGCCAGCTTCAGTGGGAAGGCGACATTGGCGGCCACGGTCTTGGACGACAGCAGGTTGAAATGCTGGAAGATCATCCCCACCCGGCGACGCAGAGCGCGCAAGCCCTCGACGCCCAGGGCGGCGACATCGTCGCCATCCACCACGACGCGGCCCCCGGTCGGCTTTTCCAAGCCGTTGATCAGCCGGATCAAGGTGGACTTGCCTGCGCCCGAGGCCCCGATCACGCCGAACACCTCGCCGGCCTTCACCGACAGCGAAACATCGCTCAGGGCGGCGTGCCCGCCTTTTGCATAGGTCTTGGAAGCGGCCTCGAAGGCGATCACGGCGTCTGGCATCCCGGGCTGGCGGCTCCATGGCGGAGCGTTGGCCCGTAACTAGCGATCCCGACGCCGTTTTCCCAGAAGTGTCTCAGGGCTGGCGCACCACTGCCCCGCCCTTCATCACGAAGACCGGCTTTTCCAGCGTGGTCACGTCGGTCAGCGGATCGCCATTGACGGCGATGATGTCGCCGTAGCGACCCACGGCCACCTGGCCCACGTCCTTCTCCTGGCCCAGGGCCTGGGCGGCGTTGACCGTGGCCGACTGGATGGCCTGCAGGGGGGTGGCGCCATAGCGAACCATCACGGCGAACTGCTTGGCGTTCTGGCCGTGCGGATAGATGCCCGCGTCGGTGCCCAGAACCATTTTCACGCCCGCCTTGATCGCCTTGCGGAAGTTCTCGCGCTGCACGTCGCCGATCTCGCGGTCCTTGCGCAGGTTGTCCTCCAGCACGCCGTTCTTCTTGCCTTCGGCCTGGGTGTAGTCGGTGTTGTAGATGTCCATCGAGAACCAGGCGCCCTTCTGGACGGCCAGCTTGATGCCCTCGTCATCGACCAGGCTGACGTGTTCGATGGTGTCGACGCCCGCTCGGATGGCGTCCTTGATGCCCGCCGCGCCGTGAGCGTGAGCGGCGACCTTCAGGCCCCACATGTGGGCCTCTTCGACGATGGCGGTCATCTCGGCCAGGGACAGTTGCTGCTGACCCGGCTCGGTGTTGCGCGAGAAGACCCCGCCGGTGGCGCAGATCTTGATCACCTGGGCGCCGTACTTGCGCACCTCGCGCACCTTCTTGCGCCCCTCATCGGGACCGTCGGCGACATAGGGGCCCTTCTGGGCCATCGAGGCCGGGAAGTAGGTCGAGTCGCAATGGCCGCCCGTCGCGCCGATCGCATAGCCAGCGGTGACAATGCGAGGGCCAGGCACATAGCCGCCGTCGATCGCCTCGCGCAGGCCCACGTCGTTGAAGCGATCGGCGCCCAGATTGCGGATGGTGGTGAAGCCGGCTTCGACGGTGGCCTTGGCGTTGGCGGTCTGGACCACGCTCCAGAAAGCGTCGCTGTATTGCAGGCTATTGTAGCCCCCAACCTCCGCCAGGCTGTCAATGTGGACGTGCATGTCGATCAAGCCCGGCAGCAAGGTTGCGCCCGGCAGATCGATCAGCTTGGCGCCGGCCGGAACAGCCAGCTCGCCCTTCTTGCCGACCGCCGTGATGCGACCGTCAGTGACGATCACCATCGGATTTTCGACATACTTGCCCGACGCCACGTCCAGCAGCCGCGCCGCGCTGACCGCCTCGATCTGCGCCGCCTGGGCTGAAGCGCCGGCGCAGAGCGCGCCCATGATCGCCAGAGCCTTGATCCCAACCCGCATGTTCCGTCCCCGTCCATGATTCAGGACGGCGACGCTAGCATGGGATCGCCCCGCGTCGAGGGCCGATCAGCGGGTCTTCGGCGGCATCTGGATGCTTTCCAGATAAGCGATCAGATCCTTGACCTGATCGGCTTCCAAAGCGATCTGCGGCATCTGCGGGTGGCCCGTCGAGATCCCTTCAGCGAAGGCTTCCTGCAGGTTGGCGACCGGATAGCGCTGGCTGAGAGTGCGAAACGGCGGAGCCGGCGAAAGGCTGCTCTCCCCCGAGAGGCCGACGGCATGGCAGGCCGCGCATCGCGTCTCGACCAGTGACCGTCCCCGCGTCACCGGATCAGCCGCCACGGCCGGGGGCGCGGCAGCCGCCGCGGGCGTAGGCCCGGGCGAACCGGACGTCGCGCAGCCCGCGACAAGTAGAAAACTCACGATCAACAGGCGGCGCACGGCGGTCTCCGGGACAGGATGCGTCAGCCACTATTCGGAATGACGACAGGCAGGCTTTGATCCTGCTCAAGGCGAGGTTAGCACGCCCGCTTTCGTCCTGGACCGCCATTCGCGTCCGTTATTCACCGACTGCTGCGCCCTGCGCTCTCGACGGGGAAACCCCAGTCGCGCAAGGCCGTTCCGCTACCCAGGGATATGGCGGAATGGTAGACGCGCCGGACTTAAAATTATGCCGGCGGCCAGTTAGAGATATGTTTTTATAGACTTTTTTTTGGACCGACTCCTCACTGGGGAACACTTTGTGCCCAAGGGCGGCGAGCATGTCGTCGCGATTGGGATGGGCGTAGCGCTGGGTCGAGATAATCGAAGCGTGCCCCAAAATCATCTGAGCAGCCTTCAGACCGCCCCGTCGCGTGATCTCGGTGGCGGCGTGATGGCGCAGATCATGGGCGGGCCTGGCGTTTGCAATGCCTGCCCTGCGGAGCGCCTTGCGCGAAGCCCAGGCAAAGCCGCCATGAGTGACCGGGCACAAGCGACCAGACTTCAACTCCCGCAGCCACGGCGTAGCGATGCCGGCGGCGCGGGCCCGCTCGATCCTCGTGGCCAGGTCCTTCACGTCCTGCGGCAGCAGCGGCAGCACATGATCGTCACCCGCCTTGCGAGCGCGCAAAAGAACCTCCCCCGCCTCCAGGTTCACCGCATCGCAGTGGAAAAACGCCTCCCGCAGCCGCACGCCGTACCGCACGAAAAAATCAAACACCGGCCAATACCAGGCGGGCAGATGGCCCCGCCATGCCGCAAGCTCCTGCGCGGTGAAGGTTCGTGTTCGCCCCCGGGGCTCGGGAAGTCGGAGTTCCCGCCAGATGATGGGCCGAACGGGGATCTCCAGGTTGTTTGACGCAAAACGCAGCAGGGGACGAAGCGTCTGGTCGACCAGATCCCGATTGATGGTTGCATTGGCCAACGGGCGACCGCGCCGGGACTTTTCCATCCGGCGAGCCTGAATGGCGGTCTGGATGATCCTGGGCCCGATCTCGTTGACCGGCGTCTCGCGGCCGATCAGGCGCACCATCGTCGCCAGGCGCATGGCGATGTCATCGGCCGATTTCTTGTGGGCGCCGCGGGCGCTGAAAAACAGGTCGGAGACGGCGCCTAAGCTCCAGTCTTCTTGCGCGCCAGGTGCTGCTCCCAGCTCAGCTTTCCGTCGCTGTTCCTCTTCGACAAGCTTCGCGTCGCGTTTGAGCTTGCAGTGGGTCGATCGGCGATGGCGCCGGCCCTTGACGTAAAAGGTGTAGTACCAGACGTCGCCGCGTTTGATGAGTGACACTCACGCCTCCCGAAGTTCTCGAAATCATCGGAACGGATGCGCCATTGCGCGCCGACCTTGCACGCGGGCAGATGGCCGGCGGCAATGAGATTTCGAGCGGTTTTGTCGCTGATCTGCAGAGCTTCGCATACCTCGGCAAAGGTCAGGAATCTCACGCCGACAGACATCGCTAAGCATGCCTAAAATGACAAGGGATGTCCACGCCGCAACGGCGACTGCATCGTGACATGATCCGCTCCATTACGAGCCATCCCGTGCAGTATAGAATCCCGCAGGATCAGCGATCCACCGGTCTATCATAGACTCTCGCCACCCGGCGCCGTGGACACTGATCTGGACCTGGCGGGGAAATGTGCCGTCCTGGATCTTTCGGTAGAGGGTTGATCGGCTCAGGCCCGTGCGGTGCAGAACCGTTCGGATGCGCAGAATTCGGTCAGGCTCGGCCATCGGATCAGGCTCCACGGGAAGGGTCTGGAACGTCCTAGGCCAAAGGATCGGATCGCTTGACCGGGCCCGCAAGGGTGCGCGGGGCAGAAGCGTACTGACGGCGGCAAAGACAGGCTGCCGGCGGCTCAGGCGTAGGTCGAGACGGCGCCTAAGCGAACTGCGGCGCTGTCAGAGCTGGCTGCTCTGGATGCGGATCAGCGCGCAAGGCACGGGGTGGCAGGAGTCGTCGATCAATCGCTGGATCGCTGAACCGGCTTAAGACCGGCATAGGCAGCGCCACAGCCCGGACAGCGAGAACGGGACAGAAAAGCCCAGGCCTTACGAACGAAGGGCCAGGCGTCGCCACGCTCGAATTCCATGATGCGATAGGCGACCGCGAGCTGAGCTGACACGTCCTGAATGGTGCGAGGGGTGAGCTTGCTCAGCGGCTTCAAGGCCTCCTCGCGCACGTCCCCCAGGCGCCGACATTCAGCGTCCACGGCGTCCATCTCTGGCCCCATGGGCAAGGCTCGGATCTGAGCCTGGGTGAGCTTGAAGTAGTCGAACTGGCGGACCGCCAAGGTCTCCAGGTCGGACCAGCGCCGGGCTAGACGGTCAATCTCCAGATCCAGAGCGATCCAATCGGCGCACTGCGCGGGGACGTCGGCGGCGGCGACCGCCGGTAGTCCTCGCGCAGGCCCCGCCAACGGCAGCGCAGCGCTTGCGCCGATCACGGCGCGACGTGAGATGGCAGGCAGGCGCGTGCTGTCGCCCGCCTTTCGGCGCTGGCCCATAGCGTTAGTCCTGATTCAGAGGTTATCATTTTCGTACAATGAATCATCACTTTGGTCAACACTAAATGCTTCTATTTCATCATAAAATGATGACCCCATGCTGACCGCAGAACAGATCAAGGCTGCGCGGGCGCTCGTTGATTGGAGTCAGCCGAAACTGGCGGAAGCCTCGGGGCTATCCATGCCGACGATCCGCCGTATGGAAGGCCCGTTAGGTCCGGGGCGTAGTACGGCGGTCAATGTTGATGCTGTTCAGCGCGCGCTAGAGGGCGCCGGGGTTGTTTTTCTGGAAGCCGGCGAGGTCAGACAGGGCGGGCCCGGGGTCCGATTAAAGTCATAGGCTGCGGATAGTGTTGGGCTCTGCTAGGCTTCCACCAGGTGATGGCCACCGCTCTGGAGACCCGCCGTTTGAAGCCGGGAGCGTTACGCCGACCATGGCGGCTCCATGCCCGCATAGTCCAAATTGGACGCTTGCCGGCGCGACGTGTGCGGGGGCAACCGTAGCGGAGACCTGCAGAAGCAGGGACGATCTCTCGCATGATCGATAATCGCGGCATTTATCGATCATGATTTTGCTATAAGTTGATCGATAAATTTGCTATTTATCGATCATGATGTGGAACTGGCAGCAGGACGCCTGGCCCGAATTCACTTGGGATCAGCGCAGCCTTACGCGCGCCGAGAGGCTCTTCATAGAGAGCGCGGGCGTGCTCGTCGGCACGTCCAAACACCTCGACGCCGCCGAACGAAACGCCCTTACTGTCGAGCTGATGAGCCACGAGGCCGTGGATACCTCGGCGATCGAGGGCGAGCCTCTCGACCGCGATAGCGTGCAATCCTCTATCCGCCGACACCTCGGCCTTGCGGGCGATCACCGACGCGCCTCGCCCGCCGAGGCCGGCATCGCTGAAATGATGGTCGACCTCTACGAACAGGCCTCCGCCCCGCTCACCGAGGCCGGCCTGTTCCAATGGCACCGGCTCATCGCCAACGGGCGGACAGACCTACACGACATCGGCCGTTACCGGACCCATACCGACCCCATGCAGATCGTCTCAGGGGCGCTGCATGCGCCCAAGGTTCACTTCGAGGCTCCGCCCTCGTCGCAACTGGCCTTTGAGATGCAGCGCTTCTGGGATTGGCTGCAACGCACCGCGCCAAACGGGAAAGCCCCCCTGCCCGCCGTCACTCGCGCAGGCATCGCTCATCTCTGGTTTGAGAGCATCCACCCTTTCGAGGATGGCAATGGCCGCCTGGGTCGCGCCGTCAGCGAGAAGATCCTTGCCCAAGGGCTTTCGACTCCCGCCATCACCGGCATGGCGGGTACGCTTCTACAGCATCGCAAGACCTACTATGCCGAGCTTGAGCGCGCGCACTGCGAACTGGAAATCACCAACTGGTTGCTCTGGTTCGCCGCCAAAACCCTTGAGGCGCAGCGACGCACGTTGCGACAGGTCGACTTTATTCTGGAGAAATCACGCCTGCTTGGTCGCCTTGGCGACCAGCTTAATGCTCGCCAGGAGAAGGCCGTTTTGCGAATGTTCGCTGCGGGCGTCGAAGGCTTCCTCGGCGGCTTGAGCGCCGCCAACTACATGAAGATCACCGCCGCCCCTACCGCCACGGCGACACGCGACCTGGCCGCCCTGGTCGCCATGGGCGCGCTCACGCGCACCGGCAGCAACAAGGCGACGCGCTATCATCTCGCCATCGCAATAGAGCCAGCAGCGTCGCTGGAAATCTCCGACATTCTGTAAAATCGCGGCCCCTAGAGCTACGATGGGAACCTCGCCACTGTTAGGCGATTGAAGGCCGGCTTCTCGATGGGCGTTGCGGCGCCTGCTGGACCTTCGGCCCCAGCCTGCACACCGCAGGCTGCATCGCCTGCTCCATACGCCCGGGCGCCAGCCATCGCTGCGCCTTGCAAAGAACCCGGGCGTTAGGTTCTTACGGATCAAAGGAGCTGGATATGCTTGAAGCGCCATCCACTGAGATCGCCAAGCGGTTTTCGCAATATCGCCGGGCTGCCCAGCGCGAACCGGTCGGTGTGACCCATTATGGCCGGGTCACCGAGGTGCTTATTTCCAAGCAGGACTACGACGAATATGTCCGCCTCAAGAGCCTAGCGTCTCGCGCCCTGCGGGTCGAAGATCTGTCGGACGAGGCCATGACCGCGTTCGAAGGGGTCGAGATGGATGCTCGCCAAAACCCCCTCAATGCTTTGATGGGCGACTAGTCCGGGATGGTGATCCCAGAGCGAGCGGGGCCGTGGCGATCGACGGCGTGCCTGATCGCCAACAGGAGGTCGGGCGCGCGTTAGACCTCGCCATGATCGCCGCGTCCAGCCGGGGATCATACCCGCAGGATCGGCCCGGGCTGCGGCCCGGAGAGGCGACGGTGATGTCAAAGCTTGAGCGCGACAGGGGCGACCGAGGCTGCGCTGCCGCCACATCGCCGCCAAGCTGGAGGTGGCGCTGCAGGTGATGGTCCATCAGTGGGGCGACGGATGCGACCTCTTCTAGGCGATGATGGACGCGCTGCGCACCGCGCGCTGTTCGCGCCGAGGGTCAACCGTGCGCCAGCGCTGACCGCCCCGCCCTCCCCGGCGTCCGCCTTGCCCATACCGATCGGCGGGAGCCAGGACCGGAACGGTCGGTGCTCGCCCTGGAGCGCTTGGCGAGCCTCTGCCGGGCGGGCTGGTGCGGGTCAAGGGCGGCTTCGCCGTCGCTGCGCGAGACGCCCGAAGGGCGTCCCCTTGACGCGCGCCAGCCCGCCTGGCCCTCGTTCCACCAAGCGATCCAGGGCGTCTTGTCTCCGAGCGAAGGGCGGCGGTTTCCAGCTCGGTGTTCGGCTGGACAGGCCAAGCCTGTTGGTCGCCTCAGCGGGTTCGCCTGAACCGCACGCAGGCCTTGCCGGCGATGAGAAAGGCGTCATAGCCGGCGTCACGCCAGGCCTTGCGTTGCACCTGGCTGGTGTAGGGATCGGTGGTGTTGGCCCACCACTGCTGGCGAGCCGCGCTCTTGGGGAGCATGGCGCCGAGGATGCCTTCGATCTCGGCGAAGGTCAGCTCGAATTCGTCATCGCGCTGGCGACGCAGATGACCCGAGAGGGGATCGTACTTGGACATGCCTCAGCACAGCCGATTGATGCGAATGCGTCAAATCCTGAGGGACTAGCGTATCTGCCCCCCTTGAAACGCCGTAGCGCGAGGCCGTCTTGCGCCGCCAAGACCCTTTCCGGTTGGCGGCGCGCCGACTAACCGACGCCATGGAGACCTTCGTGACCGATACCGCTGAAGCCCGCACACCTAACGTCGTTGACCTCCACGTCGGAGGCCGCGTGCGGCTGCGCCGCAAGATGCTGGGCCTCAGCCAGGAACGTCTGGCCGACGCGCTGAAGCTGACCTTCCAGCAGGTCCAGAAGTACGAGCGCGGCGCCAATCGGGTCAGCGCATCAAAGCTGTACGAGATCGCCAGGACGCTTCAGGTCCCGCTGTCGTACTTCTTCGACGGCCTGGCCGATCCCGCTACGGCGGAGAGCGATGATGTCGGCGAGGCCGCCCATCGGGTCGTCACGGCCTTTCTGAGCACGCCCGAGGGTCTGGAGCTGGCGGCGGTGTTCCCCAAGATTGGCAAGGGTCGTGTCCGCCGCCAGATCCTCGACCTGGTGCGCGCCATGGCAGGTGACGAGGATGAGCAGAAGGCGTCATAAGGCCCGGCAAGCCTGACGGTCAGTCGAGGGTGTCATCGGTCTCGAACGCCCGCTTTCCGCTTCGCCGCCACAGCGCCAGGGTATGGTCGCGATCCTCGCCCTGCAGGCTCATCGCCAGAGTGAGGAACGCGCCATAGAGCGCGGCGCGATCGTCACTGGTCAGGTCGACGAGCCCGGCCTTCTGCACCAGGCCGCCCAGTTCGATCAGGTGGTGGGTTCGCTCCCGTCGCTGCATCACCCAGGCCCGCGTGTCTGTCCGAGCGCGGTATGCTTCCAGCCGGCAGCGCGCCGCCGTTGTTCGGCGGATCGCGTCATGGGTTGTCGCCAGCGCCTGGCGCAGCATCGCCCTTCCCGCCGCGAAAGAACCCCGCGCCGCGCTTGCGCCACTCCGCCTTGCGGGCCGCATCCTTGCTCTCGACCAGACCGAGCAATCCGCCGGCCAGGGTCTCGACATCCAGTGCGTCGGCTCCAGTGGCGATCACCAGCTCGCCGAGCTGCTTGATCTTCCGATCCTTCAGCATTCGGGCCTTGTCATTGAGCGCTGTCAGTTCGGCGTCGAAGTCTCTGGGCTTGCGCATCGCAGTCTCCATGATGGCGGGATGCGATCAGGATAAAACAATGGCGGCCGGAAGGCTGTAAGGTCGCCGGAACACACTGGGACGGCCCGGTCCCTCCCGAGATTTTAATCTTGGAGGGCGCGCTTATACGTCGTGCCGACGTGCGCTTAAAGCAGTAAGTGGTCTGTCGCCATGGCGATCTACCACTTCTCCGTCAAAGTCATCAGCCGCGCCACCGGGGCCAGCGCCGTGGCCTCGGCCGCCTATCGCTCGGCCTCGCGGCTGCACGACGAGCGGCTGGATCGCGACCACGACTTCACCAGCAAGAGTGGCGTCGTTCATTCGGAGGTGATGCTGCCGGACGGCGCGCCCGAACACCTGACCGACCGCACCACGCTGTGGAACGCCGTCGAAGCCGGCGAGAAGCGCAAGGACGCCCAACTCTCCCGCGAGGTCGAGTTCGCCATCCCGCGCGAGATGGACCAGGCGCAGGGCATCGAATTGGCCCGCGACTTCGTCCAGCGCGAGATGGTCGATAGCGGCATGGTCGCCGATCTCAATGTGCATTGGGATATCGGCGCCGACGGCCTGGCCAAACCCCATGCCCACGTCATGCTTTCGATGCGCGAAGTGGGCGAAGACGGGTTCGGCGCCAAAGTCCGCGACTGGAACCGCACCGAACTGGTCGAGCATTGGCGCGAGGCTTGGGCGGACCACGTCAATGAGCGGTTGGCGCAACTCGACATCGACGCGCGGATCGATCACCGCAGCCTGGACGCCCAGGGCATCGATCTTGAGCCGCAGCACAAGATCGGCCCTGCCGCCGGGCGTCGGGCGGGCGAAGGCCTTGAGGCCGATCGGCTCGACGAACACCACGAGATCGCGCGGGCCAATGGCGAGCGGATCATCGCCGATCCGCGCATTGCCCTGGACGCCATCACCAAGTCGCAGGCGACCTTCACCCGCCGCGATCTGGCGTTGTTTATTCACCGCCATTCGGATGGGAAGGCGCAGTTCGATCGCGCCATGAGCGCGGTGCAGACCTCGCCCGAGCTGGTGGCTTTGGGCCAGGACGGGCGCGGTCAGGACCGGTTCACCAGCCGCGAGATGATCGCGGTCGAGGACCGTCTGCATCGCGCCAGCGAGTTGATGGCCGAGCGTCGGGCGCATCGGGTCAGTGACCTCGATCAGCGCCGCGCCCTGGCGCATGCCGAGCAGCGCGGACTGGTCCTGTCCGGTGAGCAGCGGGCGGCGTTTGAGCATGTCACCCAAGCCCGCGATCTAGGCGTGGTTGTCGGCTACGCGGGCACGGGAAAGTCGGCGCTGCTGGGCGTGGCGCGGGAGGCCTGGGAGGACGCCGGCTATCGCGTCCAGGGCCTGGCCCTGTCGGGCATCGCGGCTGAGACCCTGGAGGGCGGATCGGGCATCGCGTCGCGCACCATAGCCAGCCTGGAGCATCAGTGGAGCCACGGCCGCGAGCTGCTGGACGCGCGCGACGTGTTGGTCATCGACGAAGCCGGGATGATCGGCTCGCGGCAGATGGAGCGATTGCTGTCGGCGGCCGACAAGGCCGGGGCCAAGGTGGTGTTGGTCGGCGATCCCGAACAGCTCCAGGCCATCGAAGCCGGGGCGGCCTTCCGATCGATCGCCGAGCGTCACAGCCACGTCGAGATCACCCAGGTTCGCCGGCAGCATGAGGACTGGCAGCGCGACGCCACGCGGCAGCTGGCTACCGGGCGCACGGGCGAGGCTCTGGCGGCTTACGAGGCGCGCGGCATGGTTCATGCCGCCGAGACGCGCGACCAGGCGCGCGAAGCTCTGGTCGAGCGCTGGGATCGGGAACGGGTGGCCGAGCCGGGCAGGAGCCGGATCATCCTCACCCACACCAATGACGAAGTTCGCGATCTCAATCTGACGGCGCGCGATCGGCTGCGTCAGGCCGGCGCCTTGGGCGAGGACGTGACGGTCAGGGCCGAGCGCGGCGAGCGGCAGTTCGCGGTTGGCGATCGGTTGATGTTCCTGAAGAACGATCGTGGGCTGGGCGGCGCCGGGGGCGTGAAGAACGGCATGCTGGGCGAGATCGAGCAGGTCTCGCCGACCCAGATGACCGTGCGTCTGGACGCAGGGCGATCGGTGGCGTTTGACCTGAAGGACTACGCCCAGGTCGATCACGGCTATGCCGCCACCATCCACAAGAGCCAGGGCGTCACGGTTGATCGGACCCACGTGCTGGCGACACCGGGTATGGACCGCCACGGCGCCTATGTCGCCCTGTCGCGGCACCGCGACAGCGTGCAGCTGCACTATGGCCGGGGCGAGTTCGAGGATCTGGGCAAGCTGACGCGCGTGCTGTCGCGCGAGCGGGCCAAGGACATGGCCAGCGACTTCGCCGAGCGGCGCGACATTCATGTGCCGGCGTCGACGCGGGCTCCGGCGCCGCCGCAGCGCGAGCGGGGAATATTCGCCGGGTTCAAGCCGGCCGGCGCGGCGCTTCAGCCGACGGCGGCGCGCGAGGCCGACCAGACCGCCCAGCGCGGCATCCTTGAGCGCCATGCGCGCGCCTCAGCCGATGTGATCCGCATGCAGGATCGCGGCCTGCCGGTGCCGGCCCATCAGCGACGAGCGCTGGAGCAGGCGCGCGAGGCGATGGGGACGATCGGCCCGCACGCGGCCGAGGATCTGGAGCGGGCCTATGTCCGCGATCCGGCCCTGGCCGGCGAGACGGCTTCAGGTCGGACCCAACGGGCGATCCGGGTGCTTCAGTTGGAGGCCGAGGTCCGCGCCGATCCGCGTCTGCGGGCCGACCGCTTCGTCGAGCGCTGGCAGGGCCTGGAGCGGCAGCGCGCGGACCTGCACCGCGCGGGTGACATGACCGGCGCCCGTCAACTGAAGGACCGCATGGGCGCGATGGCGGAGAGCCTGCAGCGCGATCCGCAGGTGGAGTCGCTGCTGCGTCCGCGCGCGCCCGAACTTGGGCTTTCGGCCGAGATGGGCCGCAGCATCGGCCAGAGCCTGTCAGCCTATCTCGGCTTGGGTCGTGGCCGGGGGCCCAGCTTGTAGGAGGATGCAATGGGTCACGACATAGGATCAGAAGCGCCGGCCGATACGGCGGCGATGGCGTTCGACGCGCTGCGGCGGGAGGTGGCGTTGTTGAACGTCGCCTTGAGCGGGTTTGCCGCCGAGCGGGCCTCGGCGCCGGACTACAGCGAAGCCCTCGGCGATATCGCCGAGGGCGTCAGGGTTGCGCTCGGCAGGATCGGGCAGCTGGCGGCCAGTCCGGTCCTGGCCCTGACCCTGACCCCGGCTGAGATGGCGCGGCAGATCATGGCGGCCGGCGAGGCTGCGCGTCGCGAGGATCACACGGCGCTGCAGCAGGCGCAGGAGCGATTTCAGCGGGCGGCTGGTGATCTTCGCGGTCGGGTTGAGACGGCACGTTTGGCCAGCGCGCAGAATTGGCGGCTTTTCCAAGCGGCCTTGGCCGGCTTAGTCGGCGGCGCGGTCCTCGCCTTCAGTGTGCCGACCATCGTCGTCCAGGCGGCGCCGGAGCCTTGGGCTTGGCCGGAGAAGCAGGCGGCAGGTCTACTTAAGCGTGACATGGCCTCGGCGGGCGCGCGGTTGCTAGCGGTCGCCGATCCTGAAGGATGGCGGACGATGCAGGCAGCGCAGGCCCTTGTCGATGACAACCGCACGACTATTACCCGCTGCGCCCAGGCCGCGATAAAGCTCGGAAGGCCGACCCGCTGCGTGATCGTGCTCAAACCGGCGGGGCCGTCCGGACTAGGCCCTGTCGAAGCGGCGGCTGCAAGACGCGACCAGCCCACGCACTCGGCGCGCAAGCGGTAGGTGCCTGAGTTCCTAGCACCCCTCTACCAATACCTTGGCCCAAATGGGCTGGAAGACCCGCCAAGTTGTTGACGCAGCCTCATCGCAAGGGCTCGCCAAAAGCCGTTGGCAGGGCTCTGACGCCTTAGGTGACGATCCAGTCCTCGGAGGCAACGCGTCCAGCCAAGGCTGCGACTTGGCCCAAGATCTCAGGTTCGGCGATCAGGTGACCGCCCGGCAGTATAAAGGCGACGCTCAAGGCGTTACCCGGCTGACTCAATGGCGGAGTGATCATGCGGCGGATCGGGACGCGTGGACCCGTCCAATTCCTTGACAGGCCCCAACTTTTTGAAAGCACCAGTCTCTGCCCCAGGTTTTCGACAAGCTGGGGAATTTGGCGCTCGGCTTAGCGTCGCCTAGCAATAGCTATGCACCTTTGGCTTATGTGCTCTCAGGTATGCGCGGAAACCTTGACCGACGGTTGAGCGTGCTGCAATGCAGCGCCGAGTGCGACTTTCATTTGGGCGTCGTGCAGGTGGGGGCCTGATTCATGTCAGTTGGTGTACTGCGCATAAAAACGCGTCGTTTTTCGGATGATCGTGGTTGGTTTTCCGAGACATACTCGGCCCCGAAGTTATTGGAACTTGGGATCGAAACGCCTTTCGTCCAGGACAATCAATCCTTCTCAATACCGGTCGGCACTATTCGTGGAATTCATTTCCAACGACCACCCTACGCTCAAGCGAAATTGGTTCGATGCGTGCGTGGCAAAATTCTGGATTTCGCGGTCGATCTGCGACGCGGATCACCAACTTTCGGCAAACACGTTGCGGCGGAATTGACAGCGGAGAATGGCGACCAGCTCTATGTCCCGGTAGGTTTTGGTCATGCCTTTGTAACACTCGAGGCTAATACTGAAGTCGCTTACAAGGTCTCGGAAATCTACGCCCCCCAGTCTGACGGCGGTATTATCTGGAACGACCCCACAATCGCCATCGAATGGCCCCTGCCCGTGACTGGCGCAGTGCTTTCCGATAAAGACAAAAAACTTCCAAGTCTGGCCGAATTCGATAGCCCCTTTGAATATGACGGCCAGCCGCTCGAGCCTCTGCCCGAGCTTTGACGGAGACACCAATGCGCATTTTGGTCACCGGCGGCGCCGGCTTTATCGGATCGGCGCTTGTTCGCCGCCTGGTTGAACACACCGATCACGTTGTGATGGTGTTTGATAAACTAACCTATGCTGGCGTTCTTAGCTCGCTTGATCCCGTGGCGTCGAGCGACCGCTATCGTTTTGTCCAGGCCGACATCTGCGACGCGGAGGCGGTGGGAAGGGCTATGCAAGACTTTCGCCCGCAAGTAGTTGCTCACTTGGCGGCAGAGAGCCACGTTGACCGCTCAATCGACGGGCCTGGAGCATTCATCCAGACTAATCTGGTTGGCACCTTCGTTATGCTAGACCAAGCTTTGGCCTACTGGCGCGACTTACCCGAGCCGGAGAAGAAAGCATTCCGGTTTCATCACATCTCTACAGATGAGGTTTACGGTTCCCTGGGCGATGAGGGTCTCTTCACCGAAACGACGCCCTATGATCCGCGCTCGCCCTATTCGGCGTCAAAAGCCGGTTCAGATCACCTAGTGCGCGCTTGGGGTCATACCTACGGACTGCCAGTGCTGGTGACCAACTGCTCGAACAACTATGGCCCATATCATTTCCCCGAAAAGCTCATTCCCCTGATCATCATTCGCGCTTTGAATGGTGAACCGCTACCGGTCTATGGGGATGGCGCAAATGTTCGCGATTGGCTGTTTGTGGATGATCACGCGCGCGCTCTTCAAGCCGTTTTTGAAACTGGTGCGCCCGGCGAAACTTACAATGTCGGAGGCAACGCAGAGCGCCAGAATATCGACGTTGTGAAAGCTATTTGCTCGATCCTTGATCGCCTCCGACCGCGGGCAGACGGCAGCCCCCATAGCGACCTGATTACCTTTGTAACCGATCGACCTGGTCACGATCAGCGTTATGCTATTGATGCTTCAAAGATCCGGGCGGACCTAGGCTGGTCCCCGTCAGTCACTTTCGAGGAGGGGATTGAGCGGACTGTGACGTGGTATCTGGAAAACCAGAAATGGTGGCAGGATATCTTGGACGCTCGATACGCTACCCAGCGCCTCGGCGTTGCTGCCAATGGCTGAGCCGATCCAAATTTTGGTTACGGGCGGCGCGGGTCAAGTTGGTTTGGAACTCGCGCGTGCGCAGTGGCCGGCTGGCGTCAAGCTGCACATGCCATCGCGAGCGGATCTCGACCTGGGCGACATCGCTTCGGTTAAGGCAGCGTTTGCTCAGATACCTTTTGCAGCGGTCATAAATTCGGGCGCCTACACTGCAGTGGATCGGGCCGAAACGGAAGTTTCAGCGGCGTTCGCTGCGAACGCCATGGGGCCGGCGGTACTTGCCGAAGTTACACGCCAGGCGGGGATCCCGCTAATCCAAGTCTCAACGGACTACGTGTTCGACGGCTCGGCTCATCGGCCCTATGTCGAAGATGACCCCGTTGCCCCCTTGGGTGTCTACGGCGCTTCAAAGCTAGCTGGCGAACTCGCAGTCACCACCGGCAATTCGCGGTCAGTCGTGCTCCGAACAGCATGGGTGCTGAGCGTTCACCGCGCCAATTTTCTCAAAACGATGTTGCGCCTTGCGGCAGACCGACCTCAGTTGCGGGTGGTCGGAGACCAGTATGGATGCCCCACCGCCGCACGCGATATCGCTGAGGCCCTGAAGACCATCACGCTTAGGATGATTGCTGACCCTGCCGCCCCCACGGGCATCTACCATTTCGTCAACGCGGGCGAGACAACCTGGGCCGGGCTAGCAGAAGAGATATTCGCGCTCAACGCTCGGAACGGCGCGCCGGCGACCGAAGTCGAAGCGATCGCCACATCAGACTATCCGACCCCCGCACGAAGGCCCGCAAACTCGCGCCTGTCGACCGCCAAGCTCACACACGATTACCAGGTCAGTCCTCGCGCGTGGCGGGAAGCTGTCGAAGAAATCATCTCAGAACTACACGCCGAAAGGGTCTCCGCATGAAGGGTATCATCCTAGCTGGAGGGTCAGGCACGCGCCTGCATCCCATGACACTTGTCACCTCCAAGCAACTGATGCCGGTCTACGACAAGCCGATGATCTATTATCCGCTGTCGACCCTAATGTTGGCGGGCATTCGGGAGGTGCTGATTATCTCGACGCCGCGCGACACACCAAGTTTTCGCGAACTGCTCGGTGATGGTTCGCAGTGGGGCATGGAGATCGAATACGCCGTTCAGCCCAGCCCTGATGGGCTAGCACAAGCCTACATCATCGGAGCTGACTTTGTTGGGGCCAATCCCTCGGCTCTCATCCTCGGAGACAACATTTTCTACGGCCACGGCATAACAGACCTCTTTACCAGCGCGATGAGCCGACCGGACGGTGCGACGGTGTTCGCCTATCACGTGAATGACCCAGAGCGTTATGGCGTGGTTGCGTTTGATGAGCGCATGCGAGCGCAATCGATCGAGGAAAAGCCGAAATCCCCCCAGTCTAACTGGGCCGTCACTGGTCTTTATTTCTACGACTCTGATGTCGTGGATATTGCGAAGAACCTGCAGCCATCTCCGCGCGGCGAGCTTGAAATAACTGATGTGAACCGCGTCTACTTGGAACGTGACAAGCTTTCCGTGGAAATCATGGGGCGGGGCTATACTTGGCTCGATACTGGTACACCCGATAGCCTACTCGAAGCAGCTGAGTTCGTCGGCGTGCTTGAACGGCGCCAGGGCTTCAAGATCGCCTGTCCCGAAGAAGTCGCCTTCCAAAAAGGGTTCATTGACGCTGGGCAGCTTGAGCAGTTAGCCGATAAGCTGGGTAAAAGCGGCTATGGGCAGTATCTGCGGAACAACGTGCTCAATCGCAAACTATGAGAGATGCAGTGGACGCGGTGCCCGCGCTTTACATACTAGGGACGCGGGGGGTCCCGGCGAGCCACGGTGGGTTTGAAACCTTCGCCGAGCGATTTGCTCTTCATATGCGTGATTGCGGATGGCGTGTGACGGTCTATTGCCAGGTCGATCATGGGCCGGACGGGCCGGTGGCGGACGAGTGGCAAGGCATACGCCGCGTAACGTTTGCATCGGGCTCAGGCGCGGTCGGAACGATGAAATTCGACTGGCGTTGCGTTCGGCACGCGATGAGCGAGCAAGGCGTTATGCTAGTGCTTGGTTACAACACCGCGATTTTTAGCGCTCTATTGCGGCTCACCGGCCACGCCGTGTTGACCAATATGGATGGGATTGAATGGAAGCGCGCCAAGTGGCCTTGGCACGGACGGATCTGGCTCTATGTCAATGAATGGGTCGGCGCGCTGACATCCACGAAACTGATTGCCGACCACCCGGAGATCGCCAAACACCTGGGGCGCCGCCGGGCCAAACGCGATATAGTAATGATCCCCTATGGGGCCGACCCCGTGGTTACCGCATCTACTGAGCCACTGACCGCGTTGGGCTTGAGGCCGAACAAGTATTTCCTGTCGATTGGACGTATTGAGCCAGAAAATAATATCCTTCCCATGATCCGGGCATATATGCGGAGTCAACGCGACCTAGATTTCGTTTGCCTAGGGAAGCTCTCACCAGACACAAACGCCTACCACGCAGAAGTCATCGCGGCTGGCGGCGATCGGGTCATTTTTCCCGGTGCCATCTATGAGAGCGATACGGTCAAAGCCTTGCGTTTTCATGCAGCTGCTTATTGTCACGGTCATAGCGTGGGCGGCACCAATCCTTCACTGGTCGAGTCCCTCGGCGCGGGGTCGGCCGTTATCGCTCATGACAACCTCTATAATCGGTGGGTGGCAGGGCACGCTCAGTTCTATTTCGATAATCAAGATAAGTGCGCCGAAGCGTTTGACTCCATCGAGGCCGGGGGCACGGTTCTGAGCCACGCGCGTGAATGTGCTCTGGCCAGATTCGAGCAAGCATTCCGCTGGAAACCTGTGCTGGAGTCCTACGAAGCTGTTTGTTTCGAGTCCATCAAGGACTGATCCAAAATGGTATCAAGAGAAGACTCCCAAAATAAATCTCCCCTCATGTGAGCACGTCGAGATATTTCAGCCTGAGTCAGGCTATAATTTGACGTAACACGTTTAAAGAAATTTTCGATTTTCTCATCACTTGAACAATAATAGTGGACGAATTCGGAGAAATCTTTCTCAATCTCATTAAAGCTTGTAGACATCAATGCAGGTCGGCCCGAAGCGATGTACTGAAAGAATTTAATTGGCGATTCGTCATGCATCTTCTCGGGCCGATAAGGTACAAGTCCAACTTTGAAGCGCCTGGTCAAATCCGGAGCTTCATGAGCTGAGAACTTCCCGGAATAGTAGACATTCTTGATCCGCTTCAGTCGCTCAAGGATGCTTTTGTCATAGGCTAGGCCGCTAATTAGCGTGCGATAGCCCATTCTTCCAATTCGCTCCAGCAAATCCAGATCGATTTTGTCGGTGATAAATCCCAAGAATCCAAAGTCAAACTCCGGAACGTCAGTGGCGATCTGCAACGGCCAGTCTGATTTCAAAAGCCGGTTCGGCACCGAAATTCCTTTTGAGAAATTCGATACGGATCTCTGCGTCACACCGGTCACTCTATCTGCGTGCAACTCTACAAAATCATACTTTTTCCGCACCATCTCTATTTGTTGCGGGGTAAATCTGTTGTGTAGTGCGAAATTGTCTATCAAATCATACCAGTAGAAACCACTTTTTATGAATTCTATTGGCGGGATGTAGAAAGGATTAAAGTCTAATATTACATTTTTCTTGGCAGGTATTCGCCCGGGCGGGATAAAATCTTTCTCATGGAGCCGAAATGACGATGCAGTCCACCCTCGCCCCTGGCGTATAGGGCCTAGAATGGCCGGGTCCATTTTTCGATGATGGACAATTTTCTTGCTCAGCCCTGCTAGAGGGGCTCGGCTACCAAATATTTCCGGCCCGGCGTCAGGGCGCTCGAACCAGTCGACCTTTGACACTCGGCTAGAAGAATCAAACGCCTTCAGAAACATTAGATCTCTCACCGTAAAACCGAAGGCTCGGGCGAAAGACAGTTTGCGGTAGGAAAAAATTGTAAGGTCTAGCGACATGCGGATATTGTCTTCTCCAGGCAAAATAATTTCAACTAATATACTGCAATTGTAATAATAAATGATGCTTCGGATGGCAATTTTCCGCAAGGGATAATAGCGATCCGGCTCCCACTGCATCTCAGAGAGAGTAAAAATGCGGTGCTCGTTAGCTGAAGCTTCACCCGCACCAGACCCGACGTGGTTCCGGCGAGGGTCGCCATATAGAATCCCGGGGCGGAAAGGTGAACTACGTCCGCAAGTACGCCGTATGGGCCTGCGCAGCTGCACAGAGCGCGTGAAAGACGTCTGCAACGGGCAGACCCGTCGCCCTCGCTTGCGGTTGCCTTTGATCCAGCCATACGGTGAAGACTTTGCCGGCGTGTAAGCTGGCGCGCTCTATTAGATGGCGCTCGACTTTTGGGCGCGGCACGTACCCAAACCAAGTGGGATCATGCTTCACGAATCGCGCGGCCAACCATTTCGTTTTAAGCGCACACGAAAAGCAACGTCGCAGCAGAAATGTACGGCGAGCTCTTTCGGCAGAAATCACGCCCCCCTCCCCCTAACCGCTGACCGCTGACCGCTGACCGCTGACCGCTGACCGTGTCACCGCTGCCCCTGGGCACCAAGCGCGGAGCGGGTGACAATCAGTCAGATAGCGGCTAAGGGATACAGGCGTTAGACCTAATTGGAGATGCGTACGCCATTGATTCACACTTGCCGCCTCAGCGCTACATTCAAACGATCGGCGAGCATGTTAATCTATGAGCGAAACGATACCTTACGCCCTGTCGAGCTTTTCAAGGGCGAGCGCAAGGCAACGCCTCGCCAATAGTGCAGCCAGTTGATTGCAACGAGATCGACAGGTGGCGTCGTTTTTCAATCGCCCGTCTGACCGCGATCAACGAGTTCTGAATTGACAGTGCGCGAAATTCCGCAGGACGATAACTAAATGATGTATCTATTTCTGACGCTATACTTTCTATTATTTGTCTACGCCACAGTTTCATTCAGCGCTCGAGGCGGCATTGACGCGATATTTGCCCCCTGGCCCGGGTTCACATTATTTTTTTCGACATATTTTTTGATTGGGACGCTTGCGCTATCGCGTCCTGTATCGAGCTCTCAGTGGGCAATTTACTCACTTGCGCTCTTGGGTTTCTCAGCTGGGGCTTTCATCGCCAAGGGCGTTTCTCGCAGTCAGGCCCACCGGACGGTTTCTAGGGCTGAAAAAATAGAGTATTTCCGAACCACGCTCAACAAGCCACTGCTAGCATCCATGTTTGCGGTCTCAGCCCTAAGCACTGTAGTGCTTTGGGTAACGGCCGGAATTCCCCTGCTATCGCCCAATGTGAACGCTGCTCGGGTTGCGTACTTAGACAATGGGTACCTAGCTACGGTAGCTTCTTTGCTGGACGTAACTGCCCTCTTCTCCATTTCGTATATTTTCTCGTCACGAGGAAAAAGGCGCGATGTGTTTTTCTATTTTTGCGCTTTTGTCTTTGTAGCGTTTATTGCGGTTGCTATATTAGCTGGATCGAGAACTCGAATTCTTAAAGTTCTCATACCGAGCATATTTGTATACAACTATTTTAGATCCCAGATTCGAGTGACACATGTTTTAGCCCTGGGTGCATTAGCGCTTATTTTCATCGGCGCGATTGGCTATTATAGAAACATTACATTGTACGGAAATAGTATTTCTCAAGGTATTGGCGGAACATCGGCGAGCTGGAATCAAGCTCAATACATAATGTTCTTTGTGACTAAAGAGCTAAGCACCGCTGCCTATGGCTTGGATCTTGTTTTGCAAAAAATCCCGTCGGCTTCTGATCATACTTGGGGCATGCTGCACGTTGGCCCTCTACTTTCACCATTGCCGCTTGATGCCCCAACGAACCCGGGCGAATATTTTAAGCAGGTAGTGGGGGGGCGCTGGTACGGATTTGGTCTCGCTGCAACTTTTGTGGCACCGATGTACGCGGACTTTTCATTTCCGGGCGTGTTTGCTTTGAGCGCCATTTATGCACTCTTCCTTACAAGGATATATGTCAGCGCAAGATCTGATAATATTTCCTCAGGATATTGGGCATGCATATATTCGTTCTTGTTCTTTTTTATGGTTAGTGGCGCGCGCAGCGATATGGCAAGCTTCGAAGTGCTCTGGTTCTTCATTGCATGCCTTTCATTCAAGCTTTTCAAGTCCGACCGGAGATATTATTAGGATCATTTCAGATACCTGTCTTCTTGGTTTGGAATCCGAATAATGCCCAATCACAACAATGCCCCGCTCGCCCCGCCCGACGTGAGCGTAGTTATCGTGGCCTGGCAATCTCGCGACTTTATTGATCGATGCTTAGCACCTTTCGTCGATCATCCCGATGAGATTGAGGTATTAGTTTATGACAATGCGAGTTCAGACGGCATTAAAGATTATATATCTTCGAATTATCCGTGGGTTCGCTTGATCGCTGGTCGCGAGAACTTGGGCTTCGGCGGGGGGAACAACGCAGCCATTCCGTATTGCCGAGGAGAGCTGCTGCTTCTGCTGAACCCAGACGCATTCTTGAGCGACCTGTCACCCATATGGGAGATGGCCAAGGCTTTGAAGGCTGACATTTCGATTGGCGCGGTCGGGCCTCAGCTAGTCCACGAAGACGGTCGACATCAAGTCGGGGATGCCGGTTGGACGACCACGTTACGTTCTATGGCCGGTCACACGTTTTGGCTCCATAGGGTGTTTGCCGCATTTCCAAGTATATATATCTCGAACCCACAGCTTCTCCGCCGGGACAGTGTCGATGTTGATTGGATCTGCGGCGCGTCTCTTATGATCAGAAAATCGCTCTTCCAAGAACTCAAGGGCTTTTCAGACGATATATTCATGTATGGCGAAGATGTAGAACTTGGAGATCGTGTCAGGGCGAGTGGGCACCGCGTTGTATATCTCCCGAAGCTGAAGGTTCTACACCTGCAAGGGGCAACCCAAAAATCTGAGGGTACCGTTTACTATTCGACTCGATGGCTGGATGCCCGTGCACAGCGCTTTTTCGAAACTCGCTCATGGCCAGCATGCCTGGCGTTCAAACTTATTGCGTCGATGGGCTTCCTCTACAGATCACTAGTTCTTAGAGTAATTGGTTTATTCCGTATTGGGGCAAGAGCTCAAGCATCGCTGATGCTGAATTATGGAATGCATGCCCTGAAACTCACGCGGAAAAATTACGGCCCGAAGTAATTGGTCTGCTTCGCTATTTCAGCGTTCTTTGTAGCTGTCCATTTTCTCGGCATGGGCGTTTTTATTAGGTTTCGATATGCCTCGCACTTTAACGCGAAATATAGTCGTTAACTTTGTTGGACTTTCAGCGCCACTGGTTATCGGCTTGGCATGTATTCCTCCGATCGTCACTCATCTCGGTGTACCGAAATTTGGTCTCCTATCGATCGCATGGGTGATGATCGGATACGTCAGTATCTTTGACCTGGGCCTAGGACGCGCGCTTACACATGCGGTTTCTGAGCGTCTGGGTCAGGGACGCGGCGGTGAGGCCCCGGAACTGATAAAAAAGTCGCTCGCTTTCATGCTTGCAATCTCAATTCTTGGCGGGCTGCTGCTTGCTTGGTTGGCAACGCCGATCGCTGGCTTAGTCACACCGGGCATGGAAAATCTTAAGGCTGAGACGTCTCGGATGTTTCTAGCCCTAGCTCTAGCCATTCCTGCCGTGGTCCTATCGAGCGGAATGCGAGGCTCTCTCGAAGCCTATGAAAGATTCGGCCGCGTTGCGATCATTCGATCACTTACGGGGGTTTGGACCTACCTTGGCCCATTCCTTCTAGCGAATATCGTAACCGACCTAGGTATGATCGCCCTTGTGTTGGTAGCAGGCCGTTACGTTGGCATGTTCGCGTTCGGCCTTTCCCTCGCCAGACACCTTCAAGGCGGCGAGATCCTTTCCCCAAAGCCTAGCAGTCGTATTGTTGATCTTTTTCGTTTTGGCGGCTGGATGACAGTCTCAAACACAATTTCTCCACTTATGACTTACATGGATCGCTTCTTCGTATCCGCCTTGGCGGGAGTCGGGCAGGTCGCCTACTATACGACGTCTTTCGACATGATCTCCCGGGTCACGGTTTTCCCGGACGCCGTCTTTGGCGTCTTATTCCCTCGCATGGCGCGGTCTATCAGCGGCGATGGGGTTGAAGCGTCTACCCTTTATGTGTTCTCTCTGAAATTTCTCGGCGCGCTGATGTTTTCGGTAAGCATAGCATTCATATCTTTAGGTTCTTTATTTCTCAGCCTTTGGCTCGGTTCCGAATTCGCCCAAAAAGGCGCGCTCGTCATGAGCCTTCTCTCTATTGGATTATTTACAAACACTCTCGCGAGACCATCTTACAATATAATACAGGCGCGCGGCAGGGCTGACATTACTGCAAAGGTTCATTTAATTGAGCTACCTATTTATGTTATTCTACTCGTCACGTTGCTTCATCAATATGGCGTTGTTGGAGCCGCAGTCGCTTGGCTCCTTCGCGTCACACTTGATTACGTAGTGCTCAGCGTGCTGGCCAGGGCGGCATTCGAGAGTAGAAAGGCGCTAGCCTATGAGATCTCAATACCGCTCATCTTTGCCGCTGGACTTATAGGTCTATCTACGATCCCCGATGACAAATGGAGGATGACGGCTTCCTTCGTCGCGCTATTAATGTCAGGCATCGTATTTTATACTAATATTCTGTCCAAGAACGAAAGATCGGCAATCGGTAGTTCAATCAAAAGCTTGTTCTAATGCTGGTCGCGGCTGCTAGAGGTTTCATGCCGACGTGAAGATGTTTTCTGGAATGCACGTGGCTTTTCGTCCGTGCGAGTCTAGGGGATGCGTACTGGCTTCACCAGTCGCCGGGGCTCGACCTATCGCGAGCACCTGCGTGCGATCATCGATGACCGCAATAGCCCGGAGAAGCCCGTCAGGCGCGCCCAATGTCGCGCTGACCACCGCGGACAGCCTCGGTACGGTGGCGATCATGCACCCGGCGGACCTCAGCAAGACGTCCGTTTTGGCGCTGGCAGGCACGCTTCATCGGTTAGGCCGTCGACCGCCCGCTGCGCGGCAAAGCCCGGCCGCCGCGGATACACAAGCTGACCGACGAGATGGCCGATCGAGTCGTCGCCCTCATCCTGGGCGAACCACCGGGCGAGACCACCCACTGGACCGTCCGGGACGGCCCAGGTCGTCGGCGGCAGCCTGACCTCGGTCCAGCGCATCTGGCGAGCCCAGAGTCTGGCACCGCATTCGCACATTCAAGCTGTCAAACGATCCCAAGTTCGCCGCCTTCGACGTTCTGGACGTTCATCGGCCGCTGCGTTCCGCACCACCTTCATCAGGAGTTCTTCCGCTCTCTCAATGCCGTCGAGCACGAGGTCACGGCCAGCAAGACCGTCCACCCCACCATCGACAACCCTGCCCCCGACAGGGCGCCTGAGGTGATCGCTTGACTGGGGTGCAATCTGCGTTGGGCACTCAACTTTACTCCCACCTCGGCCAGCCGGCTCAATCCCGTCGAGGGTCTATTCGCCAGCCTCACCAAGCTCCGCCTCAAACGCGGCGTCTTGGAGGGCGTCGATCTCCGGGTGCCATCAACCGCTTCGTCGTTGATCACAACCAGCGGCCAAAGCCATTCGTATGGACCGCCGCCCTAGATAAAATCGCCGCCGCAGCAGCTCGCGGGCGCTAAGTGTTGGGATTCAATCCAATACGGCCAGCTGTCACCTAAGCGCGACCTATCGAGGCATAAACAAAGCCGTGCCGCACCATCTCGCTGGGCTTGTAGACGTTGCGCAGGTCGACCACGACCGGGCTGTTCATCAGCAGCTTCAGGCGATCCAGATCCAGGGCCCGGAACTGGTCCCATTCGGTCAGGATCACCAGGGCATCGGCGCCCTGCGCGGCCTCATAGGCCCCGGCCTTGAAGTCCACGCCGGGCAGCATGTGAGCCGCCTCTTTCGCGCCTTCGGGATCATAGGCCTGGACCGTCGCGCCCATGGCCTGCAGGGCCGGCAGGATATCGAGGCTGGGGGCGTCGCGCATGTCGTCGGTGTTGGGCTTGAAGGTCACGCCCAACACGCCGATCGTCTTGCCGGTCAGATCGGACAGGCCGATGGCGTCGGCGACCTTGGTCGCCATGGCCTTCTTGCGGGCGTCATTCACCGCCACCGTGGTCTCGATCAGCTTGACCGGCGCGCCATACTGCTGGGCGGTGCGGACGAGGGCGATGGTGTCTTTCGGGAAGCAGCTGCCGCCATAGCCAGGACCGGCATTGAGGAACTTGCCGCCGATCCGCTTGTCCAGGCCGATGCCCTTGGCCACCTGCTGGACGTCGGCCCCGACCTTTTCGCACAGGTCGGCCATCTCGTTGATGAAGGTGATCTTCATCGCCAGGAAGGCGTTGGCGGCATACTTGATCAGCTCGCTGGTGCGACGGCCGGTGAAGACGATCGGCGTCTCGTTCAAGCTCAGCGGGCGATAGAGGTCGCGCATCACGGCCTGGGCGCGCTCGTCCTCGGTCCCGACCACCACGCGGTCGGGACGCTTGAAGTCCTCGATCGCCGCGCCTTCGCGCAGGAACTCGGGGTTGGACACCACGGCGAACTGGGCGTCTGGGCGCACGCGCTTGATGATCGCCTCGACCTCGTCGCCGGTGCCGACCGGCACGGTCGACTTGGTGACGATGACGGTGAAGCCCTCGATCAGGCCGGCGATCTCCTCGGCGGCGGCGTAGACATAGGACAGGTCGGCATGGCCATCGCCGCGACGGGTCGGGGTGCCTACCGCGATGAACACCGCGTCGGCGTTCTTGATGGCGTCGGCGCCTTCAAGCGTGAAGAACAGCCGGCCTTCGCGGACGTTGCGGGCCACCAGATCATCCAGACCGGGCTCGAAGATCGGGATCTCGCCCTTCTCCAGCCGTTTGATCTTGCTCGGATCCTTGTCGATGCACGTCACCACGTGACCGAAATCGGCGAAACACGCCCCCGACACCAGGCCCACATAACCCGTGCCAATCATCGCTACGCGCATACATCCCCCACGGAATTCTCGCCCAACAGGTGCAAGACAAAAAGTTTCAAAACGACTCGCCGCCGCGCCAAGCTGCGCAGGCGGAGCTTAATAATCACTGAGCCCTAACGAGGTGTCTTTGCGCACTTTTCGGCCGCTTGGCAGACTTACATTACCTAGCTCGACCGCTGGGCAGTTAGTAGGCATTCTCAGCGAGCAAGAGATGCGGAAGCGTCAGCAGCAAAATCCGGATATCTGAGCCGAATGTCCAACGCTCGATATACTCGACGTCAGCCTCGACCCGCGCGGCCATCGCTTCAACTTCGTCGGTGCCACCGCGCAATCCCCTGATTTGAGCGAGCCCCGTTAGCCCCGGCTTGGCGCGGAAACGCAGGTTATAGCGCGGAATGACAGCGCCATACTCGACATCATGAGCGAGGGCATGAGGCCGTGGCCCTACGATGGACATGTCGCCCATCAGCACATTGAGCAGTTGGGGAAGTTCATCAACGCTGGTTTTGCGGATGAAACGGCCGATTTTCGTTACACGATAATCATCCCGCGCGGCTTGCAAGACGCGGTCGCCATTCTCCGCGCAGCGCATGGATCGGAACTTGAAAATCGTGAAGGCCTCGCCGTGCAGCCCCCCCCGTGCCTGACGGAAAAGTACCGGACCCCGGGATTCCAGCTTTATCAGAACGCCAACGAGCAAGAGCACCGGCGCAAAAAACAACAATGCTGAGCCGGCGACAAGAATGTCGAGCCCGCGCTTGTACGGATCGATCACGACGCGCGTCAGCGTCTGATCCACCTTACGCGCTTCCGAAGATAGGGCAGTAGCTACGAGCATTGATCCCCACCAAGCGCTCACAAGGGCGGCGAAGCCCCAATTAAGGAAGCCTTTACTAATTCGAATTGACGGGCACAACCTTTCAGCGCGCCATTAACCAACATTTCTAAATCCTCACATCGGCTTGTGACACCCTAGCCTTTGCGACGCCCAATCACTGGGCAGGTCGAGAAAGCACGCCTACGGAATGAATTTGCGATTTACTGTTGATGAATTGGCTCTACAGCGATGACTGATTGCCCGAAGCGAACTTGACCTTCGATACAGTTTTTCGGTCAGGTTTAACTGCGTATCCGCGGACCCAAGGCCGCCTTGTTTGTTAAGCTTGTAGGGTTTTGGCGGGTGGAGCTTCAATTCTTTAGAAGCCCAGTCGGGGAGCTGTGGCGAAATTGCCAAAACAAGAGGTTGGATCTTGCCCCAGCGCGCCAAGACCCGCTCAGCGAGAGAGATCGTAGTAGTCGCTGGAGGGCGCTGTGGGACAATGGCGGCCCACGCCGGCGGTGAGCCGATCCCAGAGATTGGGTGGCGGCGGCGAATCTCGCACCGTTGCGCAACAGGGCTGAGACTGCGTCGCGTCTAAGGGCCTGCGCTCAAACAACGGCATATTCACCGGCTCAAAGAGCGGCATAAGCGCGACCTCTATGCCGTCGGCCGCGCCCTGCTCAATCACCCAGTCCATCGCTTTGGGCACATTATCGAATGGCCACGGCGATGGCTTCATCGCCCGCGCTGGTCCGAAAAAGTTATCCCAATGTACTGGAATGACCCTGCGCGCGGCGACTTCGCGCACAACCTTGCCCCAGTAGCGATCAAAGAAGGCTCTGTCCTGCTTACCGAGGGCGCCAATTCCCAGAAATACCGTTTCGGCGCGCACGCCCTCAAAATTGGCCCCATCCGCCCCCGCGCTGGGATGCACCAGAATGCGATGATCGCCGCGTTCGACCAAGAACGAGTAGTTGCCGCCGTCGCGATAGCATCCAAACCAAGCCTTGGCTTGCGGCGGCGCGGCATTGTCGCCGGGGAAGAACCCGTGCGGGGAATGTGGCGAGCGGATCGCCGTGACCTTGAACGGCAAAGGTCCGAGGCATGGAATGGCGACCGCTTGGCGCTCACCACGAAGCACCTGGTGGGGCACCTTTATCGCGCGTCCGTCGGCGATTTGCATCACGGATGCCGAACCCACCAGTTGAGCCTTTAGGATTTGGGCGACATCGGGCGCGTCAAAGGCATGATCATAGTGCGCATGGGCCACCAGCACCGCCCGCACGTCATGGAGTTGGCCGCGTGCGATCGCCGCATCGATCAGGTCAGGGTCCGGTCCGATACGCGACAGCAGAACCTTGTGCGCAGGGCGACGAGAGAAGAAGCCATCGATCAGAAGGCAGTCGCCTTGAGCCTCTAGAGCCAGTGTGCTCACGCCCATAAATCGCGCGTGCAGGCTGTCGCCCGTCAGGGCCTGATGCGTTTTAGGCAAGACCAGATGCGCATAAGGCTCCATGGCTTTTGCCCGATCGCTCCCTGAGAACGCCGGTCCAGGTGGCAGCACGCCTGCGGCGGCCAGGCTTAAAATGACCTCGCGGCGTCCCATTTTAGGGGGCGCGCCCTTCACGATGAAGCCGGCTTTGCCTTCTGGCAGCCGCTCACCGCGCAACGCCACAACATGGGATGAGGCTCGGAGAGCGGCGGCCCATGGCGCAGCCGCCAATCCAGAAACGCTATGATGCGATCACGCGCGGCCTTGGTGGGATGGCCGTCCCGATCGACAAGATCGACTGTGACAACACTGTGAGGCTTTCGCATCGGCGCTCCGTTCGCGTCGAGCTCCGGATGGATGCATCGACCATCAAAGGAGTCACCAAGGCGGTCACCAAGGGCCAGCATGCGCTCACAGGGCGAGAAGGTGTCGCTTGCAAACCTATAACCCTGAGCGGCAAGCTCGCCGGACGCCAAGCGGTCGCGCAAGAGATCCAGATCTTCCCTGTCCAGGTCGATGGCCTTGGCGACGCCAGGCAGCTTGTTCAAAAGCGGCGTTGATGAAAGCAGGGGAAGCGCCGGCTCCGAGGATACGACAGCCGCCACGGCCGGCTCAGTCGCAGCCCCGAGTGCGAAGCCGCCGCTAAAGCAAAGGCCTATCACGCCGACCTGCGCCCCGTTGGCTTCGGCGGCGAGCTTGCGCACCAGAGCCCGGATCCATCTGACAGACGGCCGGGTGGAACGCCCCGCCAGGGCGTTGAATTCTCGTCGCACGCAGATGCCCCATAGCGCTCCCAGGCCCGGATCGGCGGCCGATTTGCCCGGCGCGCCGATCAGCGAAGGCATGTGCGTCCTGAACCCGGCGGCGCTGATCTGGCGGGCAAGATCAGCGACTTGTGGCGTAAGATTGGGGGCCTCATGTAGCACCACGACCGGCGGGCCGCTGGTGCGAGAACTGTAGACACCGTGATCAAAGCCTTCCGCCGCCAGAGGCCAAAGGTCGAAGTCGGATAGGGGATCGGTTGGCTGACCCATCAAAGCGCCCCGCTCGCATGGTTGTGCGAAGGCAACGAACTGCAGACAGTCAAAAGCTGAGCCATCAGGGTCGCGCCAAACTACGGTCGAGACTTTGCCGAAGACGACTTTGGCTGATCGTGGACGGCGCGACTGGCGCCGCCGCAACGTCCTGCCGGGTAATTCGGGTCAGGGTTTGAGCCAGGGTTGGACCATCGTTGTCGAAATCACCATGGTGGCGAGCATGGGTCTCGTCAGCCTTTGGCGCCACAAACCATCGCCGTGTCGCTCCCGTCCAGAAAGCCGCCTCCACGTGCTTGGATGTGTCGCGCTCAAGACCCAGAAGCGGTTCTCCGATCGGCCTGAGAACCGGGATGCGCGCGTGCTTTTCGAACGCGGCGCTGACCAGATAGAGCAGGGACTTGTTGTAGACATGGGCGCAGTCGTCATCCCGCTCGGTGGCGTCATCCAGGGTGTAGAGATCGAAGGCTTCGATTGAGCGGGCAGTGATCAGCGGCCGATAGATCTGTTCGAAAAGGGCGAGCGTGCAGGCCGGCGCCCAGAGGGAAACGCTCTTAATCGGCACGCCCAGTTCGGCGAGGTATTGGGCGAGATAGGCATGAACGATCGATCCTGCGCTGTGGCCCGCCAGATGGACTTCATCGATTTCGCCCGCGTCCAAGGCGGCTTTCAGGTGACCGGCGAGCAGACGCGCGGCGCCCTTCTTGGCAGTCGTGCAGCCCTTGGCGTTCTCTTTCATCTCATCCCACAACGCCTTGCCGCCTAGCGTCCGGGCCAGCGGTTCCAAGGTGTCATCGACGCGGTCGAGCATGAAATCCTTGGCGCTATCGAGCAAACCTTCGTCGCGTCGCCGGCGCAACGCGTCCTTCAGAATATTGCCAAAGGTTGTCCAGGCATCAGAGCGCCAGACGATCGAGATCGGATAGACCTCTTGGGCCATGGCTGGCGTGAGGTAGTTGGCCGCGTATTGGATCGCTGAGGACTCGGCGTTCAAGCCGCCATGGGCGTAGACCAGCACACGTTTGCGGGTCCATGCCTTGACCTTGTCTTTGAGCGAGGTGCGGACGACTTCCTTAAGGCCGTTCTCCGTCAGACCATAGGACCCTTTCTGACGAAGCAGCCCGTCGTTGCCGGCCGTGACGATGTGCGCTCGAAGGTTGGCGTAGACGTAGCTTTCATAGCTCCGCGGCGCGCTGGAATTGACCACTGCCGCGTCAAGCGGCCTGGAGAACTGCACCGGCGCGCCCAGGCGCGCGACCCAGACGTCCGTGCCGTTGGCCAACCAGTCGTCATAGCTCAGCTGGATCAGACCGCCGTTGCCCCAGGTGGGGCCCCAGCTATTCTGGATCCAGAACCCCTCGCGATCATAGCCCACGATGACGAAAGCATGCCCGCCGACGGAGCCCTCGTGGCGTATTATTCTTCGGTCCCCGCTTTTTACGTTCATCCAGCCCTGGTGCACGTTGGCGGTCGCATAGAGGACGCCAACCTCGCTGATGGCCGAATGCATCGCGACGAGATCAGCGTGATTGACCCTGAAATATGCGCCTAGTGGTCGCGTAAACGCATCAGCCGCTCGGCCGGCATCCATATCGGCGCTCAGGTCGGAATTTCGCCAGATGGCCTCAGCGCATAAGCCGTGCTTGTGCCAACCCTTCATGGCGCCACGAGCGCTGGAGCCGCTGTAGTCCTCGCCTTCCCACTCATCGTAGCGCTTGGCCATGACGTAGAGCATCCGCGCGCTAACGCCATTGCCCCGTTGTGCATCGCCGGCCTGGGCGAGCAGATAGTTGGCTACGGTTGCGAGGCCATAACCAGTGCAAGCGCCTTCCTGGCCTTGGTCCAGGACGGGAATCTGCAGATCTCGGTAGGCCTGCAAATCCGATTGCGGACGCACAGCCACCAAGGTGGGAACATACATTGTGTCGCGAAAATCGATCGTATCGCGAAGCGCATCGAACGTGCGTTTCTTTGCCGTCGCCATCAGAGCCCCCTACATCCCAAAGAACAGTGTTCTTCGGTATGTAGAAAACGTCAACCTATGGGTTGTTTGACGATCAAAACTACCGCGAAAAGCTCAAATTCGACCGGTTGAGTAGGCGAGCGGCATCGCCTGCAACCGCAATCGCAGCGGCGCTCTAGGGTGTCGGCCTGGAACTGGGCCAACGGATCGCGGTGAGCTTTGATTTTGAGATTTTGGAGATGGCGACTTCATTGAAGATGTTGCCTCCCAACACCTCGACGTAACCGCCCGGCAGGTCACGCACATAGAAGCCCACCACACCGCCACCGCCATCTCGCTTGAAAACAACGATGGCACCGGGCCTTCCATCCGCGATTGGCTCGCCCCAGCTCGACCACGAACTGGCCGCACCTGAGTCCGTGCCGTCAAGGCCAGCGCTACGGATAACCCAATTCACAAACTGACTATTCCAGGGGAACTCATCGCCCATTGGATTGCCCGCCCCGCTGGGTGCCGAGGCGATATATTCGAGAATTCGTTCGTTGGCGGGCTCGCCCGAGATTTCGCGCACACCACGCTCGGCGAGAGCGATCTTTAACCACGGCGCCTGCGCGACGCCCTTCTCGAGGATTTGGAGCGCTTCCGCCGAGGCTGGCGGAGCCGTCGAAGCCGCAACCGTGCCGGCTGCCGCAGGCAGGTAACCTCCTTGGCCGGGTTTGCGGGCGGCGAGATATCGCTTCAGGTCGCCCCCGACGTCTCGATACAGCCCCATTTCGAGCAACATTTCCAGGTTGTCGGCGGCTTGATCAGGATTGCCCACCTTGATCATTTCCAGAACACGGGCGTACTCGGCCTTATCCCGTTCCTGCTCGCGAGCAGCTTGGCCGTTCCAATAGGCGACGCCCGCGTTTCCCGCAGTCCCGATCGCGGCGGCGACCAGAGCCACCGTCAGCGGGTTTGACCAAGAGGCCCACCTCCCTTGTTGCTCCCGAAACAGGGCTTCGCGCTCTCGCAACGCAACGTCGCGCTCGCGAAGCCGATGGTCACGCTCTTCTATTGATAGCGGCGCGCCCTCGCCGGCCTGGCCTGCCGAGCGCTCCGGACCGGCTGGTGGTCGAAGAAGGTCTGCTGACGGATCGGGCTGCTGGGGCATGGCGAGCGTGAGCATCACTTATCTCCTCCACGCGAGCAAGGTCGCGTCTCGCAAAAGGAGCCTCGCCAAACGTCTAAGCCCGGCCTGACGGAATGACGGTCTTGGCCAGCACTACTAAGCCAGCGCTGACATTTCGATTGGCGTGCTGGAGATAGCCGGCAGCCGCATCTCGCAGACCTCAGCCCTCAGCCCTCAGCCCTCAGCCCTCAGCCCTCAGCCGAGGGATGGGCGGTCCGCCCCAAAGATCAAAAAGGGAACATACTGTGCCCGATTTTGTGTCCATTGGGCCCGATTTTGTGCCCAAACCCTTCCAAAGACCTCCTGTCGTTCTCCGATCGTTCCCGCGCCTCGTCGGTGCAATCACCTTGTGATTAAGGCTTAAAACGCTTACGGGACGGGCTGCGGGGACATGGCGGAATGGTAGACGCGCCGGACTTAAAATCCGTTGGAGCAATCCGTGTGGGTTCGAGTCCCACTGTCCCTACCAGGCCCTGAAGGCGTCAGGCCTCTGGCGCGATCTTCTCGATATTGGCCGCGCCGGCCTCCGTCAGCGCCACGACCAGTTCCTCGACAGCCGCATCGACCTCGACCGGATCTCGGCCGCGCACCACCAGGTTGGCGCCATAGACATCCGGCGGCGAGAAGAACGGATAGCTGCCCAGCGACATATCGGGATGGGCCTTGGCCACCGCCTCCAACGGGGCGGCGATCAGGCCCTCGCCGGAACCCGTGACGCGGACAGTCCTGCTGATCACCACCGCTCCGGTGCGCAGGCGCGGGCCGACATCGCCCAGCATGCCGCGCATGATCGCGGGCACACCGGCGAGCACAAAGACGTTCTCGATCTGGAAGCCGGGTGGCCCCTGCACGGGGTTCTTCACCAGGGTTCCGCCCTCGGGCACGTGGGCCATGCGACGGCGGGCGGCGTTGGGCTCGCCCCAGCGTTCGCGCAGCAGAGCCATGATCTCGGGATGCTCGGGCGCTGTCACCCCGAAGGCCTTGGCGATCGAGTCTGCGGTGATGTCGTCGTGGGTGGGGCCGATGCCGCCGGTCGTGACGACATAGTCGTAGCGGGTGCGCAGGGCGTTGACCGCGCCGACGATCTCCTGCTCGATATCGGGCACCACCCGCGCCTCGGCCAGGTCGACGCCGTAGGTGGCCAGATACTTGGCGATGGCGCTGAGATTGACGTCTTGGGTGCGCCCCGAGAGAATCTCGTCGCCGATGATCAGCACCGCCGCCGTCACCCGATCCTTGCTGGCCGTCATCGCCGCGCTCCCCTACATCGCATCATCGTTCTCCGATCCGACTTAGGGCCGCCATGCTGCTCCCGCAACCGCTCGTTCGCGGCCGACTTGTTCAACGCTACAAGCGCTTCTTCGCCGACATCGTCCTGGACGACGGCCAGGAGATCACTGCCCACTGCCCCAACCCCGGCGCCATGCTGGGCGTGAACCTGCCGGGACAGGGTGCCTGGGTGTCGTGGTCGGACGATCCCAAGCGAAAGCTTCCCTGGACGCTGCAACTGGTCGAGGCGGACGGTGGCTTGGTCGGGGTCAACACCATGCTGCCCAACAAGCTGGTGGCCGAGGCCCTGGCGGACGAGGCCATTCCGGAGCTTTCCGGCTACGCAACGATCCGACCGGAGGTTCGGTACGCCGAAGCGAGCCGGGTGGACTTCCTGCTAACCCATCCGGACCGCCCGCCCTGCTGGCTGGAAGTCAAGAATGTCCATCTTTCCCGCACGCCGGGTCTGGCGGAGTTCCCCGACTGCGTAGCGGCGCGCTCGACCCGGCACCTGGCGGATCTTGCCGCCCAGGTGGAGTCCGGCGATCGGGCGGTCGCGCTTTTCGTGGTTCAACGGATGGACTGCGAAAGCTTCAAGGCCTGCGGAGATCTCGATCCCACCTTCGCGCGCGGCCTGACGCAAGCGGTCGGAGCCGGGGTCGAGGTGCTGGTCTATGCATGCGCAGTGACGAGCCAGGGCGTTCGGATCGCGCGACGCATCCCCATGGCGCCTTAACCGACATGACGGCGAATTAAGCTGCAATCGGCTCGCGTCTGACTAACCCTGCGCCTCGAACTCCCGGGGGACCGCCGCACATGAAATTCTCGACCCTGACGGCCCTGTGCGCCGTCCTGGCTCTCTCTGCGTGCGGCGCATCTTCGGATGGCAAGGAAAGCGGCATGATGACGGCCGCCCGGGCGGTCTTCGCCTTCAAGGCCTGCACCAACAAGCTGGAGGAGCAGTTCGGCCTGGGTCCTGTGGTCGGGGTGAACTCAAGCGACATGCACCCGGTCGCACTCGGCAAGCCCGGCGAATGGGACGTGACCTTCACCGCCGACATCACCGAAAAGACCTCGGGCCGGGTGACCCGCTACAAGGGCGTGTGCCGTGTGCGCCGCGACCGGCCGACGACCCTGGAGGCGCGCTTCCTGGAAGAGCTCAAGCCCGCCGCCACGCCGGGAGAGGCTCGCCGCATCAATCACTGAACCGAAGACGCGCCGCGCCTATAGCGCGCCCAAGTCACAGCCTCTGGCCTTCAGGATGGGCCGCATCGCCCAATAGGCCGCCGGGGTCCGCATCAGCGGGATGCGCGGATAGAGATGGTGGATGATATGGAACTGCATCCCCATGGTCAGAACATTGCCCAGCGGACTTCTGAAGCCACGGGTATCGCGATAGCGGCCGATCGCCTTGGCCGGGTGATGCGGGGCGAAGCTCAGGAAGTACTGGATGTAGGTGGCCGCCAATTGGCGCGGCAGCCACCAGATCAGCGCCGCCTCGATCGCATGGCCGCTCCAGGCCAGGGCGAACAGGATCGAAAAATGGCCTAGCCGATAGATGACGGCGACGAGCATCGCGCGACGGGCCTCGTCGGTATTCAGCCGCATCAGCGTCTCGCCATAGGCCTTGTCTCCAGCCCCCGACGGCTGGCGGTTGGCGATGGTCCGGCGCAGGAAATCCAGGGTTCCGTCGGCATGGGTGCTATAGTCCGGATCAAGCTCCGGATGATTGGCGTGCTTGTGATGCTCGTAGTGGGTCAGGCGGGCCACGCCATAGGGCAGCACCAGCGACAGGGTCGAGATATGGCCGACCAGCTCGTTCAGCCAGAACAGCGGCTGACCTTCACGGGCGATGATACGGTGCTGGGCCTCATGTGAGGGCAGATAGCTGAGGGCGATGTTGATGGTCGCGATCGGAAAGGCCGCCCAGAGGGGCAAAAGCCCTGAGAGGGTCAAAGGCCACAGCGCAAACCAGACGGTGGTGTTGACCAGGGCCCAGGTCACGGAGCCCCAGGGCACGCCGCCCAGATAGGCTTCGGCAACCGTCTTTTCGAGCTTGATCAGGCCCCGCTCGTCGAGGCCGGCGACCTCGGCGTCGGTGAGGGTCGGAGCGCTCATATCCAGCGCCCCTTCAAGGTGGCGAAACTGCCCCACAGTCCGCCGACCACCAGACCTAGCACGAGGGGCGTCAGGCCATTGGGCAGGACCCATCCGAAACGCTCGATGATCTGCGCCAACAGGGGCGCCAGGAATCCAAGTCCGAACAGCAGCGGCATGAGCCTGAACAGGCCTGTCAGAATCTGCTGCATGGTTGCTTGCCTTCCCGCTTCGGCCGGTCTGGACGCCAGCGCGACCCAAAAAGTGACGCAGGCGTCATTTTTGTCAAGACATCGCACCCGCGCAATGATCTGGCAGAGGCAGCCATTGAAGTTTCATGCTAAGATGGCGACATACCGTTCAAACGCCGCCTGCCCCGCCCGAGTACGACATGACCCTTGACGACGCCCTTGAGATCGAAGCCGAGACCCGCACCGGCGCGATCAAGATCCACAAGGCCGAAGATTTCGAGGGCATGCGCAAGGCCGGAAAGCTGGCCGCGGAATGCCTGGACATGCTGATCCCGCATGTGGTTCCCGGCGTCTCGTCGGATTATCTCGACACCCTGGCCCGCGAATTCATCCTCGACCACAAGGCTATCCCGGCCTGCCTTTTCTATCGCGGCTATCCCAAGACGGTCTGCATTTCGCGCAACCACGTGGTCTGCCACGGCATCCCCGGCGACTGGGCGCTGCGCGAGGGCGACATCGTCAACATCGACGTGACCGTGATTGTGGACGGCTGGCATGGCGACACCTCGCGTATGTACGGCGTCGGCGAGGTGGGACCTCGCGCCCGCCGCCTGATCGAGATCACCTATGAAGGCATGGCGCGGGGCCTCGCTGCCGTGAAGCCCGGCGCAACCCTGGGCGATATCGGCCACGCCATCCAGAGCTATGTCGAGGCGCAGCGCTGCAGCGTCGTTCGCGACTTCTGCGGTCACGGCCTGGGCAAGGTGTTCCACGACGCCCCCAACATTCTGCACTTTGGCCGTCCGGGTCAGGGCGCGGTGCTGAAGCCGGGGATGTTCTTCACCGTTGAGCCGATGGTCAATCTGGGCAAGCCGGCCGTGAAGGTGCTGGGTGACGGCTGGACCGCCGTGACCCGCGACAAATCGCTGTCGGCCCAGTGCGAGCACTCGATCGGCGTGACGGACGACGGCTACGAGATCTTCACCGCCTCGCCGGGCGGCCTGTTCCAGCCGGCTGTGCTGGGCAGCTGATCAGCCCTCGACAACCCTGAGGTGTTAAGGCCAGATACTCGCTCCTGACTCGGGGGCGGTATGGTCAGCGCACGATCCCTAGGCGTATCCGACATGACGCCGGCGGCCCATCACACGGGCCACCGGGAACGCCTGCGCTCGCGGGCCATGGTCGGCGGGCTGATAGCCCTGCCCGACTATGAGCTGCTGGAGCTCTATCTCTTCCGCACTTTCGCGCGGGGAGACGTCAAGCCCAAGGCCAAGGCGCTGATGGCGCGGTTCGGCTCGTTCGGCGCGGTGATCAGCGCCTCGATCGACGAACTCAAGACCGTGCCGGGGATTGGCGAGACCGCCGCCATCGACATCAAGCTGCTGCACGAGGCGGCCATGCGGGCAGGTCGCGACAAGATCGCCAAGCGCCCGGTCATCTCGTCCTGGAGCGCCCTGTTGGGCTATGTGCGCGTCGCCCTAGCCAACGAGCCGCGCGAACAGTTTCGGGTTCTGTTCCTCGACAAGCGGAACCAGCTGATCGCCGACGAGATCATGAACCGCGGAACGGTCGATCACGCGCCGGTCTATCCTCGCGAGGTCATGCGGCGGGCCCTGGAGCTTTCCAGCAGCAACATAATCCTGCTGCACAACCATCCCTCAGGGGACCCAACGCCATCCAGACCTGACATCGACATGACCAAGCAGGTCATCGAGGCTGGCCGGGCGCTGAAGATCGGCGTGCATGACCATCTGGTGGTAGGCCGCGAGGGCGTGGCCAGCTTCAAGGCCTTGGGACTAATCTGAACGCTGCATCTGCGGCCGACGATCCCCGGAATGTTCGCCTTGAGCGCGATGCGCGCCGTCGGGATCAACGAGAAGGTCAATCTGGTCAACCGACACCCTGGCCCCGCGGGACCGGCGGCGATCGCGACTGCCCGCCGCTTCGACATGAGCCGTCCCTGACAGGGCGTGAGGGCTGATCTGGACGCCGGACGTCGGCTTCGCCTTGACGCGCCAGCAGCCATCCGTGAGCGTGGCCGCTCCAGTTCGCGTCCCATGTTCGGAGTCTCGATGCCCTATCGCCTTCTGACCGCCCTTCTCGGCTCCGCCGCCCTTCTTGTCACGGTCGCCAACGCGGCCCCGCCTGCGCCGGCCGTGTCCAAGGCCGACATGGCCGCCCACCAGAAGATGCTGACGCTCGACACCCATCTGGACACGCCCGAACACTTCGGACGCCCCGGCTGGAGCATGCTGGACGGTCACGCAGTGACCCTGGACGGCACCCAGGTTGACCTGCCGCGCATGAAGGCCGGTGGCCTCGATGGCGGTTTCTACGTGATCTATACCGGCCAGGGCGACCTGACCGCCGAGGGCTATCGCTACGCCCGCGACTTCGCCCTGAAGCGCGCCGTCGACATCCGCGAGATGGTCGCCGCTCACCCCGACAAGTTCGAACTGGCCTTCACGGCCGAGGACGCCGCCCGCATCAGCAAGGGCGGCAAGTCGTTCGTCTATCAGAGCATCGAGAACAGCTGGCCGATGGGTGAAGACCTCACCCTGATGCAGACCTTCTATCAGTCTGGCGTACGGATGGCGGGCCCGGTGCACTTCCGCAACAACCAGTTCGCCGACAGTTCCACCGACCCAAAGGGCAAGATCTGGAACGGCTATTCGCCACTGGGCTTGCGCTGGCTCGCCGAAGCCAATCGGCTGGGCGTACTGGTTGACGTCAGCCACGCGTCAGACGAGGTGGTCAGCCAATCGGTGGCTCTGTCAAAGTCGCCGGTGATCGCCTCGCATAGCGGGGCCCGGGCGGTCTTCGACCATCCGCGCAATCTGAACGACGCCCTGATCAAGCAGATCGGCGACAGCGGCGGCGCGATCTGTATCAACTCGGTCTATCTGATCGCCTCGGCCGCCCCGAGTCCCGAACGAAAGGCCGCGCTGGAAGGCCTTGGCCGTCCGCCACGCGACGAAGCCACCCAGGCCGATATCGTCGCCTGGATGGCCAAACGTGTCGCGATAGACAAGCAGTTTCCGCCAACCCGGGCCAACTTCGACATCTTCATGGCCAGCATGCTGCACACCCTGAAGATCACCGGACCGAAGGGCGTCTGCGTCGGCGCTGACTGGGACGGCGGCGGCGGCGTCGAGGGCCTGGAAGACGTGGCCGACCTGCCCAAGATCACCGCGCGCCTGAAGGCCGAGGGCTATTCGGACGCCGACATCGAGGCGATCTGGAGCGGCAATGTGCTGCGGCTGGTGGGACAGGCCCAAGCCTATGCGAAAAAGGTGGCGGCGAAATAGACCAGAACATCCGCCCCTTCGGTCCGATCGGAGGGGCGGGTATCGCGTTACGTTCGCCGAACCCTGTCCCAGACCCGCCAGGCCATCAGCACCGTGAACACTGCCGCATAGATCACCGGCGGCCGATGGTCGGCCTTCACCAGCAGATAGTAGTGGGCCACACCCAGGGGCGCGATCAGGTAGATCAGCCAGTGCAGTCTCTGCCACGCGGCCCGGCCCATGCGGATGATCCAGCCATTGGTCGAGGTCACGGCCAGAGGGATCAGCAGAACGAACGCGCCCATGCCCAGGGTGATGAAGGGCCGCTTGAGGATGTCCTTCCACAGCTGATCGAAATCGAAGAACAGGTCGATGCCGACATAACTGAACAGGTGCAGCACGATGTAGCTGAATGCGAAAAGCCCCACCGTACGGCGGAAACGCACCAGGCGCGGCATCTTCAGGATCCGCGCCGCCGGGGTGATCGCCAGGCCGACCAGGAGCAGCCGCAGACCCCAGACGCCCAGCTGGCGGATCAGCTTCTCGATCGGATTGGCGCCCAGATCGCCGTTGAAGCCCTTCCATGCCAGCCAGACCAACGGCGCGAAACAGGCCAGCCAGACCAGGCCATAGACCAGGTTGTCCTGCAGCTTGGACGGGCGCTTGCGTTTGGCCTTGCTCACCACGCCACCCCGCCCCCGCTCTCCCCGGCGAAGGCCGGGGCCCAGATCGAACCCTGAGACAGGGTCGAATGGGGCTGAGGCGGCAGGCGAGTCATCCCCAGACGCTCCGGTTGGATCTGGGCCCAGGCCTTCGCCGGGGAGAGCGGACTATTGAGAACCATCAGAAATTCTTCTTCAGATCCATGCCGCGATACAGGTCGGCGACGTACTGGCCATAACCATTGAACGGCAGGGTCTCGCGGCGACGAAACTCGCCGATGCGGCGCTCGCTGGCCTGCGACCAGCGGGGGTGATCCACAGCCGGATTGACGTTGGAGTAGAAGCCGTACTCGCGCGGGGCCGAGATGTTCCAGGCCGTGCGCGGCTGCTTGTCGGTCAGGGTAATCCGCACGATCGACTTGATGCCCTTGAAGCCATATTTCCAGGGCACGACCAGCCGCAGCGGCGCGCCGTTCTGGTTGGGCAGGGTCTCGCCATACAGGCCGACCGCCAGAAGGGTCAGGGGATGGGTGGCCTCGTCAATTCGGAGGCCTTCGCGATAGGGCCAGTCCAGCACATTCCAGGCCTGGCCCGTCATTTCCGACGGCCGCATCAGGGTCTCGAACGCCACATATTTGGCCTTGGAGGTCGGCTTGACCGAGGCGATCAGGTCCTTCAGTGGAAAACCAACCCAGGGGATCACCATCGACCAGCCCTCGACGCAGCGCATGCGGTAGATGCGCTCTTCCAGCTTGTTGGCCTTGATCAAATCATCGATCCCGACCGTGCGCGGCGCCTCGCACTCACCGTCGATCCGCACCGTCCAAGGCCGCGTCTTCAGCTTGCCTGCGTTTTGCGCCGGATCGGCCTTGTCGACCCCGAACTCATAGAAGTTGTTGTAGGTGGTGATGTCTTCCAGGGACGTCGGCTTCTCGGTGGTCGAGAAGCCCTTGGAATAGCTGAGCGGCGCCGCGCCAGCCGCGCCGGCCAGGCCTGCCAGACCCAGCCCCGCCGCCCCGCCGATGAACTCGCGTCGGCGCACATAGAGCCCGTGGTCGGTGACCTCATTCTCGGTCAGGTCGGGGGCGTTGCGGATCAGCATGGCGGGCTCCGGTGCGAGGTCTGACCGAAGATACGCAACAACACGCGCTTTGGTTACGCCAAACGGTCAATTCATTTTGGCGGCGGCCTGCGCCTGCCTCTGGCGGGGCGCATAGACCTCGGCGAGGCCATCCCCCAGCGTCGCCCGCTCGCCAGGCGAGAGGGTGGCGGCATAATTGGCCAGAGCCGTCTCGACATTGCCACGCGCCTGGACATCCAATGCCCGCGCGGCGGCCAGGCGCCTGGCGACCTCGGCAGCGTCATAGGACTCGTCCTTGAAGGCCCGCAGGGCCGCTTGCCGCTCACCCCGAGCCTGTCGGACAATCGGCTGATTGCGCTGATTGGCCTCCCGCAAGGTGCGGCGCAGGTCCAGACGGCTCTCCTGCGACAGGCCCCTGCCCGCCATCCACAGCGGCGGCCGCGCCGGCGCTTCACCTTGAGACGCGCTCCCCCCGGCGGCCGGCGCCGGCTGTGGTCGCCGAAGGGGCGGCGCGGACAGAACCGGCGGCGCGACCTCATCCGTCATGGGCCCGACAGGCGGGAGCATCGCTGACTCCACCGCCGGCGCCGACGGAGCCTGGCGCACTAGCAGCACGCCCACGACACCACCGACGAGAAACACATTGAGCGCCGCCGAGACGATCAGGCCGATCAGCAGCGAACGGGACATGGTCATAAGGCGGCAGGCTCCTGAAGGGCCTCGGAAAGGTCTGCAGTGAAGTCGGTGGCGATAACGCTTTGGCCCTGAGGCGCGGGTCTGTGGTCAACCTGACCGATCATCACGCCGACGGCGACACCTGCCAGAGCGGCAACGCCCAGGCCAAGGGCGGCGCCGGCGCCGGCCAGCCAGCGCTGAACCGTGCTGGCGGGGCGTGGAGCCGCCGCGATCAACCGCCCCAGCAGGGCTGCGTCGGCGGACTGGGCGGGCGCGAGGTCGAGCAGACGATCCAGTCGCGCGGCGTCGGCCAGCACCGCTTCCAGACGCACGGGTTCAGCAGCCAGCAGGGCGCGCGCGATCTCGCGCTCGGCCTCCGGCCAGCGGGCCACGTCGCCGCCATAGATCTCGGCCAGATCGGCGAACCGTTCGACGGTCATGGTCATGACGCCATCTCCTTCATCGCCCGGACCCCGCCAGATCGGCGAGCGAGGCCTTGAGCGCACGTCGCCCCCGTCCCAGCAGGCTTTCCAGCGCCTCGACGCTGATCGTCATCAGCGCGGCGGCTTCGATATTGCCCAGGCCCTGGTGATGGCACAGCACGATGGCTTCGCGCTGTCGCTCGGGCAAGGCCGCAAGCGCCGCCTCGACCCGTCGCGACAGGTCCGCGCCCAGCAGGCCGGCGTCCGGCGCAGGGCCGGTATCGACCTGCTCCGGCGGCTCGGCCGTAACCACCTCGCGGCGGCGACGGAGGCGATCGTAGCAAAGGTTCAGCGCCACCCGGTGCAGCCAGGTATCGAACTTCGCTCCGCCCGGCCGCCAGGAGCGCGCCTGTTTCCAGGCCCTCACGAAGGTTTCCTGCGCCACGTCCTCGGCCTCGCAGGGGTCGTTCAGCATGCGGCGAGCCAGGGCGAGAACGCGCGGCAAGCGTCGGTCCAGCAGCTGGCGAACGGCGGCCGGGTCGCCCCGGCCGACCCCTGTCAGCAGCGCCTCGTCGGGATCGCTCCCCTCGGCCGCCAAACCTCACCTCGCCGCGCGTGAACACATCAATCAGATCCCGACCTTCGCCTTGTCGGCGCCGGCCTTCAACTCCGTCAGGCTCAGCGCACCATCATTGTCGGCGTCCATGCGTTTAAAGCGGCTGGCCAGAAGGCCATCCATCTCGCCGGGTGACAGGAAGCCGTCATTGTCGGCATCCACGCGCGCCCACATCCGCTCGGCGCCCTTCCCGGCCCGGCCCGCGTCGGCGGCCGGAGCATCAGGCCTGGGCTTGCGCATGGCCGAGAACTCTTCGCGCGACAGCTTGCCATCCTTGTTGCCGTCAAGATGAGCCATCATCTGGCCTCCGCGTCCGGTCTGGAATTCGGCGAGGGTGACCTTGCCGTCGGCATTGGCGTCCAGCGCGGCCGCGCCCTTCGGCGCCGCCAGGGCTTGGCCGGCGAGCAGCAGGATCGAACCGGCCGCGATCAGTGTGATTTTCAGCATGTGACTTGCGTCTCCAAGACGTCGAAAGCCCGTCCCCATGCCCATTGAACGTCAGGCTCGCGCTTTTCCGTCGCGGCGCATGATCGCCTCGAACGCCGCACGCGCCTCGACCTTGGCCTTGGCCAGCTTGGTCTTCAGCGAGCGGAATTCCCGGACATGCCCAGCCCGCGCCAGCAGGACCCTGAAGGCCTTGGGCTCGCTCTCGGGATCACCGCCCTCCTCCAGCGCCACTTTGATCAGTTGCGAGAGGTCCTGCTCCAGCCGCCAGGCCGTCTCCAGGCAGGCCAGGGCCGCGTCATCGGCCAGACCCGCCGCCCTGAGCGCCGCCAGCGCCTCGCCGGTATTCTGCGCCAAGGGGCCGCCATCGGCGGCGTGCCTGAGCTGCAGAAACTGGGCGACGAATTCGATGTCCACCAGGCCGCCAGGCGTCAGTTTCAGGTCCCAGACGCCCTTGCCCGGACGCTCCTGCTCCATCAGTTCGCGCATCTCCAGCACGTCGGCGGCGGTCTTCACCGGATCGCGCGAGCGGCGCAGAGCGGCCTCGATGGCCGCCTCGGCGCGAGCCTGGAAGGCCGGCGAGCTGGCCCACATCACCCGGGCGCGGGTCAGGGCCAGCAGCTCCCAAGTCTCGGCCTCGCGGGCATAATAGTCCTCGAAGGCGGCGAAACTGACAGCGACCGGCCCCTTTGTCCCCGAAGGCCGCAGCTTGAGGTCCACCTCATAGAGCGTGCCCTCCCCTGTCGGCGCCGACAGGGCGGACGTCAGGCGCTGGGTGAAGCGGGCGTAGAAGCTGTCGGCGCTCCAGCTCTTGATCGATGACATCGCCCCCCCTTGGGCGGCGAGATCATCGACCGCATAGAGCGTCATCAGGTCGAGGTCCGACTTGGCGGTCATCTCGCGCGAACCGGCCTTGCCCAGGGCCACCACGGCGACCTCGCCAGGAAACTCGCCGCCGATGCGCACGGTCTCCGCCAGGGCGGCGGGCGCCAGGCCCCCGACGATCAGGTCGCCCAACCCCGCAAAGGCCGCACCCACATCGCTGGCCCCGGCGGTGCCACTCATCACCCGCACACCGATCCGGAAGCTCTGATCACGGAAGAGGCGGCGGGCGGCGTTCATCGCGCCCTCGAAATCCTCGGGATTCCAAGAAGCCATTTCGGGCACGGCCATGGGGCCGAAGAAGGCGGGGTCCAGCAGGGCGTCCAGCGCCGTCGGGCGCCGCGCCAGGGTGGCCGCCAGGCGCGGGGCGAAGGCCATGACCTCGACAATCAGTTCGAACAGGCGGGGCTGGGCCAGGAACAGCGACTGGATCTGCACGCCCGAACTCAGCAACGCGAAGAAGTCCGCGAAGCGGTTGAAGGCGGTGTCCGGCGCGCCGGTAGCGTTGGCGGCGTCCAGAAGACGCGGCGCCAGACGCGTGAACAGCTCGCGCCCCCGCTCGGTGCGGGTGGCGGCGATACGGCCATGGTGCCAGCTGCGAATGGTGGCGGCGACACGCTCGGGGCTGGAAAAGCCCATGCGCTTGAGCGTGGCGAGCGTCTCCGGATCGTCTTCGACCCCGGTGAAGACCAGGCTGCCAAAGCGCGAGGACAGCTCCTCCTCGCCGGCGAACAGGCGGCCATACCGCACGTTCACGCCCTTCAGGATCTTGCCGACGGTCGCATCAAAGCTGCGCAGGTTGTCGTGGTTCCAGAGCGCCGCGACCTTCTTCCGGTCGGTGTCGGATTCCGGCAGCTTGTGGGTCTGGTCATCGGCGATCATCTGGGCCCGATGCTCCAGCGCTCGCAGCTCCTGATAGGCCTTGGCCAGCCAGTCGGCGTCCTCGTGCGTGACGTGGCCGGCGTCGGCCAGGGTCCGCAAAGCGTCCAGCGTGCGCGGGCCGCGCAGGTCCGGTTGCCGCCCCCCCAGGATCAGCTGCTGAGTCTGGACGAAGAACTCGATCTCGCGAATGCCGCCGCGCCCCAGCTTGAGATCCGCGCCCTTGGCGGTCAGGCGGTCATCGACCTTGTAGGTGTGGATCTGGCGCTTGATCGAGTGGATGTCGGCGATGGCCGCGAAATCCAAGTTCCGTCGCCAGATGAACGGCTGCAGCCCGGCCAGGAAGGCCTCGCCTTCCTTCATGTCGCCGGCCGCGATCCGGGCCTTGATGTGGGCGGCGCGCTCCCAGTTCTGGCCGACGCTCTCGTAATAATCCATGGCCGCGTCGACGGGCATGGCCGGCGGGGTCGAGGACGGGTCGGGACGCAGGCGCAGGTCGATACGGAACACATAGCCGTCGGCCGTGCGTTCCTGCAGGATCCGCCCCAGATGGTTGGCGATGCGGACCGCCACGCCCTGCGGCTCGACCCCTTCGGCGACCGGCAGCTTTTCCGGCGCGTAAAAAATCGAGAAATCGATGTCGCTGGAATAGTTGAGCTCGAAGGCCCCGTGCTTGCCCATGGCGATGCAGAACAGGCCCGGCGCAGGCCCAGCCTCGGCGTCGCCCACATGGGTCAGGGCGCCGCGATCCACCTCCAGCCGGACGGCCTGGGCCAGGGCGGCGCGCAGGGTGGCGTCGGCGAAGCGGGTCAGGGCGCCGGTCACCGCGTCCAGATCCCAGACGCCGCCCAGGTCGCACAGCGCGGTCAGCAGATGCAGGTCGGCCTTGAGTTCGCGCAGCACGCGGCGCGCAACCTCGAAGTCGGGTTCAGCGGCGACAGCGTCGGCGGCGGACAGGATTTCCGACAGCCGCACCTCCGGATCAGCCTCAAGGATCGACGGCAGGCGGCGGGCGTCGCGGCGGGCCAGGCCGGCCAGATAGGGTGAGGCGCCGAACACCGGGGCCAAGGCCGGCCAGGCGGCCTCGATGTTTGCCGAGGCGTCACCGACCCGCTTGAGGATCGCTTCATGGGCGCGCTCGGCGGCCTTGGGATCGGCGATGGGACCACATGGGGCGAGGCGTTCGAGCAGGCGAGTCATGGCGACACCGTGGCCCGCTGGCGCGACCTGGGCAAGACACACGCTTGACGCGCGATATTACAGTTGTAACCATTGCAGCGCTGAACCCGGCGGGACGGAACGGGTGGCGCATCGACGGGGAACGCGATGATGTTCGAACTGCTCGCCTTGGCGCTGACGCGGGTTCAGATCGCGGCGGCGGCCGGCGTTGTGCTGGTGCTGCTGCTCCGCCTTCCGGTCCGCCAGCTGTTTGGTCCCCGCCTCGCCTATGGGCTGTGGGCGATCGTGCCTGTCGCCGCCGCCGCAAGCGTCTTTCCCAGCCTCGCAGAGACCCTGGAAGTCGGCGCTCCGACCGCGCCCTTGGCGCCGGGTCTGGCGATGAAAGTTATGGCGGCGTGGCTCATCGGGGGCGCAGTCTTCGCCGGCTTCATGCTGTGGCAGGAGCACGCCTTCCGGCGCACGGCGGCCAAGGGCAAGGCCGGCCCCGCCGTGATGGGCTCCCTATGGCCCCGGATCATCCTGCCCCATGACTTCGAGGCGCGGTTCAACAGCCGCGAGCGCGACCTGATCCTGCTGCATGAACGCACGCATATCCGCCGGGGCGACCCTATCGCCAATCTGGCTATCGCCGGATGCCGGGTCCTGGGCTGGTGCAATCCTCTGGTTCATCTCGGCGCGGTGTTTGCCCGCATCGACCAGGAACTGGCGTGCGACGCCACGGTGCTGTCGCTGAAAAGCGACATCCGCGCCGACTACGCCAAGGCGCTGCTGAAAGTGTCGAGCTTTGGCGCCGCCTCGCCGCTGGCCTGCGGCTGGGGCACGCACCCCTTGATCCTGCGGGTCGCCTTCCTGAGTCGCCTCGAGCCCAGCCGCCGACGCGAGATCGCCGGCTTCATCGCCCTGACAGCCTTGGGTCTGGCGTCCTTCCTGGCGGTCTGGAGCATCGCCCCGCGCGGGATCGTCTATAGCGATCTGGCCCCGTCGATCGATATGAACCGGATGTACGCTGATCAGGCCGCCCGAGGCTTCGGCCGACTGTAGAGCGCCGCGATGGTGGCGATGGCCTCCTCGGCCTCGCTCCGGCTGGCGGTTTCATTGTCGTCGTCATAGCCCCAGGCCTCGGTCTGCCCGACCTTCTGGACGACGATGCCGTCACGCCGGGCCAGGATCGACACACCCTTGTAGTAGAGGCCGTAATTGACCTCGGGCTGGGGGATCAGCCAGGCGATCTGGCCGCGCACGGGGATGAGGCTCTCGTCCTTCCACAGCGCCCGCGCGCCATAGCCGGTGCAATTGACCACCACCTTCTGCTTCAGCACCGCCAGATCGGCGGGGGTGTGGAAGGTCATGGTCTCGACCCTGCCGCCGGCCAGCAGGTAGTCGGTCATCAGCAGGTGGGCGTATTCGGCGATGTTGAACTGCATCGACGTCCCGCGCCGCGCATAGGGCGTCGGGAAGGGGTGGCTGCCGGCAGCCAGCTCCATCCCGCGCGGGGTAATGTCCCGCACACGCTCGATATACTCGACGAACTGTACGCCTTTCGGATCATGCGGCGTTGCGCGCCCCGGTCCCGGCGGCGCGTCGAACAGGGTGTAGCGGTCAGTCCATTCCACCGGATTGCCCGCCATGCCCAGATAGGTCTGGTAGGCCTTGTAGGAAGTCCGGCACATCTCCTCCCACTGCGCCTCGAACCCCGGCGCGGTCGCGCCCACGGCGGCGATGCGGGAGTCGGGCGACCAGGTGCCGGTGGCCCGGGCCGAGCGGGTGTCGGGCGTGCGCTCGCTGGCATAGATGGTGACATTGGCCCCGGCCCGCCGCAGCAGGGTGGCCGTGGTCAGGCCCAGGGCGCCGCAGCCGATCACGGCGATGTCGCGCTCGCCCGTCGACATGGCGTTCCTGGCCGCGATGGTTCCCGAACCCCACGACAGCGACCAGCCGCTGCCGCCATGGCCATAGTTGTGGACCACGGTCTTGTCGCCGACGGTCTCGACATCCAGACGCGGCCCGGCCTTGCGGAACGGGCGCAGGCAGACCGTGATCTTCGAGATGCGGTCCGGCTTCATCCGGATCGGCGCCAGGCGGGGCACGGCGTCGAAATCGCCCAGTCCCGCGACCAGGCCGGGACGGGCGATCTGGCCGGGCGCGCAGCCGGCCACGCCGAGCAGGCCCAGACCGCCAAGCCCGGCCAGGAAGCCGCGCCGGTTGCGTATCGCGTCGGTTTCGAAAGTCACGCCGGTCCTCGCGCCCGTGAATTGGAACGCCATTCTGGACCAGCGCCGTACGCGGTTCGACCCCGAACCCGCGCTCGTCCACAGTTACGGGGAAGTGCGCCGCCTAAACCGGCGCCCTGCCCGCTATTCGACCCGGGGCAGCACCAAGGCGACCCGCAGGCCAGGGCCCATGCCGTTGTACTCGCCCGGCCCCTCGGCCAGTTCCAGCCGGCCGCCGTGCGAGGCGGCAACAGCCTGAACCAGCGACAGGCCAAGGCCGGCGCCCGGCTCGCTGCGGCTGTTCTCCAGGCGCACGAAACGCTGGACGACGCGGGCGCGGTCTTCGTCGGGCACGCCGGGGCCGGTGTCGGTGATCGAGAATTCCAGCTCGCCGGACGAACGGCGGCGCGCCCGCAGCATGATCGCCCCGCCCGACGGGGTATATTTGATGGCGTTGTCGAGCAGGTTGGCCAGGGCCTGGGCGATGAACTCGCGATTGCCGCGGATGTTCAGGGCCGGGGTGATCTCGGCCTTAAAGTCCAGGCCCTTGTCCTCGCACGAGAACTCGTAGAGCTCGGCCATGTCGCGGGCCAGTTCCGAGGAGTCGAAGCTCTGCTGGTCGGGCGCCTGACCGGCGGCCTGCAGGCGGGCGATGGCCAGCACCGCATTGAAGGTCTTGAGCACGCCATCGGCGTCTTGCAGGGCGGTTTCCAGCGCCGCGACCGGATCGCCCTTGCCGTTCTCGGCGTCAATCAGGGCCACTTCCATGCGGGCGCGAAGGCGGGTCAGGGGCGAACGCAGATCGTGGGCGATGGCGTCGCCGGCGTGGCGCAGCCCGCCCATCAACCGCTCGATGCGGTCGAGCATGTCGTTAAGGCCCTCGGCCAGCTCGTCATACTCGTCGCGCGCGCCGCGCACCTTGGCGCGGGCGTGCAGGTCGCCGGCCTGCACGGCGGCGACCAGATCGACCAGCCCCTGCATGCTGCGCGACACGTTGCGGCTGATCAGGACGCCGCCGGCCAGACCCAGGATGATCACCAGCGCCCCGGCGCCCCACAGGGCCCGGACGATCTTTCGGACATAGCCCTCGGACGCCGCCACGTCGGCGCCGACGAACAGCACTTCGCCGCCGGTCAGGCGCTCCTGCACGCCACGGGCGGCGTTGCGCACCTCGGCGCCGTCAAGATCGACCTCGGTGACCTTGAAGCTGGACCAGCTGGGGCCGTCGCCCTCGAAGTCATCCAGCGGCGAGGCCTCGATCGAGCCGGAAATCCGCTTGCCGGTCTTGTCGGCCAGAAAATACAGGAACGGCCGCTCTCCAGTGGCGCGCTCGACGATGGTCTGATTCAGGGCGTTGACGCCGCCCTGGCGATAGGCGGCCTCGAGGCTCTCCATCTCGCGGCTGATCTCGGCGTCGGCGCGGCGGTTCACCTCGCCGGCCGTGGCCACATAGATATAGCCCAGGAACGCGCTGGCGGCCGCCGCGAACAGGGCCAGGAACAGCAGGGTCAGCCGGAACGGCGTGGTGCGGAGAAGGCGCGGCAGACGCATGACGGGTCTCGGCGGCGGACCGCCCTATCTCCTAGGGATCGAGCCGGTAACCCGCGCCGCGCACGGTCTGCAGCATGGGGCGGTCGAAGCCCTTGTCGATCTTGCTGCGCAGGCGCGAGATATGCACGTCGATGACGTTGGTCTGCGGGTCGAAGTGGTATTCCCACACCTTCTCCAGCAGCATGGTGCGCGTCACCGACTGGCCGGCGTGGCGCATCATGAATTCCAGCAGCTGGAACTCGCGGGGCTGGAGATCGATCTCCTTGCCGGCGCGATGGACGGTGCGGTTGATCAGGTTCATTTCCAGCTCGCCCACCTTCAGGGTGGTGGCCACGGCGCCGGTCTCGCGACGACGCGACAGGGCTTCAACCCGGGCCATCAGCTCGGCAAAAGCGTAGGGCTTGACCAGATAGTCATCGGCGCCGGCCTTCAGGCCCACCACGCGGTCGCTGACCTCGCCCAGGGCTGACAGAAACAGCACCGGCGTATTGTCGCCTTCGCGGCGCAGGGTCTCGACGACCTCGACGCCATCCTTCTTGGGCATCATGCGGTCGACGATCAGGACGTCGAAGCCGCCCTTGCCGGCTTCCTTCAGGCCCGCTTCGCCATCGGGCGCGTGGACGCAGTCATAGCCAGCCTCGGTGAGACCGTGGGCCATCGCGCCCGCCGCCTCGATATCGTCTTCGATGATCAGAATACGCATCAGCCAGTCCCTCATGCGCCCACGAACGGAAAACTGACGTTCTCCCGATTCGACCCTCGGACGCGATCCTTGGCGATGGATACCGGTTTTGGGACGGTCCGTCCCTTAAACCTTGGACAGACAAAAGTCGTCCCGCCCGCACTGCCAGGCAGGCGTTACAGGCGCAAAGGTCTTTCAGGGCGGCTTCGTTAAGGATGGGGCTATTGCGGTTGGCGACAGTGACCAGACCCTTGTCGTTGATCCCACCGCCACCGACGCAAGAGGGCGAGCCGGACGCGATGGCGCTTATCCACCGAGATTGCTACAGAGCGCCCTCGTCAAGGAGCCCCCGACACCATGGCCCGCAAACTCTCCGGCAAGGTTGTCGCCGACGTCACCGCCCTGGCCGACAAGGCCTGGTTCGACGCCAGGCCTGAGCGCGACTTCATGCTGCGCGATCCGGCGCCGCTGGAGTTCAAGGATCCGCTGGGTGAAGCGGGCGAAGGCTTCAGCTGGCGGGTGCTGGTGGTTCGGCTGGATGGCGGCTCGCGCCTGCGCCTGCCGATCTCGCTGGCCTGGGACCTGCACAACGATCACGCCAAGGAGCAGCACCTGGCCGTGATCTTCGAACAGGTCGCGCCGGAACAGGCCAAGGTCCTGCGCGCGACGGCCGTCGCCAAGACGGCGCGCGCCTAGTTGGCCGAAGCCGCGCCTGCGCGCTGGCGCGTGCAAATCGATGGCCCGTAGAAAAGTCTCGCACCTGCCGTCATGCGCACCGGCCAAGCTTGATGAAATTTCGGCTCAGCCGTGCAAAATATTCTAGGCCGATTTTATTTTCCCAGAACTCCAAGACCGTTCCGAATTTTCTTCCATTTTACAGACGTTGCGCCCCCGATATTTTTCGAGTATGGTGTGCGTATTAAATGACGATTTGGTTCGATTGCTCTCCAACGCTTTATCTCAGGATCGAGCTTCGAGCCCATCACGATCCTCTCCGAAAATTTGATCACGCGGCTCACATTCGAGCCGCGCGGCCCTATTCACCTGAAAGGTGACCATCATGACGACCGGTACCGTGAAGTGGTTTAACTCCACCAAGGGCTTTGGCTTCATTCAACCTGACGACGGCGGCGCGGACGTGTTCGTGCACATCTCGGCGGTCGAGCGTTCGACCCTGGGTTCGCTGAACGAAGGCCAAAAGCTGTCCTACGAACTCGAGCGCGACCAGCGCAGCGGCAAGATGTCGGCCGGCCAGCTTCAAGCTGCCTAAGCCTAATCGGAGCGCGGGTTCGTCCCGCGCTCCAGCCTGGCTTCCTGACGATCAACCTCGAATGACACACGGGGTTTTCCCCCTTCGCAATTCGAGGCCTCATGAACGAAACTCTGCGCACCAACTTCTCCACCAGACTCCAGACCGCCGCCGACGCCAAGAAGGCGCTGCTTGAAAAGTTCAAGCCCAAGGCCGCCGTCGTCGATCCCAACTTCGAAAACCGCGACGCCGAGAAGGCCGCCGAACTCCAGCAGGTTCGCGCCGATCGCGCCGAAGAACGCGCCGCCGCCCGCCAGGTCGTGGCCGACAAGATTCAGGCCGCCGAGCAAGCCATCGCCGACAGCGCCGCCGCCGTGCTCAGCCTCAAGCGTGGCGCCACCAAGGAACGCAAGGCTCTGTCCAGCGCCGAGGCCAAGGCCAAGCGCGACAGCAAGTATGCCGCCCGAAAGGCGCGTAACTAGCTCACCGCACAAAACAAGCATGATGAAGGCCGGGTCATTCCGGCCTTTTTACGATCAGTATTTGACAGCGTTGTCAGAACAGCGAAATTCTGTGGTGCGCCGCCACAGCCTCGGCCGGATGGACGACAAAGAGCTCCGCTTTGCAGGGGCCGCTACGGGAGACCAGGAATGTCGGCAATCGCCACAGGACCCAACCGCCGCGCTCTGCTGGCCGGGGTCACCGCCCTCGCCTTCGCCGGCGCGGCCCGCGCCTCGGTCGCGCCTCTTTCCCGGCACTCAATCCTGATCAAGACGCTCATCGCCCAGATGACTCTGGACGAGAAGATTGGCCAGCTGAACCAGGCGCCCGGTGGGCGGCAAAGGGCGCTGAACTCCAGGATCGATGCGGCCCAGCTGGACCTGGTGCGCAGGGGCGGCATCGGCTCCTACCTTCATGTGGCCGGCGCAGATTTCCTGCGCGAACTTCAGCGGGTGGCGGTCGAGGAAAGCCGGCTGAAAATCCCGCTGCTGTTCGGCATCGATGTGATCCATGGCTTCCGCACCATCTTCCCCGTGCCGCTGGGCATGGCCGCGACCTTCGACCCCGACATCGTCAAGGCCTGCTCGCGGGTGGCGGCCATCGAGACCTCGGTCAGCGGCCTGCACTGGACCTTCACCCCGATGGTCGACATCGCCCGCGACCCGCGCTGGGGCCGCATCGTCGAGGGCGCGGGCGAGGACCCCTATCTGGGCTCGCGCATGGCCGAAGCCCAGATCCTGGGCCTTCAGACCGACGACCTGTCGGGCAAGGACGCGATCCTGGCCTGCGCCAAGCACTTTGGGGCCTATGGCGCGGCCATCGGCGGCCGCGACTATGACAGCGCCGATATCTCTGAGCGTACGCTGCAGGAGGTCTATATGCCGTCCTTCTTCGCCTCGGCGCGGGCCGGCGCCGGCAGTTTCATGACCGCCTTCAACGACATCGCCGGCGTGCCCACCACCGCCAACCAAGCCCTGGTGCGCGGCCAGCTGCGCGACCAGTGGGGCTATCAGGGCCTGGTGGTCAGTGACTGGAACGCCATCCTGGAACTGATCAATCATGGGATCGCCGAAACCCCGGCCCAGGCCGCCGCCCTGGCCCTCAAGGCCGGTGTCGACATGGACATGGCCAGCGGCGTCTATGCCGGTCACCTGAAGGAAGCGGTCGCCGCCGATCCGTCGCTGACGCCCTATCTGGACCAGGCCGTCGGCCGGGTGCTGGCGACCAAGGCGCGACTGGGCCTGTTCGACGACCCCTTCCGCTTCGGCGACGCGGCTCGGGAGAAGACCGAGCTCAACTCTCCCGCCCACCGGACCATCGCCGGCGAGGCGGCGCGCAAGGCGATCGTGCTGCTGAAAAACGAGGGCGGTCTGCTGCCCCTGTCACCGGCGGGCCAGCGCATCGCGGTGATTGGAGCCCTGGCCGACGACGCCTCCTCGGCCCTGGGCTCTTGGCGCGCACGGGGACAGGTCGGCGACGTGAAGACCCTGCTGACCGCCCTGCGCGAGCAGTCCGGCGCGACCCTCGACTACCAGCCCGGCGCCGCGCCGCGCGGGGACGACGCCTCGGGCATTCCCGCCGCCGTCGCGGCCGCAAAGGCCGCTGACGTCGTACTGCTGGTGATCGGCGAGGACTATGACCATAGCGCCGAGGCTCGCAGCCGCTCTCAGATCACCCTGCCCGGCGTGCAGTCGCAACTGGCCCAGGCCGTGCTGGCGACGGGCAAGCCCGTCGTGGTGGTGCTGATGAACGGCCGCCCCCTCGCCCTGGCCGACATCCTGGGCAAGGCCGGCGCCGCGCTGGAAACCTGGTTCCTGGGTGTCGAAAGCGGCCCCGCCATCGTCGACATCCTGATGGGCAAGGTCTCACCTGCCGGCCGCCTGCCCGCTGGCCTGCCGCGCAACGCCGGGACCAGCCCGACCTTCTACGCCCATATGCCCTCGGGCCGCCCGGCCGATCCGGACCTGGCCAAGGACAGCGCCCGCTACCACGATGTGGCGATCGGACCGCTCTACCCGTTTGGCCACGGGCTCAGCTATGCCAGCTTCGCCTATGCGGACCTTGCCATCGACAAGCCCAGCATCGGGCCGGACCAGTCCGCCGCCATCAGTCTGTCGGTGACCAATACCGGCAAGATCGCCGCCGACGAGGTGGTGCAGCTCTACATGCGCGACCCGGTCGCCTCGGTCGCCCGGCCCGTCAAGGAACTGCGCGGCTTTGTGCGCCTGACCCTGAAGCCCGGGGAGACCCGCAAGGTCACCTTCCATCTGCATGCCACGCAGACCGCCCTCTGGAAGACCGCCGACCAATGGCGCGTCGAGGCCGGGCGCATTGATGTGCTGGTCGGCGCGTCCTCTGAAGACATCCGCCTGAAGGGAAGCTTCACCATCACCGGCTCGGCCATCGCAATGGAGCCCGCCGCGTCGCTGCTCACCCGGGTGTCGGTGGGATGATGGAAGAGCCTGCGCTACCGTCGCTGATCGCCGCCGATGCTGCGCGGAAGGCAGCCAACCCCTGCGCGCAACACCTTTCCAGCTCGCCTCGGCTCAACCCCCGAACAAAAGCGGCTCGACCCGACTGTAAACCATTGTAAAATCCTTGCTTGGCCTAGCGCGACGCAAGGGCGAACAAGGTATTCCAAATGGGCGGACGATCATCTGGATCCCCCCCACCGGACAGACGGACGACCGCCGCGCGCCCCGCCTCGAGCGGGGCGCGCGAATTATTTCTCCACAAGTGAGAGCATGAAAGTCGCACTTCTCGACGACGACGAGAGTCACAATGCGCTGGTCGCCGGCTTGCTGGGACCGGCCGGGTACGACTGCGTCAGCTTTACCCATCCCGAGCGGCTGCTGACCGAATTGCGCCGCCAGACCTTCGATCTGCTGATCATCGACTGGAACATGCCCGATCTGTCCGGCATCGAGACCCTGCGCCGCCTCGACGAGATGCTGAGCACGCCGCCGCCCGTGCTGCTGCTGACCAGCCGTTCGATCGAAGCCGATCTGGTTGAGGGCCTGAACGCCGGCGCTGACGACTATATCGTCAAGCCGTTGCAGCCGCAGGTGCTGCTGGCGCGGGTCAACGCCCTGGCGCGTCGGGTCTATCGCCCCTCGACCACCCAGCAGATCGAGCAGCACGGCCCCTATCGCATGGATCCCGGCGCCCACACGGCCAGTTGGGAGGACCATGTCGAGGCCCTGACGCCCAAGGAATTCCAGCTGGCGACGATCCTCTTCAACAACCTGGCCAGGCCCCTCTCGCGCGAGTATTTGCTGCGCCGGGTCTGGGGCCAGCGTCCGGATCTGGAGACCCGCACCCTGGATGCCCATGTCTCGCGATTGCGCTCAAAGCTGCAGCTTCGTCCCGCCAACGGCTTTCGCCTGACGACGGTCTATGGTTTCGGTTATCGTCTGGAGGCCTGTGACCCACAGGGCTGCCGTGAAGCGGACGCCGAAGCCGGAGCGACCCAAGCATGACGTCCAAGCGCGACCTGACTCTTCTCGCCGCCGGCCCCTTCGCATCCATCCTGGGCCTGACCACCGCTACCGCGGCTTTCGCAGCGCCGCCGATCGATACGCCCGTGGCCTATGTGATCAGGCCAGGCGACACCTTGATCGGTCTGGCGGCCGCGTATCTGAACAAGCCCGGCGACTATCTGGAGGTGCAGCGCGCCAATCAGATCGCCCGGCCGCGCGCCCTCCGAATAGGCTCGACGCTGAAAATCGATCCAAGGTTGCTGAAGAGCACACCCATCGACGCGCGGCTCAGCGCTGTCAGCGGCGCTGTGGATCTTGAGACCAACGGCGCCCGCGCCCCGGCCCGCGCCGGCATGGTGCTGGTCGAGGGCCAGCGCCTGATCACGGGCCCCGGCGGCTTCGCCACCTTCGAGATGGCCGATGACTCGCGCGTCACCCTGCCCTCGAACACCAGCCTGCGTATCGATCGCATGCGCCAGACCATTCTCAACAATGCGCCCCAGCGTGTCTTCCAGATGGACCGGGGCCGCGGGACGATCTCGGCCACGCCCAATCCCAATCCGAGCGGACGTTTCGAGGTGCGCACCCCGGTCTCGATCTCGGCGGTGCGCGGCACCGAGTTCCGCGTCGGCCAGGACCCGACGGGCGCCAAGGCCCAGACCGAGGTGTTGAAAGGCGCAGTCGGCGTCGACCTGGCCTCGGCCTCGACCGAAAGCCCCCCCGTGCCCGCCGGCTTCGGCGTCAGCGCTACGCCGGCCGGCGTCAGCGCGCCGATCGCCCTGCTGCCCGCCCCCAAGCTGGGCGAAGGCGGCCAGCGCCAGGGCGACAAGATCGTCCGCTTCGCCGTCGAGCCCGTGCAGGGCGCGGCAACCTATCGCCTGGCCCTGTCGCGCGACGCCGGCTTTGTCGAGGTCTTCGCCGAGGCCGACACGCAAGCCCCCGCCGCCGAGTTCGGCGAGATCGCCAACGGCACCTATTTCGTCCGTCTGACCGCTCTGGATACCGGCGGCCTTGAGGGGCTGCCCGCTGACTACAGCTTCGACCGTGATCTGGACGTGCTCGAGCCGGGAGCGCCGCCCAGCGCCCAGGCCTCGGGCAAGCACCGCAACTTCCTGTTCCGCTGGAGCGCGGCGGGCGATGGCGTGCGTGTTTACCGGTTCCAGCTCTTCACGGGCGCCGACGCGACCTCGCCGATCATCGACCAGCCGGGCCTGTCCGAACCGCAACTGACTCTCACCGATCTGCCGCCCGGAACCTATGGCTGGCGGGTCAGCGCGGTGCGCTTCAAGGGCGGGACTTTCGCCGAAAAAATCGGGCCGATGCAGACGCTGCAGATCGGTCGCTAGATCTTGAACTCGCCCGAAAGACGGCTTGACCAGGCGGCCGCGTCACCGCGCCGGCGCTTGCTGACCTGGCTGCTGGTGGCTGCCCTGACCAGCCTGACCCTGGCCGGCCTGACCGCCAGCCCGCTTACGACGCGCCTGGACAATATCCTCTACGACGCCCTGCAACGCGCCTCGGCGCGGCCCGTCGATCCCTCGATTCTGATCGTCGAGGTCGATGAAAGGAGCCTTCGGGACATGGGCGCCTGGCCATGGTCACGCACTGCCCACGCCCGGATGATCGACCATCTCAGCCAGGCCGGCGCGCGAACCATTGTCTATGACGTGCTGTTCAGCCAGCCTGCCGCCACGCCCAGCGATGACGTCGCCCTGGCCAACGCCATCGCCCTGTCGGGACGGGTCTATCTGCCGCAATTCATCGAGCCCGGCCCGGGCGAAGGCGCGCCGCAGCAACTGGTTGGACCGCGTCCAGACATCGCGCGCGGCGCGGCCGGCCTGGGCCTGGTCCATGTCATGTTCGATGCGGACGGCGTTGTCAGGCGCATGGCGCCGTTCGAGGCCTTTGGGCCCGACCTGCGTCCGGACCTGATGACCGTGGTCCATCGGGCCACGCACGCGTTCGACGCGCGCGACATCACGCGCGGCGCTGAGACCAGCCTGCTGATCCCCTTCGCCGGCGCGCCGGATCGCTTTCCACGCCTTTCGTTCTCCGACGTGCTGGCCGGCGATGTCCCATCGGAACTGATCGCTGGTCGCACCGTCTTTGTCGGCATGACCGCGCCGGGTCTGGGCCCCGCCTTTCCGACCCCGGTGACGCCCGACGCGGCCAGCATGACCGGCGTCCAGCTTCAGGCCAGCATCCTTGACGGACTGCGCAGCGGCACGATGATCCGCCCCGCCGGTCTGGTCAGTCGCATCGCCTTCGCGCTCAGCCTGCTTTGGCTGTTGCTGGCGGGCCTGCTGGTGCTGCCGCCGCGCGCCAATCTGATGCTGGTGTTGGGCCTGTCGAGCCTGGCCCTGGCGCTGAGCTGCGCCTTCTTCTGGCGCCTCGACCTTTGGCTTTCGCCCGTAGCGACGATCATCGGTCTGGCGACCGTGTCGCTGGTCTGGGGCTGGGGACAGTTGGGCCGGGTCAGCGACCTGCTGGGCCGCGAGCTAAGCCGCCTTTTGCCCGTGACCCACACCCCGCCGGCCGAGGGCTTCGAGAGCGATCTCGTCGCCCGCCAGGCGCTCAGCCTGGGCGCCGCCATCAACCGGATCGAGGACCTGCGTCGTTTTTCGGCCGACGCCCTCTTCAGCCTCCCCGACGCCACGATCGTTCTGGACGTCCGACGGCGGGTGATCGCCGCCAACGCCGCCGCCCAGTCCCTGCTGCGCGGAACCCACCTGCCCCTGGCCGGCGCCTCGGTGGCCTCCCTGCTCAACGCCCTGGAGCCCCTGGGCCGCACCTTTGATGAGTCTTGGCCGCCAGAGGCGGAGCGAATCGAGCCGGTCGATCTGCACCTGAGCGACGGTCGCGCCTATCAGTCCCAGACCGTGTTCCGGCGCGACGAGGCTGGCGAGAGCGCCGGCTGGATCGTGCGCCTGGCCGACATCACCACCCTCACGGCCGCGATGCGTCAGCGCGAGCAGGCCCTGCAGTTGTTGACCCACGACATGCGCTCGCCCCAGACCTCGATCCTGGCGCTGCTGGCCACGACGCCCGACCTGCCTGAAGACGTGTCGGACCGGCTGGCTGCCTGCGCCCGCCGCACCCTGGCCCTGGCCGACGGCTTCGTGCAACTGGCCCGCGCCGAGGTCACGCCGGTGGCCATGGAGCCGGTCGATCTTTGC